>NZ_DATMXX010000174.1:0-9177 GCF_035561255.1 Sporomusa sp. | reverse complement strand
GCCGGCGTGTTAACACTCGCCCTGGAAGGTATGAAAGATACGATAGAAGCAATCGAGGCAGCCGGTTTGCGGGATAAGGTGAAAATCCTTGTGGGCGGAACGCCTGTAACCGAGGAGTCGTGTAAAAGAATTGGCGCAGATGGCTGGACCACTAATGCTGCTAAAGCTGTAAGAATTTGCAAAGAATGGATGGGACGCTAAGATGATAATCATTGGAGAAAAAATTAACGGAACGATTAAGTCTGTCGCTAATGCCATAAAAGAAAAAGACAAGGCAATCATTCAAAATCTGGCTGTCAAACAAACAGAGGCCGGTGCTCATTATATTGATGTTTGTGCAGGGACGGAAGTAGATATTGAAATTGAAACCCTGAAATGGCTTATTGAGTGTGTGCAAGAAGCTGTTGACACACCAATCTGTATTGATAGCCCTAATCCCGAAGCTATAAAAGCGGTAATTCCACTAGTGAAAAAGCCGGGTATGATTAATTCGGTATCGGAGGAAGGCAACAAGCCAGATCAAGTATATCCCTTAGTGCGTGATTACGGTTTTAATGTAATTTGTCTGACGGTTGATGACCGGGGTATTCCCACTACTGTTGAACCCCGGTTAGAGGTAACCAGAAGCCTTGTTAAGAAAGCCAATGACTATGGCATTCCTCAGAACAGGCTTTATATCGACCCACTGGTAAGCGCGGTTTCTACCGACAACACTTCGATATTATGCTTTTTACAGACAATGCGGCAAATAAAGCAGGAATTCCCTGAGGTTAAAATCACTTCGGGGTTAAGCAATGTCTCTTTTGGAATGCCTTTGCGGAAGCTGGTGAACCGTTACTTCTTCTGTCTGGCTCTTTATGAGGGGATGGATTCTGCCATCATGGATCCGTTGGATAAAGATCTCCAAAGCGCCTTGCTGGCCACACAAGTATTGTTGGGGCAGGATCGGTTGTGCCGCAAATTCTCCAATGCTTACCGTAAGGGTCTCATTGGCTAAAGTACTTTTGTAAGAATACTCCGTGTTGCTCCCGGATTCGAAGCTTTGAAGCAAAAATTATTTTGAGTTTCCAGAGCGTACTGCAATTTTCATGGAGGAATGATAAATGAAAAAGATGATAACTACTATGCTGGCTATGGTGTTTGGGCTAAGTATCACAGGTACTGCGTTTGCTGCCAATCCTTTTGCGGATGTTCCGGTGAAACATTGGTCCTATGATGCCGTACAGAAATTGGCTGACGCAGGTATTATTACCGGTAGTGGCGATGGCAGTTTTCAGGGGGAAAGAACAGTTAGCCGCTATGAAATGGCTGCTATAGTTTCCAATGCTATAGCTCACGCTGACAAAGCCAATGAGGCCGATAAAGCTCTTATTGAAAAATTGGCTGCAGAGTACCAGTCTGAACTGGAAGGGTTCAATGTTCGACTGACTAAAGTGGAAAAAAAGCAGGATAACATTACGTTTTCCGGCTCAGTCCGTGAACGCTATGAATGGACTAAGGTTTCTGATGGCAGCGATCCAACTACGGTAAAGACCCGGCTGCGCTTAACTATGAATGCGCCGTTAACAGATGATTTAGCATTTACCGGCCGATTCGCCACTGAGTCTAAGAGTGTCGATGCCAGGACGGGAAAAGGCGCATTTGGCGATGCCTTTCTGGATCTTGCCTATTTATCCGGCAAACTTTTTAATGGCGTGAATTTTGCTGCCGGCCGCATACCCTGGGTTATTGGTAAAGGAATTACTGTTGATGTTCCGCATGACTGGGATGGTGCAAAAATTAGCTTTGGTAATAAAGTCAAGGTCAATGCCGGTGCTGCTCAATATCATGCTGATAACTGGAAGTCGCCTAATTATGCATTTGTGGATATGGCGTACAATATTACTTCTGACTTGGACATGACCCTAGCCTGGTTTACTGACAGAAAAGAGGACCAGTACAGGACGAAAGCCATTGGTGTTGGTTACACCTTTGACAAATTTTCTATAAAAGCCGAGTATGCCAGCAATGGGGCGCAGTATGCCAAGGATAGTAATGGCGGTTCAGAGGCCAAAGCGTTGAATACAGCTTTGAAGTATCTGGGCGCTGACCTCTCAAAAGAGCATACCTACGGTGTTTGGGTGGGCTATAGAAAAGCCGACAAAAATTTTGACCCCTTGTGGTGGAGCACCCCTGAGGCAACCGATGTCGCAGGTCCTAAAGCCGTCCTAAACGATACAAAAGGGTTTGAATATGGTGTTGAGTACACCGTGTTCAAAAACGGACTCTTATTGCTACAATATAATGATGTGAAAGATAAAAATGGCAAAAGTTCTGATGGCAGACGCAACTTTATCGGCAGTCTGTGGTATTTCTTCTAGACTATGGCCTAGTTTTATAGTCTATTCTGGAAAAGGGAAGGTAGTAAATTTGCTTCACCTTGAGTAAAAAGCGTATAAACTCCCGGCCGGAATGATTTCCGGGCGGGAGTTTATAAATATTATTGCTTCGATGCCCTGTGTTAAATTTAATGAGATACTCAATATTTAGAAGGAAGCTAAAATGAAAAGTATAAAAATAGTTTTTGCGCTGATAATTGCCGGCGTTACCTGTGTGATTTTTGGTGCGCAAACAACGCTTAGCCTCACGCAGTTTAACAGTTTTGCCATAGAAAGAATCCAAAAAGAACTAATACTTCAGACTGATAAGGAAGCGTATGCACTGAATACTACTTTTAAAGAAGCTGCAGATGGGGCAATAGCAATCAGTCATTTAGTTGCTTCGCAGCAGCAAGCTGATGAGGTTGTTCACGTCGAATTTTTAAAAAGGATGGTGTCTAAAAACCCCGATTTTTCTTCGGCTTCCATAGCGCTAGAACCAGAATACATACCCGGATTCAAAGCGTATTGCCGCATCATCGTAAAAGATAAAAGTGGTAAATTTGAACAGTATACGGACAAACAGTTTGACTATCGAAATATGGATTATTATAAGGCCGTGCTGGAAACTAACAAGCCTGTTTTGTATACTGACCCAACCCAGGGGCGAGATCCCAACCTTATTTGGATTACCTGTTCTGTACCAATTGTTAAGAATGAAAAAAAAGTAGGAGCTGTATCAATCGATTTAACTTTGGATGCTTTTGAAAATCTGTTAAGCAATATAAAGGTCGGACAAAGCGGTTATGCTTTTGCTATTGATAAAAAAGGGTATTACCTTGGTAACTACGCTGAAAAGAATGGAGTTGTAACGAAAAAGCTTTCAGAGAAGATTACTGAGGACGCGGATACGGAATTGAAGGAACTGGGGGACACTATCTTTACTAGTGGTAAGTCCGGCATCGCCAAACTGACAGGCAAAAATGTATTTGCCGTGTATTCGCCAATTGGCGATACTGGATTGACGCTGGTGTTAATGTATCCGGTGGCCGAAATCAATGCATCCCTTATGAAATTGCTATACTCTAACGTTGGCATGATCCTTATTGCGATTCTTTGTTTGGTTGGTGTAATGATTTTTATGGTCAACAGGCGAATTATCAATCCGTTAGTTAATTTATCGATTGCCGTTGAACGAGTAGCTAGCGGTAATCTGAAGATTTCTACCATAGACTATAAGAAAAACGATGAAATTGGAAAAACGGTTGTTGCCTTTTCCTGTATGACTGACAATCTGCGCAGAATGACTATGGAAATTGCTAAAGTATCAGAACAGGTTGCGGCGACGAGTCAGGAACTTCATAGTACGTCAGAGCAATCCTCCGATGTTGCTTCACAGATCGCCGGTATCACCGGGGCGCTTTCGGCTCATTCGATGCAGCAGGAAGACGAAGCCCGGAGAACCATCACTTCCTTACAGGAAATGTCGGACGCGATTAGTCATGTAGCAAAAACGGCCAGTGATATTGCGGCTATGTCGGTGGAAGCCACGCAAGTAGCCCAGGCGGGTGGCAGGATGGTAACTACGACCAATGAGCAGATTCAATCGATTAGCCAGGATGTCGGACAGGCTGCCCAAGCAGTCGTCAAACTCGGGGAAAGCTCACAACAGATAAGCGAAATCGTCACCGTTATCAGTACTATTGCAGGCCAAACCAATTTGTTGGCGCTGAATGCCGCGATAGAAGCCGCCAGAGCAGGTGAGCATGGACGGGGATTTGCTGTTGTAGCTGAGGAAGTGCGCAAGCTCGCCGAACAGTCGCAAGCAGCTGCGAAAAGAATTGCTGCGATAATTAGCGAGATTGGCAAAGAAGGAGACAATGTTGTTGCCGTTATGGAGGTGAGTACCCGGGAAGTAACACGTGGAGCCGAAGTGATTATGTCAAGCGGGGAAAAATTTAAGCAGATCATTGAGCACGTACAGTTACTAAACCTTAAGATTCAGGAAATCACAGCAGCCGCAGAAGAACTTAGTGCCTCGAGTGATGGTGTGCTGGCGTTTGCGGAACGGGCTGGAGAACGAACCGCGGAAACGGCAAACAGCATCCATGCTATTGCCGCAACTATGGATGAACAATCGGCTTCTATTAACAAAATGGCGGATTCCAGTGAAAATATGGCTGCTATGGCTGAGAAACTTAATCTCCTTATCCGGCGATTTAAAATGTAATAAGATATCATTTTATCAGGATATTTATGGCAGGAAAGAAGGTATATACAATGAGTGAGTCAGCTACAGAATATAGTTTAGTAATTGACAATGAAGACAGGATTATTCCCTGTAGTCAAGACCGCACAGTATTGCGGGCATTAATTGACGGCGGAGTCTTTTTAGAAGCCAACTGTGGTGGCAAGGGTACATGTGGTAAATGCAAAGTCCGGGTTCTTAAAGGTCAGGTCGCCGGTGTCGACGGAGCTCAGATACAGCCTAATAAAGATGGTACATACATGGCCTGTCAGATTTATCCTCAGGGAGACATTGCAATTCAAATGAAGAAGGCACAAGTGAGCCAAAAAGGTCAAGGCTTGGATCTAGTGATTACATCAGGGGATCCTCTGGTAAGAAAGGTTGTCCTAACACCCGAGTATCCCACCGTAGATAACCATTACTCACTTCAGGAAATGATCAGGCAAGCTATAGGTGTTGGGAATAAAGATACTAGTATTTTAGATGATCCCGCACTGATCAGCAGTACAACCATGTTGCGACGATTAAGTGAAGTGGTGGAAGCACAGCCTGCTCATATTACCTTAACATTGCTTGATGGCAAAGTGGTGGCAATAGAAGCCGGTGATACATCGGGTGTATTGTATGGTGTTGCTTTTGATATTGGGACAACAACTGTTGTAGGAATGCTGGTTGATATCAATGAACAGAGAATCGTTTCGATATGTTCAAAGAATAATCCGCAAGCTACGCTTGGTGCAGACGTAATCTCCCGCATTCAAGCCACGCATGATCTAATTGGTGGATTAGAAGGACTATCGCAACTTATTCGCACCTGCCTAAACACAATCATCAGTGAGCTTTGTGACGCAGTCAGCATCAAAAGCTCGAATATTTATACAGTAACTATTGCGGGTAACTCGACCATGGCTCATCTGGTACTGGAGATTTCTCCGTCAACTTTAGTGAGAAAGCCTTATGCTGCCTTATTCAAATATGTAGCACCGCTATACGCGCGAGAGATTGAACTTGAAATACACAATCAAGGCAAAGTTGTAGTCTTACCGAATATCGCAAGTTTTATCGGTTCAGATACGACAGCTGCCATTTTAGCGGTGAATCAGGATATTGGACTAGACCCAACCCTGCTGGTTGATTTAGGCACGAATGGCGAGATGGTGATTAGAGCTGGCGATAAGCTATATGCGTGCTCTACGGCAGCCGGACCCGCCTTTGAGGGGGCACATATGCGTGACGGGATGCGTGCGACCGAGGGCGCTATTGCCGATGTCAAAATTTCAGAACACGGTATCTCCTTTGACGTTATTGGCAATACCCAGCCTGCCGGGATATGCGGCTCAGGGATGGTAAAAGCGATTGCACAATTGTTGAAAGCTGGTCTCCTGGATGCAAGTGGGCGGTTTCGCAAGCCTGGTGTTTCCAATATTCCGGCAAATCTTGTGCAGCGTCTTATCAACCAGGGTGATGCCTGGGAGTTTGTTCTTGTCGAAGGGAAAAACACAGCAAGCGGGGCAAACATTTCTATTACGCAGGCAGACATACGTCAGATCCAACTAGTGAAGTCATCGATTTGTACGGGTATTGAGTTTTTAATGAAGGAGTTGGGGACCCAAACTAACTTAAAGGTATGTTTGGCGGGTGCCTTTGGTAATTATGTTGATATTGACAGTGCCATTAATATCGGAATGTTGCCGAGGGTTACAAGGGAACAGGTTTTGTCTGTCGGCAATGCAGCAGGTACGGGAGCTGTACAGGCGTTATTGTCTACAGATAATTTGCGGCGGTGTTTTATTATTGCTGATAAGGTTAACTATATTGAATTGGCTGCTCAGAGCGATTTTCAAAATAGGTTTCTGGCAAACCTTAGATTCCCAGTGTCTGGTTCATAAATAGTCAATTAGCGGTGTTCGAAGATAATTATTTAGAATCTACTATCATTTAAGGAGGGATAAATATGCAAAATGATGACTCAAATGGCAATTTGTTGGATGTATCAGGGGAAGGTCAACAGCAAGTTATTTCCTCCAAACCCGGTGATTGTAATAGGGCTGAGAATATAAATCTTACACAGCCTGAAGTAGTGGCCAAAACAGAGGATATAGAATATTTAATTGCATATAGTCTCCAGAAAATTCGCAGCGTATTGTGTGAAGCCAGAATTCATAATCGGAAACTGGCTGAGGATGTTGAAAAAATAGTGAAAATAGCCAGAGATATTTGCGCACTGGCTGAGCATGAGCCGCCCACATTAAGAAAATAGAGAATAGGACAGCGAGAGGCAGATGAAAGTATTCTTGGTAAAATAAATATTGACGGTTTTCGCTTAAATATTATATAATTTGAATCGAGTCAATTAATGAGGTGATAGCAATAGCTCGACCGCCACAAGATCCCCAAATACGTATCACTGAAATTTTAAATGCTGCAGAACCTCTGTTTTATTCAAAGGGGTATCATGAAACGGCAATTAGTGACATCGCTAAAAAGCTGGGAGTCGCCCAGGGGACGATTTATTACTACTTTAAATCCAAAGAGGAATTATTAGAGGCTTTAATTAACCGGGAACTGTCTGACTATATGTCAAGAATCAAAATGATGATTCATCCCAATAAGATCCCTTTGTGCAATAAATTCCAGGTTGTCATACAGACCTTATTTCAATCGCTGTATCATGAGGATGGCTTGACTTTTGAATTCCTTTATAATGATGGAACAATACATTTCCTAGATAAGTTAGCCCGGCAAGGTGACCGGCTACTAGCACCATTATTGCTGGAAATTATTGAGGAAGGAAACCGTGAACAATATTTTAATGCGGCTCATCCACAAGCTGTAGTCAATATAGTTCTAGCCATTCTTGAGTCTTTGATTAATGCAATTTATGAAAAAGTACCTGCAGAATTACTTCATTATCAGTTTAAATTGGCAGAAAAGCTTATTGAAACTGCCTTAGGAGCGAAGCAGGATACTATCCAGCTTCTTATAAACAACGAATTGTACTAGCAAACGAAAAACGCTTTTCAGAAACCTGAATGAGCGCTTTTTTTCATCGATTAATTGAATTAAGTCAATTAACTAAGGGGGTCTTTTAATAGAATTTAGCACCTGGAATTTTGTTATTTGGAGGAGCAAAAGTGTGTACCATTATTATTCAAGGAATCCCTGTCGCGGCAGATTCCTCGCTGCCACAGGAACAAATTAATCAACTTGTATCCGAATTGAAGCAGACCTGGACTTGGGAAGGCAGACAGGTCGGAAGAATCGAAATCATCTGTGCTGGACCGATGATTCATCTCCTGGCGTACGAACCCCCGGTATTTCAGCGTATACCCTTGAAACATAGCGAGAGTAAAGGAGCAAACCAATGAAACAGTTTAAATTTTTGACCAAACTGCCCAGAAAGAAATTAGTTTACGGCTTAATTGTAGTAGGAATCGGTGCAGGCGTTATCGGCGGCAGCCTTTCCTGGGCAAACCATAACAGTATAAAATCGGCAGCTGAAGAAATTACAATGGTACGCACTGCTGTCATCGGTACGAAAGAAGCAGCACAAGGCTATACATATTCAGGAGAAGTTCGCGGACGGTATGAAAGTCAACTCGGCTTTCAGGTCAGTGGAAAAATTTTAAAACGTAACGTTCAACTTGGCAGCACAGTTAATGACGGTGATGTCTTAATGCAAATTGATCCGAGAGATCTTCAACAAAACGTAAGCAGCAGTTCAGCCCAGGTAGCTTCTGCTGAGTCGCAGCTTAAGCTTGCTGAAAGCAATCTGCAGCGCTATCGCCAGCTCTTAGAAACAGGTGCGATCAGCCGCGCCCAATATGACCAATATACCAGCTCCTATGAAGTAGCCCTCGCCGCCGTACGGCAGGCCTCCGCCCAACATACGCAGGGGAGTAATCAGTTAGATTATAGTCTCTTACGGGCCGATAAACCGGGCGTTATTACCAGTGTAACTGCTGAAATGGGGCAAGTGGTGACTGCCGGGCAAACCGTCATTACTGTCGTGCAAGATGGTGGACGTGAGGTGGAAATTAGTGTCCCGGAAAACCGTATAGAAGAATTGCGTAAAGCCGGGCAAGTTAAAGTTGCTTTTTGGGCGCTGCCCAATGTGACTGTAAATGGCACGATTAGAGAGGTTGCTCCTATGGCAGATCAAGCCACTCGTACCTTTAAAGTCCGCATTAGCTTGATCAACCCGCCGGCGGAAATAAAACTAGGAATGACTGCTGCCGTTATCGTAGGTGATAACAATATAAAGTCCAGTGTAATGATTCCGCTGGCTGCTGTCTATCAAGATGGCGATATGCCCAAAGTGTGGTTGATAAAAGAGGACGTACTGACACTTTGCCCCATTCAAACTGGCAGTTTCGGCAATGGGAGCATTCAAGTACTAAGCGGCCTGCAGCAAGGGGACCGGATCGTCATTGCCGGAGTACATAAACTCAAAGAGGGGCAAAAAGTTAAATTCGGCGGTGACTCATTATGACTGGTTTTAATTTAACAAAATGGTCCCTTGAGCATAAACAATTCATTTATTTCTTTATCATTCTTTTTTTCCTTGCCGGC
>NZ_DATMXX010000173.1:0-3371 GCF_035561255.1 Sporomusa sp. | reverse complement strand
TCATAGTATATAGCAGGATGTTGTTCTGCCTTGCAGGCAAAATAACTAAATTCCCAAAATATAAAGGAGGCTATATTTTAATGAAGTCTTATAAGAAATATCCTTACTGGAAATGTGATGATGATTCATCAAAATGCGGCTGTAATGATAAGTACGATAAGTATGATAAGTGCGACAAGTATGACAAGTGTGATACGATGGATGATTGTCAAGACATGGATATGTCATGCTGTACTCCCAAAATGAAGTGCCAGCCGACTAAAGAGTGTGTGAAAACCTATAAATGCTACTATAAGTTATACAGAATCTGCACCTATCGTCTGTATAAACTATGCCCCTACTGCGGCCATGAGTTCGATTATCACGAACACCGTGGCGGCTGTCCTAAGTGCATGTAGTCTGATAGTGTAAAACCCGCGCTTTTATTTAAGCGCGGGTTTTTACACACTTTGTAACATATAGCTGTAAAGACTGAAATTGCCAAGCGCGAAATACGTTTGTTTGGGAAACACTATCTCAGGAGGTGATTTAATAATGGGTAAAATCTATGACAATAATTTAAAGTCAAAACATGGACCTTTTGGCGAACTGCAGACACAACAGGGACCCTATGGCGGCAAAGATGCCGATAATCTGACTAACAAAATGGCCACCAGTATATTACCTCCCGGAGATAATAAATCCCGACCAAAATAATAGTTATTCTACACCAAAAGAGGACGTCGGCCAGACGTCCTCTTACTTATTTTCATGTTTTACGTATTTATTTATATTTGCAGCTTCAACCTGCTCAATATAAGTAATCTCACTTTCCGACAAACCATACAGACTGTATACTATTATATTCATTTCATTTAGCAGTGATATAAATTTGTTGGCAGTCATAGCATCAGTATCTTGCTTTGGCCCATGAAAGTAGGCAGCCTCAGACAATTGTAACAGCCTTCCGCCTAGAAAATTCAATTTATCAGCATATTGGTGATCTATGATTAATGGCAGTTTTTCCACAGTCTCGATATCCACTTGCGCCATGGGGCGACCCTTTTCCAGTGTTACGGTATGATAGTAATAGTTCATTAGCTTAGAATTAAGAATACATGTCAAATATTCCAGACTTGCTCCATCCCCTGAAACCACCAGTGAATGGATATTGTTTAAATGATATAGACCAGACCTATCGATAGTGGCAATTAAGCTGTCGCCAGTCTGGCGCAAAAAAATTTTAGGTCCGGCGATGATTGCCTTATCCCAGCCGCCTTTATTCAGCTTATCAGGGTTCACATCAAGCCAGTCACCCTGATAATTAAGATAAAACGGCAGTATCTGCCCTGAGGATATTATCCCCTTGTGCCAAGTATCTCCTTGCTTAGTCTTGCCTTTAATCTCAGCCTGTACGGTAAGAGAACGCATCCCGGTCCGAATCTTGGTGATATCTTTGAATACGCAGGGGACTTGCTCAATCTTATCAATAAGCATCTTATCTCTGGCATGAAAGAACAAACGAAACCGTTTGTAAACCTGCCACGAAAAATATTCTTGATCATACTGATAAGTATCTACCATCCCCCCATTGCCATCAAATTTACTGACTGATATGTCAGTTTTAGAGATGTCCTGGTTAATCTTCCTCAGGATAGTAATAGCCGGAGTACCCACCAAGACACCGGCAAACACATTGTTATTTACCAATGTTATTGCCTGAATTAAGCAAGTTTCTAATATATATTCGCGAATTTTAGAATAATAACGCCCGAGCAGGTAGCTGTCAGGTGTTATAAACCCCAGATAACCACCTGGTTTTAGTGCCTGAATGCTTCTTTCAAAGAACAAAGCATAATAACTTAGCTTATACTGAGCTGAGTGTGCATAATTACGCCTTAAATATTCCGACTGATCTATAGACATTTTTCCTACCCGGTTTAAGCCAAAACTTATATACGGCGGATTGCCCACAATATAATCGAACTTCAACTCCCAAAATTTTAAAAAAATTGCAGAATGAGGGTTATTTTTATCACAGTCCTGATTTGGGGCGGCTATGTCTACTTCCCATTTAATCAGACTGTCACAAATAATCAGATGATTACTTAGCCCAGGTACCTTTGCATCCCCTTTTGCTTCCAGTCGAAGCCTAGCCACAGCAACTGCGTCAGCGTCAATGTCAGCACCATATAAGCAGCAACTAACAATGTGGTAATGGAGGTTTTCCGGCTGCCAATACTGGCTGCCGGCAAGCCGGATTTTCGATCTACCTTTTGTTATGATGTATTGATCCCGGCCGTAACGTTGCCTGAGCAGAATAAGGTTCTCTGCAAATTTTTGACATAGCAGATCATAGGCAGCCACTAAAAAGTTGCCGGTGCCACAGGCCGGATCTAAAACCCGTGGTGTCGGATCAGTCACAACATCATGCTTAGCCAAAGTATGTGCAAGGATGTAATTAACAATATGCTCAGGCGTATAAAAAATTCCGGCAGCCTTACAGACAGACAGACCGGGCTGTTCCTTAGCTTTTAACACCGCAGCGCCTCCATGACCAATTTATGTCACTATATTTCGCTAAAGCCCCCTTGCTTCCCTTCCCCAGCAGCTAATTGCGTTAGAAAAGCGCCTGCTAGTGGTAAACCGCTCATTCCGCTTACGGTTATGATCCGGTGCTTTCACGCCTTGCAATAACCACATGAAATGGATATCCCGGCTGCAGGCTTGCTCAATAGACCGACTGGTGTAGAGATTGTTCATATAGCCATAAACAATAACTTTTAAAAAAATTCTAGGCGATACGGCTGATTTTCTTCCTTTGCGAGAGTAGGCTTTGTATAGTGTCGAGTAGTCCAGTTGATCCATTATTTTGCTTAGCAGCCTGACTGAATCATTTTCCGGAATAAGTACTCCAACATTTGAGTGGCAAAACCAGTTGATAGGAAGTTGTTTTTGTGTAGGATTTATATGTGTAATTTTTTTCATCACAGTTTAATTTTACACCAAGAGGCAGGTTCTTCGGAACCTGCCTCTTGTATTTCCATGCAAAGAAGCTGCCTCAATTTCTTATTGAGACAGCCCCTTTCTGTTTCGTTCTACATTTAAACAGTTGACCTTGTAAGGTGTATTTCAAATTATTTGATGGGTGTTTTTGGCATTCCCAGTCTAAACTTTCCTCTTGTTTCAAGACCGCCTACGCCGTCAATACCTGTTACAGAAGCAGTAATCGCATCACTTACCTCAACAGTCTTGTTGATAGGCGTAAATGCCACCTTTTCCGCAATAAAAACCGGATCATAGGCATGAATAAAAATGCGGTTAGGAGAACTGGCAAAGTTGGCGCCTGAGGATAATATAGCTTCAAAATGAGATTGACAGGCGCCGGCAAA
>NZ_DATMXX010000172.1:0-10462 GCF_035561255.1 Sporomusa sp. | reverse complement strand
ATATATAGCTCTCGGCATAGTTAGGGTGAGTATGACAGCGGTCAATAGTAAGAATTTTACAAAAAATACCTTTGAATTATGGCCAGGGAGCGGAGAATCATTTCTAATTTCCTCCATTTATAGAACAAATATTCTGTGCCATGCTGTATTTTAAAGGGTGAAATGTTTTCTTTGAAGGAGTTTGTCTGATGCTGGAGTATTTTAAAAAAGGGATCTGCTATGGGAATAAAAGGATTTTGTTTTTGCTCTGTTTCTTAGCAGTATAATACTTTCCAAAAGGAGGAATAATTTTGGATTATCAAGTAACCAAAACTTATAAAATGAGTGATTGTTTTCAAATTATATTGCCAGAAGAATTGAACGTTCGTCAACCTGTAATTTTGATAGCCAAATCGACTGATCACAAATTTCAGGTAGAGGTAACAGCTTACCAGTAACCAAGAAAAAAACAGTAAAATCCGGTACAGTATGAGAATGAGTATTATAAATCTGTCATGAGCCTGATTGATTCCAAAGCCGAAAGTGCCCAGGTCGGTAGTACGCCAACAGAACCTGCCGGCAAAGTTATAGACATCATGGCCGCGCTTGAAGCCAGCATTTCGGCGATAAAAAACAGGAAAAACCCAAGAAAAAGAAAACTGGTTAATTATTATTATTTATTGCAGGAAATTACAAATTAGTGCCTAATATTCCATATAAGGAGGCGGTATTATGGCACATATGCGTAATTTTCTTTATAAAAGGCCTGATACGGTAGAACCGTGGCCTTTGTGGGGTAGGTTATTGTTTTGGATAATATTATTAGGAGCAATAGTAGATTGGATACTGTAAATAGTTAAAGCCCCTGGCGTTGTGCTGGGGGCAAATTTTATAAATACAATTATAATAGTTAAGATTTTTCAGTTAAATTAATCATCGAGATTATTAAACGACACTTTTTGACAATGCGGCATGGTAAAATTGTAATTAATTTACAAGGGAGGTCATGTCCATGAAAAAAATATTATTAGTTTTAGTCATTATTTTAGCTATGTCCAGTGTTGCTATGGCTGCACCAGTGACAAATCTCGAGAAAGGGGAGTCAGCTGTAGGTTACCTGTATTGGAATCCCAATGTGGATGCTTTTGGCGGTGATTTTGGCAACGCTAGCGCTAGCGGGTTTTATGTAGAAACTGCCGTTTCCGATAAGGTAATTATTGGCCTTGAAACAATTAAGGGAGATAAGTCAAAAACTATCTCCGGAATTAAAGCAAAAGTTGATACTCGTTTCACAGACTTAACAATTCAGTATAAACTGGATAACAATATCCGGTTAATTGCAGGAAACCGTAATTATGATACTGATTTTGCTGCCGCTGGCGTAGGTTCTTATAGTAATTCATCAGATAAATTTTTCTATGGAGTCAGCGCCTCAACCAGCTTAGGAGATAAGGCTACTGCTTACGCTGCCGTAACACACAGCTCTATCGCTACCGAATGGCAAATCGGTGCTAATCAAAACTTAACTAAAAACTTGGACTTAAACATTAATTATCGTTATTATGATCAAGATGATGACTTAACTTTAAAAGGTATTGGTGCCGGGCTTATTTATAAGTTTTAATAATTAAGGAAAAGAGGAACTGCCCTGTAATGGGCGGTTCTCTTTTTTTGTGGGGCCCTGGCGTGTGCCGGGGCTTTGTTGATAGATCAGCTAACTGCGAGTTAATCTATTCTGTGTGTCAGTGCACCATGGTTAATTGGCGGCTTTGCCAGTCATGGCTGTATCTGCCATGCGCAATCATGATTCAGAAGAACTATATGAATGGGTACCTTGTGGGTACACCGGTTAATATTGTTGGTCCGAAGCCGAAAATCGATCGGGTGTTGCGGCGGGGGACTGTCGGCCCGGATGTTGTCAGGCTGCAGCTCAGGTTGGTTGAATTAGGGTATCATCAGGAACGTGCGAAAGGTACTTCGGCAAAGATACCGAGGCCCCGCTTAGGGCTTTTCAATGGGATAACAGATTGCCGGAAACAGGGATTACTGATGAGAAAACTTTGCTATTGCTTAAAATGTAACCTAAATAGGAAATAAAAACAGGCTCTCACTAGTTTTTTGCTAGTAGAGCCTATTTTAGAGAGGAAACTGGTATCAGGAATCGAAATAGAAAGATAATAATCAGCTACAGCGTTTACTTAGGGGTTCGTAGTGCCTTTTCGATTCTTTCCAGGCCTTTTATAATGATCTCGCGGTTGGTTGCATAGGAAAGACGGAGGTATTCCTGCTTCTCGCCGGCATTCTGTGCCCCAAACGCAGTGCGGGGCAAAACGGCGACATCCCCGTTATAGAGCAAGTGTTGTTGCAGGGCTTTGCTATTAGATAAGCCTAAGCGACTGCATGCCTCAGTAATATTAGGGAAAACATAAAATGCGCCTTTCGGTATTTTGCATGAAACCCCGGCAATGCTGTTTAAGCCAGCGACAATTAAATCACGTCTGGCTCTAAACTCACTGATCATGCTGTCGACGAAATTCTGCGGACCGGCTAACGCTTCCAGGCCGGCATACTGAACAAAGGTATTTGTGCATGACTCGCAGTTGGTAATCAGGCGGGCAATTTGTATGGCTAATTCCTGGGGCATAACCCCGTAGCCTAGCCGCCAGCCGGTCATAGCATAGGTCTTGGAAAAGCCGTCAAGGATGATTGTTCTTTGCTGCATGCCAGGCAATGAGCTAATGCTGGCAAAGGTGTCATCATAGGTGATTCGGCTATAGATTTCATCTGACAGGACCCAGAGGTTATGACGGCAGGCCAGTTCGGCAATCGTTGTCAGGTCTTTGGCTGTTAACATGCCGCCGGTGGGGTTATGAGGACTATTAAGGATAATAAGTTTAGTTCTTGGTGTGATAAGTTTCTCCAGCCCGGCAGTATCCAAACTGAAATCCTTTTCTTCAAGGATGGGGGCAGGGACAGGTACTCCGCCGGTGAAGCGAATCACTGATTCATAGATCGGGAAGCCGGGGTTAGGGTAAATGACCTCATCGCCTGGATCGATCAGCGCATGCAGGACGTAGTAGATGATTGGCTTACCTCCAGGTGTTACAACTACTTCATCGGGATAGGCCCGGATATTGCGGGTAGCTGAAATATAACCGGCAATCGCCTCTCTGAGTGGTAAAATTCCCGCTGAGGGGCTATAATGAGTAAAGTTACCCCGGATGGCCTGAATACCTGCTTGTTTAATATTGTCCGAAGTGTTAAAGTCCGGTTCGCCGATGGCAAAACTAATGATATCACGACCGGCGGCTTTAAGACGATGTACCTCACTAAGGACTTCAAAGGCGTTTTCAGTACCGAGATTACTTAAACGTTTTGCGAGTTTCATGGGGGTAATTCCTCCTGGTTTTTATGCATTGCATAATGTGTACAGATATGTATTCGTGGTATTGTACAAGAATCCTTCCTCGAGAAACAATTTCTTAAGTATGCGACAACAGGAGAATGCAAAATGGCTGATATCGTGTTTATTTCCCCCAGTAGAGAGGCAGCAGCCCTGGCAGTCAGCCTGACAGCCGAGCTGAATGATATTAACGTTGTTACGGCCCGCCTGAGCGAAGGTGTTAAGGCAGCCCAGGCAGCAGTGCAAAATGGCGCGCGCGTGCTCATTAGCCGGGGGCTTACCCATCATATGATTTCTGAGAAACTACCCCATATACCGCTGGTAGAGGTTGAATTTAGCGGTTACGATATTCTGCGGGCTTATCTTGAAGCACAGCAAACTGCCAAACCGATAGCTATTGTTGATTCCAGTGCGATTATCGAGGGGGTCGGCAGTATTGAGGACATCCTTGGGGTTACTGATAAAAGTTTAAAAGTGGTCATTGAGAGGTATCAGGATTATACCCTTGGTATTGAGCGGGCAGCAGCAGCCGGGGCGGTCTGTATTGTTGGCAATCAGGCTGTAGGGCAGCGGGCTGCTGCCCGGGGGTTGACCGGTATTATTATTAGCTCAGGCCAGGAGGCACTTAACCGTGCTTTTATGACTGCCAGGCATCTCTTGGCAGTTGAACGTTTGCGGGATGCTAATGTGCAGCAAATTGAGACTATTATTAACTCTGTCGATTACGGGATCTTAGCGATCAACAAGGAAGCCGGCATTACAGCAGTAAACAGTGAGGCGGAACGGATATTAAGCCTTGCCCGTTCCGACAGTGCGGCAAAGGAAAACCTGATTGCCAGATTGCGTCAGTGTATGGACGCCGGGGACCGGCAGTTTGGTGCCATTGAGAAGATTGCATCAGGAGTGGAGGTAGTAGCCAACTACCAGTCTATTATTTCCAATGGTGAAGTCATTGGTGGTGTGGCTACCCTTCAGGAACTACGGCACTTCCAGGCAGTTGAGCGCAAAACCCGGGAAGAGTTGGCTCGTCGGGGGCGGGTGGCAAAATATAATTTTTTTGACATCAAGTCTGAGTCACCGGTAATGCTTACTGCGATTGCTGATGCAAAACACTTTGCCAAGTATGATGCCACCGTACTTGTTTTAGGCGAGACGGGGGTAGGTAAAGAGTATTTTGCTCATGCCATTCATTTGGCAAGCAGCCGGAAAAATGGCCCTTTTGTGGTTGTGAATTGTGCGGCTATCCCTGAGAATATCTTAGAGAGCGAGTTGTTTGGTTATACCGAAGGCGCTTTTACCGGTGCCAAGAAAGGTGGGAAAACCGGTCTGTTTGAACAGGCTCACGGCGGCACGATATTTTTAGACGAAATTGGCGAGATGTCGGAAAACCTGCAGGCCAGGCTGCTCCGGGTGCTGCAGGAGCATGAGGTATACCGGCTGGGTGATGAACGGGTAACACCGATTGATATTCGCGTGATCGCAGCCACTAACCGGGACTTGCACGCGATGGTGCAGATCGGTAAGTTCCGGGAAGATTTATATTACCGGCTTGATGTCCTGACTGTGGAAATACCGGCGCTACGGGAGCGTAAAGCAGATATTGAAGCGTTTGTGCAGCTTTTTATTGCTGAGTTTAATGCAAAATACCGCACCACGATCGAAGGGATTGAGCCGGAGGGGCTTAATCAGCTGCTGCAATATGACTGGCCTGGCAATATCCGGGAACTGCACAATATTATTGGCAGGCTGGCAGCACAGGCTGCTGATGTCACCATTTCCGGGAGTGATGTCAGAAGGGTGCTGAAATACCGGTTGCGCCCCCCTGCGGCTAATGAATTTAGTTCAAATTCACGCTCTGTTAATGAAGCTGCCATTAAGGAAGCGTTAGTGAAAACTGAGGGCAACAAACAAAAAGCAGCTGAGCTGCTCGGTATAGGCAGGGCGACATTGTGGCGGAAACTCAAGAATATGAATTAGTGTATCACTGACTGAAAAGGGAAACAGTTTCAAATGAAACTGTTTCCCTTTTCAGTCAGAAAATTTATGCAGGACAATAAAGTGTACGTTCAGAATTTATCATAGTTCAGAGGTATAATTTTTGAAATTTTATTCCAGCTGTAGAATTGGCATGTAAATTGCATTAGAAAAGATTGAAAGACTTTTCAAAAAAAAATGGGAGGTAGCTGGTTTGAACAAAAATCACATTGAACAACTAGTAAAAATTGCCGGGCAGGATAGAATCTGTACTGAGCAGGCTGACCTGATGTGTTATGCCTACGATTCTTCTTTGGATTCTCAATTGCATAAGTATATGCCTGCTGCTGTCTTTACACCGAAAAACGCAGCAGATGTTTCCCCGGTATTAAAGTATTGTAATGAACATAACATCTCCGTTACTGCCAGAGGGGCAGGAACCGGGCAATGTGGTGGTTCGGTCGCTATGGGCGGTGGTCTGGTCATCGACCTGTCGGCCCTTAATCAGATTGTTGAAATAGACACTGACAATCTGCAGGTTATTGTTGAGACTGGTGTTGTTCATGCTGATCTCAATCAGAAGCTGGCAGCGCTTGGATTTTCCTTTCCGCCGGATCCTGGCAGCACGAAGATGGCAACTATTGGTGGCATGATTTCCTACAATGCCAGTGGCATGCGGGCCATGAAATATGGCACAACCCGCGAGTATGTGTTAGGTTTGGAAGTGGTGATGGCTGATGGCCAGGTGATTACTACCGGTGGTATGAATTGCCGTTCACTAAAAACTGCCTCCGGCTATGAACTGACTAAGCTGTTTGTTGGTGCCGAAGGTACATTGGGCCTTATTACCAAAGCCCGCTTAAAAATTATGCCTTTGCCAGAGAAAAAAGGGATTGCTGTAGCCTCTTTCGCAAAACTGGGGGATGCCGGCAAGGCGGTTGTTGAGGTATTCCGCAATAAGATTGTGCCTTCCGCTATCGAAATTCTTGATAAGTCGGCTATTAAGGCGGCTACTTTGTACAAACCCTCTATCAAGCTGCCGACAGATGCTGCCGCTGTATTGTTTTTTGAGGTTGATGGCCCACCGCCTGGTGTCACCTATCAGGCCCAGAAAATTGCCGAGGTATGTAAATCTATTGCACTGGAAGTCAATTGGACTGATGATCCGGCGCAGGTGAAAACCCTGTGGGAAGCCCGCAGTGTTGTTGGTGCAGCCAGCGGTCGGGTGCGGCCGGGAGCTACCAGGGTATATATCGGCGAAGACATTTGTGTACCGATAACCAATGTTGGTGCTGCTCTTGAAGGCATTCAGGCAATTGGCGAAAAATATAATACTATTATTGTAACCTATGGTCATGTGGCTGATGGTAACTTCCACTCAGCACCGGTTATCGATCTGGACAGCCCCGATGAGATTGAACGGGTGCAAAAGGTCGGTGATGAAATCCATGAAATGGCCTTACGGCTAAATGGCACAGTAACTGGTGAACATGGCATCGGTATTGTACGCGCCAAATACATGGAGCGGGAACACGGTCCGGCCCTTGATGTCATGCGGACAATCAAAAAGGCCCTTGATCCCAAGAATATATTAAATCCTGGTAAAATGGGACTATAAAAAGGAGGTGAGAAAATATGAACGCGGATGCATTACGCAAGCTTGTTAACCAATGTGTGCGGTGCGGCCAATGCCGGTCGGCGTGTCCTGTGTTCCAGGAGATCAGCGTAGAGTCGGGCGTTGCCCGGGGTAAACTGGCACTGCTCAGGAGTTTCCTTGAAGGCAAGGAAGTACCTGAGGAAGAACTTCAAGGTATGTTGAGTAAGTGTTTATTATGCAAGACCTGTGGCTCGCAGTGTCCCAGCGGGGTAGCGGCCGATGAACTGATACTGGCAGGCCGTGAACTTATGGCAGAAAAGAAAGGTCTTTCGCCTGTTAAGAAAGCCGTCTTTACCTTGCTGAAGAACCGGAAAGTGTTTGATCTTTGCCTGAGCATGGCTTCGCTTGGTCAGGATTTTGGTATCAAACGTCTGCCTGGCAAGCGGCTTGGCGCTATTTCACGTTTTCCTATGCCGGGACTTGCCAGACGCCGGGTTATTCCGCCTTTTGCGGATAAGTCACTCAGAAAACAATATCCTGAAGTCATTAAGGTCAATCAGCCCAAAGCAAGGGTAGCTTTTTTCACAGGTTGTATGGCCAACTATATTTATACTGGCTCAGGCAAAGCCGCTATTGATGTGTTACTTGCCAATAACATCGAGGTTGTACTGCCTAAGAAGCAGCATTGCTGTGGTTATCCGGTATTTACTTCCGGTGATGCAGAAGACGGTCGCTTACTGGCCAGGCATAATATTGATGTCTTTTCAGAGTTAGCAGTAGATGCTGTTATCACTATATGTGGTTCCTGCGGCAGCGCCTGGCGCCATGAATATCAACGGCTTCTGGCTGACGATGCCGCATATCTGAAGAAGCTTGAGGCTATTTCCCGTAAAACCTATGATATAGCCGAGTATCTGACTGAGGTTATGCCGATAAACCAAAAAGATTTAGGTGAGGTTAATGCCCACATCACCATTCATGACCCTTGCCATCTGGGGGCCAGAGGTATGGGAGTAACCAAGCAGGTTCGCCAACTGCTGTCCGCTATCCCCGGTGTTAAGATTTCTGAGATGAAGGAACCGGGACGATGCTGTGGTTCAGGGGGCAGTTTCAATCTGGGGTACTATGATATATCACGTGGAATCAATGATCATAAAGTGGCTGATATTGCGAATACTGGCGCCGATATGGTTGTTACCGGCTGTGGCTCCTGCCGGATGCACCTCATTGACGGCCTGGTGCAAAATAAACAGGAACACAATGTAATGCATACGATTGAACTGTTGGCGCAGTCTTATGCCGCTAAGCAGGCCGGCAGTAAAATCAAGAAAAACATTTCCTGAATATGTAGCATTATAAAATAATGGAGGGTAAAATAGTGGATGTATCTGTATTATCATTAGTAGCATTGTTAATTGCTATCATCGTTAGCTGCATTTCGCCTAAGAACATCGGGATTTTGGCCATTGGCCTGGCGTTTATTGTCGGTCATGTAATGGGCGGTATTAAGCCTGACAAGATTATTGCCGGTTTTCCGCTCAGTCTGTTCATGACGCTGGCCGGGGTAACCTATTTATTTGGTATTGCTCAGGTGAACGGTACCATTGACAAAATTACTAAGTATGCTGTTAAAGCAGTGCGTGGAAATGTCGCCCTCCTGCCTATTGTTTTATTCTTTGTGGCCTTTGGCTTGTCGGCTATCGGCCCGGGCCATATTTCCATCATTGCTCTGATGGCACCTGCCGCAATGCTGCTGGCTGAAGAGGTTGGCATATCGCCGTTCCTCATGGCTCTTATGGTTGGTAACGGCGGCCAGGCCGGCGCGCTTTCGCCAATTGCACCTGCCGGTGTTATTGCCAATGGTCTGTCAGCTAAACTGGGCTTTACCGGTATTGCCTTTCCTCTGTTTTTTAATACCTTCATTGGGCACTTTGCGGTGGCTATGCTGGCGTATGTGCTGTTTGGCGGTCTGAAGCTGTGGAAACAAGGTGCTGCAGGTAATTCCAAGGCAAATGCTATTGCTAATATTAAGGTTGATGCTTTTACCAAACAACAACTTATGACCCTTACCGGTATTGGGGTGCTCATGGTATTGGCTTTAGGTTTCAAATTTGATGTTGGTCTTACCGGGTTTACCATTGGCGCTATCCTGACAATGCTTAATGCTGCTGATGAGAATCAGGCAGTAAAAAGCATGCCGTGGAATACGATCCTCATGGTCTGCGGTGTAACCGTGCTTGTCGGTCTCATGAAAGATGTTGGTGGCATGAAGTTGTTCTCCCACCTAATTGCTGAGTTTTCAACCCCCAACACGGCAACCCTGGTGGTTGGTTTTGTTGCCGCAGTTATTTCAGCGTACGCCAGTACTTCCGGCGTTATTATGCCGGCCTTCATTCCTTTAGTACCTGATTTGGTAGCTAAGATGGGTGGTGGTGACCCACTGGCCATTATTTACAGCATAGTATTGGCTGGTCACTTGGTAGACGTCAGCCCGTTGTCAACAACCGGTGCCCTTCTTATTGGCGCTGCCGGCCCGAAATCAGACAAGCAAAAACTATTCCGCAGTATGCTTATCTGGGGCTTTGCAATGGCTGTTGTCGGCTCGGTATTAAGCTGGCTGTTCTTCACCGTACTCAAAGTGTAAATTGCTGAATAACTGACGGAGGTAATCATATGACGCTCATAATAAGTGCTGCAACCTGGGATAAAGAACTAAAATCAGGCATGCGTCAGGAAGCATTAATCCCCTTAGCCCGCGAGGCCGGGTGCGCAGGTGTTGAGTTTCGGCCATATTGGCAAAATATTGAGGAAGAGATCCCGCAAATCAGAAAAGCTTTGCTAGAGAATAATCTGGTGTGTGCTTATGCTTCGAATGAGGCGCTGCTGGCCGGATCGCAGCAAGAAACACTGCAGGCGATTGATTCACTGAAAGCGGGTGTATTGCTTGCTGACCGTCTAGGCGCAAAGGTGTTGCGGTTTAATGTCGCAAGTGGGGCTTTTGATGTAAGTTTTGTGCATACGTCCTGGTGGGCAGATGCCATGAAACAAGTGCTTGAAGCAGCTAAGTCGCTGGGGATCGTCCTGGCTGTCGAGAATGGTCCGGATGCTCAGAAAGGCAATCCGCAGGTGTTTAAAGAGATATTTGCGGTACTGCCTGAACTTGAGTTAACCTATGATACCGGAAATTGGCTTTATGCCAACACTAAGCCTGAAGCAGCCTTAGACTGGTTTCTTCCCCGGGTGGGCTATGTTCACCTAAAGGATATCATCTGCGAGAATGCTGCTTTGAAACATGGTCATCCAGGCACAGGTATTGTTGATGTAAAAGGATTAAAAGAACGTATTGAAGCAAGTGGTTATACCGGTATTTTTGCACTGGAATTCCCCGGTGGCGATAAGCCGATGGAACGTGTCTTTAAAAGCTTAGCGTATTTAGGTTAATAAAATGAACCCCTGGATGCCTGAGGCGTCCAGGGGTTTCTACCAAATATTCATTGACAAAAAAGTCC
>NZ_DATMXX010000171.1:0-4810 GCF_035561255.1 Sporomusa sp. | reverse complement strand
CAATAATAATTGTCGGATGGAGGGATATTGTGCCAACTGCTAAACGGTGTCAAGTGGTTGTCTGGGCGGTATTCCTGGCAATGATCCTATTTGTTTCAGGCTGCGGCGGACGTCAGCCGGTTAAAATTGGTTTTGTTGCCGGTTTGACCGGACGGCAGTCTGACATTGGGGTTGCCGGACGTAATGGGGTAATTCTGGCAGTTGAAGAAATAAATAAGAATGGCGGCATTGCCGGGCGGCCGGTTGAGCTTGTCGTTAAAGATGACAAAAATGACCCTGATGTTGTCCGGCTTGTTGATGAAGAATTTATCCATGCTGGTATAGGTACAATTATCGGTCATATGACAAGTGTTGCGGCTGTAGCTTCACTGCCGGTAATCGCCG
Source organism: Sporomusa sp. (assembly GCF_035561255.1). Taxonomy (GTDB): domain Bacteria; phylum Bacillota; class Negativicutes; order Sporomusales; family Sporomusaceae; genus Sporomusa. The sequence goes on along the minus strand of NZ_DATMXX010000171.1, from coordinate 4,426 downwards.
GTGGCAAGGTGCTTATTGTAAGCCCGACTGCGACGGCTGATATCTTAAGTGGCCGCGATGATTTAATGATCACAGTAATGCCGCCACTTGGATTTTCTGCACGAGCGCAAGCAACCTATGCGGTTGATACATTGGGCCTAAAAAAAATGATTGTTATTTATGATAGATCCAATGCTGATTTTTCTCAGGCATGGGAGCAGGCTTTTACCGCTAAATACGAGGAGCTCGGCGGTAAGATTGTTACAAAAATTTCGTTTATTTCAGGTAAGAGTGTAAACTATGAGAGTCTGGCAAATGATGTGGCAGGCTATTCACCTGCAGGTGTACTTATTATCGCCGGAGCCGTAGATGCTGCTGTTCTTAGTCAGTGGCTCAGAAAGAATCAGCTTACGGCACCGATATTCTCTAGCAGCTGGGCCATGACGGACGATTTTATTCAGCACGGTGGTCTTGCGGCCGAAGGGGTTATTTTTAGTAGTCCGTTTGTTCCCGATGCCCAAGGTCTGTCTTATAGTAAATTTACCCGCAATTATCAGGAACGGTTTGGTAATCGGCCGAATTATGCGGCCGCCTATGGTTACGAGGCCGCACAAATTTTGTTGGCAGGCGTTAAAAAAGCAGGCAACACCGAGGCGCAGCCTGTCAAGGCTGCGATTATTGCTCAAAGGCAGTTTCCGGGATTGTGGAACAGTATTACTATCAACGCTACCGGTGATACCACCCGCCTTGCCCGGCTAATTGTTGTTAAAGACGGGCAGTTTGTCCCGTTGGATTAATAAAGTGAGCAGATGACATATGAACAAGATTGCAGGCAGCTTAAAAAGGGTGATGACCTTTGATTTTATCGTCGCGGTCGCATTGCCAATCCTTGTCATTAGTGTGATTACTGTTACATTGTTGTCGCGCAGTATGGGTGAGCAGGTCATCAAATATAATACTCAAATGGCGAGTGACCTGGTGACAGGTACTCAGGATTTCCTGGTGGCGGCTGACTCTGTCATTAAACAGGCTGCCATCACGCTGGATACAGGCGGTTTTAACAACAGCCAAATCCAGAATTATCTTGATACGCTTATAGCTAGTCATACATTTTTGGATGCAGTACATATTATTGATAACAACGGGAATTCGACTTTCGCCTCGCCTCATCATCCCAGCTATTCAACACTCGATTTGTCAAGGCAGCCATTTTTCCGGATGACTAAGCAAACAGCCCAGGTGCATTGGTCAACCACCTTTATCTCTCAGCACACTGGTCAACCTACTTTGACAATTACAAGACCAACTAAAAACGGGATGATCGTTGGCTATGTGAATTTAAGTAAACTAAATGAGCTAACGGCGAAAGGTGATATCAATCAGCATAGCTGGGTAGCTATTCTAGATACTGAAGGCACGTTTATTGGCCACTCCGACCGGGGGCAGGTTTATCAGCGAAATCATATTGGTGACCGGGGATTTATTAAAACAGCACTAACAGGTAAGTCCGGTACTGTGAGTGTTAAGCAGGGGCAAGACGATTATCTCATAACTGTAGACATAGTTAAGCCGACAGGCTGGCCGGTCCTTGTGGCCCAACGGACCGATGTTGCTTTTGCCCCGGTGTATAATACCCGGAATATATTTATCATTGGCTCAATATTGGCCTTAGGGCTCGCAGTTTTTATGGCTATGCGCAATCTCAAGAAAATCTTTGCGCCGCTTGGCGCGCTTACCCGCAAAACGCAGCAAGTGGCTTTAGGCAATTATAATCTACCGCTGGAGCATTACGAATACATTGAGATTAATACAATTTCAGAGCACTTTCAGTCGATGGCTGAAGCTGTGCGTCTGCGTGAGAATGAGTTGCGCCGCAAGCAGGGACAATTAGCTAAATATATGCGGATACTGGAGCGTAGCAACCGGGAGCTTGATCAATTTGCCTATGTGGTTTCCCATGATCTCAAGGCACCGCTTCGCGCCATTGCCAATTTATCACAGTGGCTGGAGGAAGATTTAGGGGGCAATCTCGAGGCTGAAACCAAACATAAGATGGAGCTCTTGCGAGGGCGGGTCCACAGGATGGAAAACCTGATTGAAGGGATATTGGAATATTCGCGAATCGGCCGGATTAAAGCAGCTACTGAACCTGTTAAGATCAGCGAGTTAATTGCTGAAGTGACTGAAGATCTGGAACCTCCTGACGGGTTTCACCTTTTGGTTGGAGCAGATATGCCGGAGATTAATACCGACCGGGTTAGGCTTAAGCAGATATTTGCCAATCTTATCGGTAACGCCATGAAACATAACACCAGGCCAGATGGGCAGGTAGTGATAACGGTAACAGATTCAGGGGAATTACTCGAATTCAGTGTGTCTGATAACGGGCCGGGAATTGCACCTGATTATCATCACAAGATTTTTGAAATGTTTCAAACCCTGCAGCCGCGTGATACCCTGGAAAGCACCGGAGTCGGTCTGGCGCTTGTCAAAAAGATCGTCGAAGGTCAGGGTGGATCGGTTAGGGTTATATCATCTGAAGCGCAGGGTGCTAATTTTATCTTTACCTGGCCTAAGGTTTTGAAGGAGGAATAAAGCATGTTTGAAGTTGCCCATGTGGGTGTGGTCGTTGCAGATGCGGACAAATCCCTGGCTTTCTATACTAAAGTTCTAGATTGCCAAGTGGAAGATATGTACCAGGATGAACGTATTCGCCTGATATTTATTAGGTCAGGTCAGCTAACAATTGAACTTATCCAGTATACTGCAGACCCTGCCCCAACTCGTAATGCTGGCCGGGTTGACCATATTGCTTTTTTCGTAAATGACCTCACTGCCGAGATTGAAAAACTCCGGCAACACAATATTATATTGCTGTTTGATCAGCCAAGGGTAGTAGGGAATAAAAAGATTATGTTTTTTGTCGGTCCAGATGGTGAGCGTTTGGAATTTGTGGAGAAAATATAGCGAAAAATAAAGAAGGCGGTTTATACTAACTTTGCCGGTATCAGCCCAGGCCGATACCAGGTGGGTGCTTGGGTGCATTCTCAGCCAGCGGACATTTTTCCAGGGGGCATTCCTCATTGAAATCGCACTCAGTTTCTTCGATATGATAGTGGGGCACAGCTTCACCAGGGATGCGGGTTTCCTGGTATACGGCAATAATGCTGTGGCGCCTTTTAAGATACGGGCAATCACCATATAATATTACAGGGGCACGTTTGGGCATATTGTTACCTCCGAATGTGTATTGCGTGTTCGTAATGCCGGGAATATAATAGAGAGTACTATACTAAATGCTTGAGCTGGCAACATGGTCAGTTAGTATTGATAATAATTAGGGGGTCTTAGTATCAATTTCCAGGAAATTACCTTGGCACAAAAACCCTTATTTGATAAGTGCTTTAGTCAGCGGCGCTATGAAAATTCTCATCTGAATTTCACCAACTTATTTATGTGGCGCAACATATATTCTATAAAGTGGGCAGAGCAGAACGGTTGCCTGCTGATTAAAGCCGGCGAAGATGGTCAGGAGTTTATGCTTCAGCCATTTGGTCCTGATGAGGCGGTAGAGTCGTTGCTGGAAGAAATAACTACTCTCTTTGCCGCACGAAACAAACCTTTTGTCCTTAAGGGTGTAGAAAAATTCATGGTTGATATTATTGAAAAATTACAGCCTGGCCGGTTTAATTTTGCCGGTGAACGTGATAATTATGATTATGTTTATAATAGCAAGGATTTAGTTGAATTAAAAGGCCGTAAATTTCACAGCAAGAAAAATCATATTAACAGTTTCCTTCGTACCTACAGCAATTATCAATATCAGCCGCTAACCCCTGAGTGGGTTCCGCACTGTATTGAAAACCAACTGGAGTGGTGCAGAAAAAAAGGCTGTGATGACGATCCGACTTTACGGGGAGAAAGAGATGCTATTATTGAGGTTCTTACCCATTGGACAGAACTTAAGCTGACTGGCGGCCTGATTACTATTGGCGGCAAAGTAGAGGGATTTACCTTCGGCGAGCAAGTAAATGCCAATATGGCGGTCATTCATGTGGAAAAAGCAAACCCTGATATTCGCGGGGTATATCCGGTCATCAATCAGAAGTTTTGTGAAACTGCCTGGCAGCACCTTGAATACATCAATAGGGAAGAGGACATGGGAATAGAGGGCTTGCGTAAAGCTAAAGAGTCGTATTATCCGGTAAAAATGATCGAAAAATATATTGTTACTATCAAATAGTAAACCAACTAACGGGCAAACTATCCAGGACGAGGACTAAAAGACCTGTAGCGAAAGCTACAGGTCCAAAAATTTTCCCGCCAACACACTATACTTTTCGTGGTGTTATGGTATAATTTTTAAAGGATTTTTTGTTGCTTTATAAAATTGTTTGTGTTTAAATAGCGAAAAAGAGTATGGTCGCTGCGGTGCTTTTGGTTGTAG
>NZ_DATMXX010000170.1:0-8597 GCF_035561255.1 Sporomusa sp. | reverse complement strand
AAAATGATCTTTATGAATTAGCAAAAAATTCATTCGATGACCTTAAAAAGATGCTATAATATTCAATAAATTACCGGGATTTTCTAACAGTCTGAAACTTAGTTGCCAATTGCTTATTTGCAAGATAAGGAGGGGTCTGTTACGATGAAGCTAGCGGAAAAGATGAAATTAACAGATATTATTGATATGAATACACTTTACGGTATTCAGGAAAAAATGGGGAAATTAATTGATATCCCCCAAATAACCACAGACACGGAAGGAATTCCTGTCGGTAAAATCAGTAACTTCATTCCTTTCTGCAGGCTCATCCGTTCCTCTCCCAAAGGCTCCCAACAATGTATGTTATGTGACCAGCAAGCCGGCCGGTTAGCTATGGCGGAAAAACAGCGCCGAATATATACCTGTCATACCGGGCTTATCGATTGTGCGGCGCCGATAATAGTCAATGATTTTCATGTGGGCTCTGTCTTAGGCGGTCAAGTACTGCTTAAAGGCGAAAAAACCAGAGACTCAATTGACATAGAACGAATCTCGAGACAATTTGACATCTCTCTCGATGTTCTCAAGGTGGCAGTTGAGTTTATTCCTATAGTTTCCCGGGAACAGTTGCAGGACTCTGTCGAATGCTATTCGCTGCTGGCTAATTATATCGATCAAATCGGTGTCAACCGGCTGGCGAAAGAGCAATTACTGATGGAGGCGCAAGAGAAAATACTGCTTGAACAAAAGGCAAGGCAAATGAAGCTAAAAACAATCCAGGCGCAAATGCACCCTCATTTTTTGTTTAATACACTAAATTCAATTGCCCGCATGGCTTTGCTGGAAAATGCGTCGCAAACTGAGGAATTGATCTATAGCCTGTCTGATCTATTAAGATATAACTTGAAAAATGAGGAAAATTTCCCTAAAATTCGTGATGATATCAGCAATATAAGTAAATACCTGTTTATCCAAAGCCAAAGCTATAGCGACAGAGTAAGTTATGAAATTGACATTGATGAGTCTGTTATGGACTATCGAATTCCGTCAATGATTCTGCAGCCTATTGTTGAGAACAGTATGATTCACGGGCTTGAGACCAAAAGGGAGGGTGGCAAAATAGAAATTGTTGGCCGGCTGATTTCAGAGCGTGAATTGGAAATAAAAATCACTGATAATGGTAAGGGCATTAAAGCTGAAATACTAAACTTAATCCGCCAGACAGGGATAAATTCCAATAAACAGTTGGGAATTGGCCTGGTAAACACATATGACCGGCTCAGGCATTATTTTGGTGAGTGCTGCGGGCTGACAATTGAAAGCGCACCTAATGTTGGTACCTGCGTGTCCATTCGTATTCCTTGTGTTCAAGAGTATTCTTGATAAGAGGACGGTATTAAAATGTATAAACTGCTGATTGTGGAAGATGTACCCTTAGAAAGAAAGGCACTGCGAAAAATAATTCAGCGACAGTATTTTAATATTAATATTTTAGAAGATGCCAAAAACGGCATCGAAGCAATTGAAAAGGCCAAGCTTTATCGTCCTGACATAATTCTCATGGATATTAGAATTCCTGAAATATCCGGTCTTGAGGCTCAGAAACGGATAGTAAAAATTGTACCAAATGTAAAGACTATTATTTTAACGGCATACAGTGAATTTGACTATGCCCAGGAAGCCATAAAAAATGGGGTCGCTGATTATCTTTTAAAACCAGTAAGACCTGAAGATTTAGTAAAAGCCATTGATTTAGCGATTGTTTCATTAACGAAAGCTATATCAGTGGTAGGTACAGGTCAGAGCAGCGCTATTGTTGAAAGGGACATCCTCAAAGGCGTATTAAATTACATAGAACGCCATTACTGCTCAGAAATCAAGCTCAATGCTGTGGCAGAATTCGCACACTTAAATCCGCAATATTTTAGTCGATACTTCAAGAAGGAAATGGGCATAACATTTACCAATTACGTTATGAAATTGAGAGTGGAAAAAGCAAAAAGACTGCTTGCCGATACAAATTATCCTATCTATCGAATAGCAGCTGAATTAGGGTTTTCTGATCCAACTTATTTTAACAAGGTGTTCCTGAAATACGAAAAACAGCCTCCATACAAGTATAAACAAACGATTAGCAAGTAATATAAGCAATTCTATCACTTGTTAAAACGCTCAGCCGCTTGCCTAATGGTATCCAATTTTTTGTAATAGCAGCAGGTGTTGGGGATGGAAACGCGAACATTATATAGTAATTAATAGTAATTCAATTTTGTATACCAAAAAAGGGAGATGTTTATATGGATAAAGATACTGGTTGTAATGAGGAAGCTTGCGCTGCTTGCGATTGCGGTTGTACAAGCTGCGGCGGTACTGGGGAAAGCAAATTTAGTGAGCGGATGCAAGAACTTTACCAAGAGGGTAAAACAGCAGAGATGCTGGAAGAATGTACTAAAGCATTGGCCGGAGACCCCAATAATAAGGATGCTTATTTTTGGCGTGGTGTTGTAGCCGCTGTCACAAGTGATTTTGAACAGGCGATTGCCGATTACACCAAGGCCATTACACTTGAAGATAAAAATTCGTCCTATTATTCTTATCGGGGTAGTGCCTACGCAATGCTTAATGATATTAAAAATGCTGTCTTAGATTATTCTAAAGCAATGCTTTATAATCCTCAGGATTGGGTCAATTATGCCAATCGTGGGGTATTGTACCTTAATAACGGCATGCTCGAGCACGCGATTGATGATTTCAATAAAGCGATCGAACTGGAACCGGAGGATTTAGGTTCCTATTTACACCGGGGCGATGCATATGCTGCCCGCAATCTATTATCGGTTGCCATTGCTGACTATAGCAAAGTATTGGCGAAATTTCCTGATGAAACTGATGCCCTGCTTAAACGGGGACAGGCCTATTATGAATTGAGCCTCAATGATGAAGCGCTGGCCGATTACAATAAAGTGATTGAACTGGAACCTGATAATATTCAGGCCATTGCTATCCGGGCATCAGCATATTTGGGGCAGGGCAAGTCTGACATGGCAATAGCCGACTTTACCCGGGCCATTGAACTTGATCCCAAAGATACCAGACCATACTTTTTCCGGGGGATAGCATTCGCTGCTAAAAAGTCGTATGATGAAGCCATTGCCGATTTTACCCGGTCAGCCGAACTGAATCCTGATAATGCTCTTGCCTACCATAATAAGGCGCTGTGCTGTGAAATTCAAAAGCGAAATGAAGAGGCTATAGCTGCCTATAAGAAATTTTTAACACTGGCTAACCCTGAAGCACCTGAGGCAACCCATGCCCGGGAGCGTCTGCAGGCGTTAGGTGCCGATACAGCCGGAACTGAGATACAATAGGAGGGGCAGGTTTTGAAAAAACGACGTTTAGGGCGTACTGGACTTATGATTACGCCAATTAGCTTTGGTGCGTTGCCTGTGCAGCGCTGTACCTTGAAAGAAGCAGATCAGGTTCTTAATGCGGCGCTGGATGCTGGCATTAACTTTTTTGATACCGCCAGAGCATATACTGATAGTGAAGAGAAGATTGGGGTCTGTATAGCAAGTCGCCGTAACGAATATTATCTGGCTACTAAAAGTATGGCTAGAACAAAAGCCGCCATGACTACAGATATAGATATCAGTCTTAGTACCATGAAAACTGAGTATATTGATGTATATCAGCTTCATAATGTCAAATCAGAAGCGGACTGGGATGCCGTAATGGCCCCAGATGGTGCGCTTGCTGCTTTAAAAGAGGCCAAGGCAGCCGGTAAGGTTGGTCATATCGGTATAACGGGTCATAATATGGACATGCTGGTAAGAGCCGTTAAGACTGGCGAATTCAGCACAGTTCAGGTGCCCTTTAACTGTGTTGAACAAGGTGCACTGCGCGAACTGTTTCCATTGGCGAAAACAATGGATGTGGGTATTATTGTTATGAAACCGTTAGGCGGCGGTCTGATCTCTGAGGTTGAATTAGCTCTGAGGTTTATTCTTCAGCATGACGGGTTAGTTGCAATTCCCGGTATGGATCGAGTTGAGCATCTTGAACAAAATTTGGCTCCAACAAAAGATTTCAAACCCCTAACTACCGAAGAGACCGCACGCTTGACTGCCGAAGCGGCGGTGCTGGGGCCGGTTTTTTGCCGTCGCTGCGGGTACTGTATGCCCTGTGTGGCAGGAATTGACATCCCGGCCACGTTTATTTTACACCATCAATATACAAGATATGATATGAAGGCCGCAATTCCAGTGCGGTATAAAGGACTTGGGGTCAAAGCCTCTGCTTGCGTTGAATGTGGCGAGTGTGAAAGTCGGTGTCCCTATAATCTGCCTATCCGCGAACGCATGAAACAGGTGGCTCAAGACCTCGGGTAGAGATCCAAGGAGGAATAAATATGGCTGACGACAATAAGTTTGATATTGCTGTTATCGGTGGCGGTCCAGCTGGGCTGTCTGCCGCCTTGACAGGCCGCATCCGCAATAAAAACATTGCCTTATTTGAACACCTTGATTTTAGTCAGAAGCTGCAGAAAGCCCATTTAGTAGACAACTACCTGGGATTGCCGGAGGTAACTGGCAAAGGGTTGATGCAACATTTTGCCGGGCATACCCTGGCACATGGCCCGGCACTTATCAAGGAAAAAGTGCTCAATGTATTTCCGGGAGACAAGATGTTTACTTTGCTTACCCCGAAAACAACATATGAAGCTAAGGCTATTATTTTTGCTACAGGTGTGGTCAGTACGCTGCTCTTTGAAGGTGAACGCGATTTGCTTGGACGAGGGGTCAGCTATTGTGCCACCTGTGACGGCCGCATGTTTGAAGGACGGGATGTAGCCGTTATCTCCTATACACAAGAAGGTGAGAATGAAACCGCCTTTTTGGGAGAGCTGTGCCGCAACGTGTATTACCTGCCTCAGTATAAAGGCGACTTTGCCCATATGCGTTCACCTGTTAAAGTTCTGTCTGCTAAACCTAAGGCGATTGCCGGAGACGGTCAGGTAGAGAAGCTGGTAACCGATAAAGAAGAATTGAAAGTGCATGGCGTATTTATCATGCGTCAATCTGATCCTGTTGAAAATCTGTTGCCAGGCCTGGAGCTTGATGGTGAAGTGATTAAGGTAAACCGTGATATGTCAACAAATATTCCTGGTGTGTTCGCCGCCGGCGATTGTACAGGTAAACCATGGCAAATCGCCAAAGCCACAGGTGAGGGACTGGTTGCCGTACTAAGCGCAATTACATATATTGATAAATAAATGAAAAAAGCGAGACTGCTTTGCTACACACAATGACGGAGAGCGATAACCCGGCTCATCATTACCAGTGCACGGCACAGTCACGCTTTATTTTTTTAATTAAAATCACTTTGGGGATTGCCGTTCCTCTCGTCTTTGGCTGTATAATGCCAGTAAATCAGGAGGTTCCGGCGATTTTAACGTATATTCGGGAGCCAGCTCTGCGCATTTTTCTACAGCCGCTTTCAGATCATAATATACTTCCCACTTCCCCCTAATCAGATCTTTGCCGGTAAGGCGGAGAAGGTAGGCTGGGTGGTAAGTAGCTATGGCAGGAATACCATATTTGGTAGTGAACCAGCGGCCGCGGTCTTTAGTGATGCGGGCATTAGGCGACATCAGATATTTTAAAGCCACGCTGCCCAGAGCAATGATAACCTTTGGCTGGACGAGTGACAGTTCTTTGTCCAGCCAGGTAAGAGCACAAAACTGTCCTTCTTCAACAGTAGGGGTGCGATTGTTTCTCGGGCGGCATTTAATTATATTTGTGGTATAACACTTATCCCGGGTAACGCCGACACTGCTTAATGCTTTATCCAGAAGCTGACCGGAAGGACCCACCAGGGGCACGCCATACTCATCCTCGACCCCGCCCGGTCCTTCCCCAATTATGGCTAACGGGCTGTATGGCGTACCATTATAGGAGGTTGGGCCAATAGCGTCCTGACGCAGATGGCATGCAGCACAAGCCAGAAGCGATTGTTCAAGCTGTTCGTGCGCGTCATGTGTCATGATATCACCTCAGTTGTTTATTTCGCTTTGCAAGAAAGAACTCCTTTTGGGAAAAACGCTAAAAATAATCCCAGGATATATTTGTTTTGCCGGCAATATAAAATTAATAGTAGTGTAAGTAAATATAACTTGACGCTCTTTAGGACGCCAATTAGAATAGAGTTAGTTACATAATATTACCTTATAAGTTGTAGTGTGCCTTTCTCAAGGTGCCTGCAAAAAAAGGGCTGTACCATATCGTAAGAAAGGAATCAAAGTCATGAGCATAATTGAAACGTTTTGCCATGTGATCGGCGAACGGGATAAATATACAGTCGAGCATAGCAAAAATGTGGCTTGTCTGATGGCTGGTTTTGCTGAATATGCAGAACTGCCTGTTGAAGATGTGACCCTTGCTTATGTTGTTGGGATTGTTCATGATGTGGGTAAAGTCAGTGTTCCTGACCATATTCTAAATAAACCGGGCCGCCTGACAGAAGCGGAATTTGCCATTATCAGGCAGCACCCTGAGGTTGGTGCTGATATTCTGGGTGAGGTTGAGGGCCTAAACAAGGTAGCTACAATTGTACGTCATCATCATGAGCGGTATGATGGCAAAGGATACGGTACCGGATTGGCGGGGGATGCTATTCCTTTTTTTAGCCGGATGCTAGCGGTATGTGACAGCTTTGATGCCATGACAACTGTGCGTTGTTACCGGTTAGAGGCGTTCAGCATAGCTAAAGCACTGGAGGAGATTAGCCGGTGTGCCGGTTCACAATTTGATCCGGTGATAAGCCGATGTTTTATTGAGTTTATAAGCAGCCGCCCAGATTATGAGCATTTATCAGCTGCTCATGCTTAGGGGTTGCTCTTAAGCTGCCAGTACTTTACAATTAATATTGAATAATGTATAATTTTATAATGCATAATAGATAGTATCTCAATATATCGTTTAAATGCAATGACAGGGCAGCGCATAATTAGAGTTTTCAGAGAGCTGGCGGCAGGTGTGAGCCGGCAACGAAAGTTATGTCATCCACCCTATGAGCATGCGGTGATGAGCCGCACGTAACACGCCCGTTACGCGTGCCGAGCGGACTCATTGTAGTCAATCAGGGTGGCAACGCGGGAGAATTAGACTCCCGTCCCTATCATAACAGGGACGGGAGTTTTTTTATTGTTAAGGAGGAAGATATATCATGTTAGACATCAAATTCGTGCGGGATAACGCTGACAAAGTTGAGCAGGCGCTAAACAACCGTGGAGCGGCCATAAGCCTGGATGAATTTATCAGCCGGGAAAAAGAGCGGCGTGAGCTATTAGCCGAAGTGGAATTACTGAAAAACAAGCGCAATACTGTTTCTCAGGAAATCAGCAAGAAGAAAAAAAGCGGTGAGAACGCTGATGATATGATTCAGGAAATGCGTGAGGTAGGAGACAAAATTAGCGCTATTGATACCAAAATCAAAAATGCTGAAGCTGTGCTGGACGGTATTATCATGAGCATTCCCAATGTGCCGCATGATTCTGTACCTGTGGGCAAAGATGAGCATGGCAACAAAGAAACGCGCCGCTATGGTACACCGCGCGAGTTTGCGTTTACGCCGTTGGCCCATTGGGAGATTGGCGAAAAGTTAGGTATTCTTGATTTTGAGCGAGGTGGCAAGGTAACCGGCGCGAGATTTACTTTCTATAAAGGTCTGGGTTCGCGGCTGGAACGCTCGCTGATCAACTTTATGCTGGACCTTCATACTAGAGAGCATGGCTACACCGAGTTTTTCCCGCCGTTTATCGTCAATGAAGCAAGTATGATCGGTACAGGCCAGCTGCCTAAATTTGCTCAGGATATGTTTAAGTTAGAAGGCCTTGACTATTATCTCATTCCAACTGCCGAAGTACCGATAACTAATCTCCACCGGCAGGAAATCCTGGACGCCAAGGATCTACCGCTTTGTTATACCGCCTATAGCGCCTGTTTTCGGGCTGAAGCCGGCGCCGCCGGACGCGATACCCGCGGCCTTATTCGTCAGCATCAATTTAACAAAGTAGAGATGGTTAAATTTAGCCTACCTGAAGAGTCCTATAATGAATTGGAGAAACTGACCCTCAATGCTGAAAAGGTATTGCAACTTTTAGGGCTGCCGCATAGAACTATGCTCCTGTGCTCTGGTGATATGGGGTTCTCCTCCGCTAAGACATACGATCTTGAGGTATGGCTGCCCAGTTTTAACACATATCGCGAGATTTCCTCCTGTTCTAACTTTGAGGACTTCCAAGCCCGGCGTGCCGAGATCAAATTCCGTCGTGAGCCTAAGGCCAAGCCGGAGTTTGTCCATACCCTGAACGGATCCGGCGTAGCTATTGGACGGACAGTTGCCGCTATCTTGGAGAACTACCAACAAGAAGATGGCTCGGTCGTTATCCCTGAAGTTTTACGGACTTACATGGGTGTAGACGTGATCAAGTAATTACAGAACCCCGGCGCTGTACCTGCAGCGCTGGGGTTCTGTTATCTAGACGTTATTAACCGAGATCAGGTAAGGGCTTAAGAAGTACATGATAATCGCAAATAATAGTAGCAGTAGAAGAT
>NZ_DATMXX010000169.1:0-6225 GCF_035561255.1 Sporomusa sp. | reverse complement strand
ATATTAGCTGGAATTGGCACAAGTTTTGCATTAGTAATTTTTGAAATTATCTTTGAAAAGATTTAGTGGAGGTGACATAAGTTCGTAAGAGCCGGAAAGGACAATTTTCGTAAGAGGTAAGGCTAGTTTGCTCTATTTATGACAATTCTTTAAAGGCAGGTGTTTATTGATGTTATTATCAACCTTTGATAATGTGGTTATTGTTTTATTTACCCTGTTCATTGTACTTGTCGGCTATCATTTCTCCAAAGCCGTAAAAGATATGGAGAGTTTTTATCTGGGCAACCGCAGTCTGCCCTGGTCTTTAATTGTGGGCGCTTTGGTAGCTACCTGGTATGGCGGGGTAGGCACGGTGGGAACGGTGGAATATGCTGCTATGTACGGTCTTTCCATCTGGCTCATCTGGTGCGTTACCGCTCATGCCGGCCGGATACCTTTGGCCTTATGGGTTGGCCCTAAGATTCATGTCAGGACCGATATTACCGTACCCGATTTGCTGGAAAGTACCTATGGAAAAGGCGTGGCTGTGTTGGGCGCCATTCTCATGTTTATCTATTGTACTCAGCTGGGGAATGTAACAGCTATGGGCTTTATCGGTAAGGCGGCGTGGGGGATCAGCAATGTAACTGCCGGTGTCATCTGTGTCGGCATAGTGGTAGTGCTGGCAGTACTGGGTGGTTTAATGGGTGTTGCAGTAACCGACATGGTATTATTCTGGTGCATGTGTTTTGGACTGACAATGGTCATGCCCGGTCAGTGGGCCGATATTGGCGGCTGGGCCGGTTTGCAGCAGGCTTTGGCAAGTACGCCTGAATTGTTGGACCCTGTGGGTGGACTTACACCTATGAAAGCTGTTATGCTGTGTGTGCTGGCTTTTGGGGTTTATGCTGACCCGACTTTCTACCAGCGGTTTTCTGCCGCTGATTCGCCGAAGGCAGGCAGACGGGCCTTATTATCCTGCTTTGTCATCTGGATTTGTTTTGATATTGTGTTAACGCTGGCTGGTTTGGTCGTAAAAGCCAAATACCCTGACTTGCTGCCAGGCGAAGGTTATATCAAACTGGTTTTGGAAAGCCTGCCTGAGGGGGTACGTGCCTTATTTATCATTGGCTTGGTTGGCGGGATTGTATCCGCGCTGGATGGCTACTACCTGTCCGGGGGCGCTACTTTGGCCAATGACATTTATGCCAGATTTAAAGGCGATCTTACACAGAAGCAATTGGTTGCCGCGACGCGGGTTGGTATTGTTTGTATTGCTGTATTATCACTGTTGGTTGCTTTTCAGTTTACCACTGCCCAGGACGCCTTTATTTTCGTTGCCAGTCTGTGGATGGCAGCCGGTTTCGTACCGATTGTCGGTGCCTTGGTCTGGCCGGGGCGAAAGACGGTATTGGGCGGCTATATGGGCCTCTTAACCGGCGTTATCGTGTTTTCATATTTTAAAGCATTCCCGCTGGAAGCATTTGAACTGGAACCGCTTATTGCCGCTTTGCCTTTATCGCTGCTCGCCTGGATTATTGGCAACAAGGTCGGTACAACAGTTGTAGAGAAGGAGGCGGCATAATGTCTAAAAAAGATTTGGAAATAAGCTGGTTTGGTATTGACGGGTTTTTGGTTGCGTTATATTTTGTTATGGTTGCCATAATCTTTTATGCCATCACTTCGCAAAACGATTTTATTGTTGGTAAAGTCATACCCTATGGCCTGATGATTACTGTAACCCTTATCTTTCTCAACTACTTGTCGATTGTGTTCAAGTTTAGCAAAAGCAATGGCAAGAATGATAACAACGATCAAAAATTGGGTTAAGGCTGGAGAGGCAGTATATGGACATTAGAGCATTTCCCATTCGAATTGAAAAAGAGGAAGCAGGCCGGATGGCCAAGTCACAGGGTAATTTGCTGAGGAAAATCTTCTGCAGGGGCAAATCTCTGTCCGAAATTAGACTGCATTTTATTGAATGCAAGTTAATTACCTATGAGGTTACCCATAAGCCCAATCTTTTGGACAAATTATTCGCCCGGAAGCCTGGCGTCAAAAAGCAGCTGATTACTATGCTGGCAGATGGCAGCAATAATTCTGTGGCCTGGGTTGATACCATGCCTGGTGTGGTATCTATGACGGATGTGAGCGAGGATCAGGTTCAATATACTGATAAGGATGAAGCATATCTGATTAAAAAGGGCCGCTCGGTTGCTTTGAAGGTTGTGCACCGTCATGCTGGCGGGATCCCTGAGATTGAACAGGTCACGGTCGAGAGTGTATTCAGGCCTTATTGGATTGCCTTTTTCGGAGAAGTCATAGAAGGGAAAAAAGTACATTATTCCCCCATCGCTGCCGATGGCTGCAATGTTCATAAAACCTTTTGATACATGGTGAAAGTAGAGCCATGAGCCTGTGATAAGATTGGCTCATGGCTCCTTGCGGCCTGCATATAGCAAGGGCAATTTGCTATAAAACTAATAGTAGGAGTAGGCCGAATCAGGGAAGTGTGATTAAACGGCAAGAGGGTTGACGGTGTTAATCCTGGCAGCCGCAGGCAGGTTCATAGTGCTGTTATCTGCTTTCTGCAAGTGTTTTTGCGATTAAAGTTTTTATTGATAAAGTTGGAATAGGGTGAGCATTATGGGGAAGGAAAGGCGAGGTTGCTTTTCCCTCTCGCTAGGAGGCAGGTTATGGAGAACAATAGGAATAATGCGAGAGAAGTAGTTCTTGGCAGCCAAGTATCAATTGACGATTTGGTGGCGGTTGCCCGGTTTGGAGCCAAGGTGGAATTCTCTGACGCGTATTGTCAGCGGGTAAACAAATCCAGGGGTTTGGTGGAAAAATGGATTGGCGAGGGCCGGGTGATGTACGGTATTACCACCGGTTTCGGGGCGCTCTGCACACAAGTCATATCACCGGAAGAAACGGCACAATTACAAAAAAATATTGTGTTATCACACGCAACCTCGGTGGGGGATCCTTTATCAATTGAAGAGGTGCGGGCAACCATTTTTATGGTACTGCAAAATGTCGGACAGGGTTTTTGCGGTGCGCGAATGGAAACGGTAGAGCTGTACCGGCAGTTCCTGAATCTTGGTCTTACGCCGTTTGCCCCCAAGGAAGGGTCAGTCGGTTATCTTGGCCCGGAAGCACATATGGCATTAGTCCTGATTGGTGAAGGGCAGGCTTATGTGGCAGGAGAGCTGTTGCCGGCCAGAGAAGCATTGCAGCGGGTTGGGCTTACACCAACAGAGTTGTCGGCTAAGGAAGGCTTAGTTCTGGTTTCCGGGACTACCAGTGTTACCGCGCTTGGTTCCCTTGCTTTATATGACATGTTAAATGCTGCAAAATGCGCAGATATCATCGGAGCGATGACCCTGGAAGTGCTAAAAGGAACTACGCGCGCGTTTGATGACCGGCTGATGAGCGTTCGTCCTCACACAGACCAACGCACCACCGCCGCTAATATAAGAAATATCTTACAGGATTCGGAGATTGCGTCACATTTTCGGGATTACCGCTTGCAGGATGCGTTGTCGATTCGCTGTATACCGCAACTGCATGGTGCTGCTAAAAAAACCCTGAAGGATGCGTTAAAAACCCTTGAGATAGAAATCAATTCCTGTAGTGACAATCCTATTCTCTGGCCTGAGGGGGATGATGGTGAGGCTATCTCCGGCTGTAATGCAGACTCATCTTACGTGGGGATTGAGATGGATTCGGCATGTATTGCCGCCACTGTGCTTGCCAAGATGTCGGAGCGAAGAAATAACCGGCTGGTAGACGGAAATCTCTCTGAATACCCCTGGTTCCTTATTAAAAAGCCTGGTCTTAATTCAGGGCTAATGATACCACAGTACACACAGGCAGGCTTATTGAATGACATGAAGATCCTGTCCCATCCGGCAACAATAGATGGAATACCAACCTGTGGTAATCAGGAAGATTACGTGGCAATGGGCTATAACGCAGCCAAGAAAGCCAGGCAGATTGTCGAGAAACTGGAGTTTATCCTGGCCATAGAACTGTTGTCTGTATATCAGGCACATCAATTCCTGGAAGATGATAAAATGCCGGCGACTGCTGTACAGGCTGTCCTTGAAGAGATCGCTCTTACTGTGCCAATTATGAGTGAGGATATCTTTCTTTACCCTCATATCAATACCATACGAAGCTTAATTCATTCGCAGAAAATAGTTGGTTTGGTTGAAGCAAAAATTGAAATGGCGTTATAAGCGCTACAAGACAGTATTTTGTTGACGGAATTTGAAGAATCAGATAGAATAGTAGTAGAGACAGAGTGAAGTAGTAAAAAGCTAATTGACATTAAGGGTAATAACAAGCTGGTTTGGTGCAGAAGATAATTTGATAGAGTAAAACAGGGACAGAGTGGAATAGTTATTCCAGGCTGTCCCTTATTTTATTGTACTATGTATTTCGTATTAAAGAAGTTTGTCAACACCCCACCCGCCTGCAAAAACTTTAACGCGTTGTATATAGACAACAAACGTACAGGAGGAATTATCAATTGGGAATCAATGAAGATATCTTTTTATTTTCCGGTTATGCCAGGCTGCCTGCGGGTACTACCGCAAGCGAGATGTATAAAGTACTGGCTTTGGTTGTGCTTATTGATATGAAAACCGGTACCATCGTGGACGCAGACTGCACCTTGTCTACGCCAGTCTCAGAACGGTTTTTAGCGCATATCCTGGTGGGGAGTAGTTTAACGAATGGGGTTGAGGAGTTAGCTAAACAGATTAATGCTGTATACCATGGCAGCGCCAAGAAGACAATTATGACTGCCCTGCGGGTGATTTTTGATAAATATTCGACCTTGGCCAAAACCAGGATGACCGATATATCGACATAAAGATTTATAAATGTCCAGATATTTTTTGATAAAGGAGAATTGAGCGTTTACGGCGAATTACTATTAAGCAAGAAGCTATAAAGCTGGGAGGTACTACTATGAAGAAAGATATCCTTGTTCCGTTTGATGGATCAAAGAATGCCATTGAGGCGCTGCATTTGGCTATCACTTTGGCAAAATTGCTGCAGGAAAAGCTTATTATACTAAATGTCCAGCCAAGTTTTCATACCGTTCATACCAAAATGTTTTTTAAAGAAAATACGATTCGTGCATATCAGGAACAGCTTTTTGAGGAGACTTCGGTCCCCGCGAAAAAGATACTGGATGATGCCGGCATAGAATATGAGCTAAGATTACGGGTTGGTGATGCCAAGGAACAGATTTGCCAGGAAGCACTGGCCGGTAATGTGGTGCAACCGGGATGCGCAACAACCGGTGTACGTATGATTATCATGGGATCACGTGGTATGAATCCGGTGCTTGGCGGAGTGCTTGGCAGCGTCAGCTATGGCGTAGTTAACGCCGCTGCTTGTCCGGTTACCATAGTTCCTTATTCTTGTGCTGAATAGTCGTCAATACTCTTAATAGCGAGAAAGACTAAATCAATAGCAGAAACATCACTTTGTTTGACAGAGTAACGAAGCTCTCTAAAGAATAATTTATTCTTTGAGGGCTTTTTTTCTGCAAAATTAGAGCCTTATAAACAATTAATGCTGTTTTGCAGGTATAATAAGTGTTAGGAATCCTGGGGGGAAAACTATGAAGACACTAGTAACTCTTCCTTATCTGAAGAATAAAAAGCTAAAGACAATTATCCTTGTAGCTGCTTTGATTTTACTGCTATTAACCTTAATGAATCTGCTTGTCACATATAACTTGACAAATAATTCGGTAAAAGTGGCTATTGCCAATCAAGGGATCGAAATGGCGAAATCGATTGCAGCTGATCTGGATAGAGAAACCTATAAACGCATTCTAATCGATAAAAAGGTGAACGAAGACTATTGGCAAATCAGCTCATATCTGTATGAGGCCAAAAAGAAGACCAGTGCCATGTATGTCTACACCCTGTTAGTGGATAATCCCGAGGTAAGCAAGGTAATCGTTTATGGCACGACCCCTAATTCACCCCTTCAATTTCCCATAGGTGGTTTATGTACCTTGCCTGAAAGCCAGATCAAACGTGCCCTGCAGGGTGAGCCCTATTATACAGATATTCTGCATGACCCTGAGATGGGGGAGTATTTGTCGGTGGGGGCGCCGATTAAGGATCAGGGTGGACAAATTATCGGGTACTTAGGGATTGATATGAGTGCTGAACTGGTAACGCAAATTAGTAGAGAAGTTGTTACCAACAGCTACTCTAC
>NZ_DATMXX010000168.1:0-8938 GCF_035561255.1 Sporomusa sp. | reverse complement strand
ATATGACTCCGTAGCTCAGCTGGATAGAGCGTTTGACTACGAATCAAAAGGCCGCAGGTTCGAATCCTGCCGGGGTCACCATAAAAAAAGAAGCTTTACAGATTATCTGTAAAGCTTCTTTTTTGTTTTTTAGCAATTGATAATAATCGTATGTTTTATGTATAGGTTTAATCGTATTTTCTTTTTTGAGATTTACTGTCCTGATAAGACAAGCATTAAATATAAAGAGCAATTTAAATATGACATACTGTTGCCTATTCTCTTATGTAAAAGAAAAAGCATAAGGAGAATACTTTCATGCCAACAACAACTATCCGAACCTCTTTTCCGAAGGACAGATATGAAACATCGTGTGGGAATGATGGATATTGATATGCGGCTCGGTACGAAGCTACATTTGAATCAATTAAAGCAACGGAACCGGATGTAGTTGTGGCAGCAACAGGCGCCAATGTCTTTATTCCCCCTATTAGAAGTTTTGATGACAAACGAGTTATGACAGTGGCCGGATTAATCAATACTCCACTGAGCTCAATGATTAGTGATTGTTCCTTGAGGATGAATCGGTTATGATATGTGTAATAATATATTTAGCACAAGCTATTGAGTAATCTGGCAATCGAGAAATAAGTAATAATTGGATAAAATACCTTGGCGAACAACGGGGGTGACTAGCAATGTTTATGTCTATTCTAGTGGTGTTAATGACAATATATATAACCATCCCTATGGTATTAACTGGGTATTTGTTTGGCATCTTCTTGTTAAAATCTAATCCTATGAAGTTTTCTGATTTACGAAAGCTTTTGGGGTTTTTCTACGGAACTCCAGTACTTTGGATCTATATAAACCAAACTCTCGCTGGGAGCCTACGACCCATAACCAGAAGTTTCTTTTCGAAGTCGGGTCATTATATCGTATCACATACAATATTATCTTTTTGTCTTTTAACGATAGCTATTATTTTTCAGATTCTGACTAGCTCCTGGCAATCAAAATGTTTCCCTTATTTTGGCGAGCATTTCATCGCAAGTGCGGTCTGTAATGCTCAAAATGAACAGGGGGAATATTATTATTATGTTAGGGAAATTGGCGGAATTAATCCATGGAATCCAGAACATCCAGAGCCCGGTTGAATATAATCTTACTGCATATAGGCAGATTCTAAGAAGCATTAACACGGTTAATCTTGAAGCTTTAAGTAATCCTAAGCTTCAGACAATATCCACAAAACTGAAGAATTTAGCCCGGACGGGAACTTCAATTGATGAACTTCTCGTGCAGTCCTTTGCGCTAGTTCGAGAGGCATCCCGGCGTATATTAGGTATACGTCCCTTTGATATGCAAGTTATTGCGGGCATTGCTTTGCATAAGGGCAAGATGGTAGAAATGCAGACCGGCGAGGGGAAAACATTGGCGGCTGTAATGCCGGCATACTTAAATGCTTTGAGGGGTAAGGGTGTTCATGTACTTACTTTCAATGACTATCTTGCAGGCAGGGATGCTCAATGGATGGGGCCGGTATATGAATTTTTAGGACTTTCGATAGGATATGTTTATGAAGAAATGAGCATCATCGAAAGGCAGAAGGCTTATGCTGCTGATATAACCTATGTGACGGCAAAAGAGGCGGGCTTTGATTATTTGCGTGATTTTCTATGTATAGAAAAGGGAAAAGTTGTTCACCGGCCATTTCATTACGCTATTGTGGATGAAGCTGACGCTATTCTTATTGACGAGGCGCGGGTACCTCTTGTTATTGCGGGGGATGTAGTGGAAGGGGAAGATAATTTATTCCATTTATCGAGGATAGTCCGCAGTCTCAAGCAAGGTATTGATTATGAAGCTGACCAATATAGAAGTAATGCCTATTTCACTGATTCAGGGTTGGCACATGTTGAAAAGCTCCTTTGCTGCGATAACCTCTATGCTACCCGAAACCTTAAGCTGTTAACCAACCTGAATAGGGCCCTGTGTGCGGAGGCTCTCGTTGAAAAAGATAAAGACTATATTGTTAAAAACGGCAAGATTGAGCTAATCGATGAGTTTACCGGCCGGGTAGCTGCTAAACGCCGCTGGCCGGAGAATTTTCAGGCCGCAGTGGAAGCCAAGGAAGGTTTGGTATCCGAGGCCAAAGGGACGATCATGGGTTCTATCGCCCTGCAGTATTATTTGGGCTTGTATCCCAAAATCTCCGGGATGACAGGGACAGCCAGTACGGCCGCCGCAGAGTTTAGTGAGTGCTATGGTATGGATGTGGTGGTGATACCTACCAATAAACCTTGCATTCGTAAAGACCATCCGGATCTGGTTTTTACCCATAAGGAAGCAAAATATAAGGCCTTAATTTGTGAAATTACAAGAGTCCATGCAACAGGACAGCCGATCCTGATTGGCACCGGCAGTGTGGCAAAATCGGAGTTGCTGGCAACTGAACTGAAAAGTGGGGGTACTCTCTGTCAGGTGCTGAATGCAAGAAATGATGAAATGGAAGCAAAAATTATCGCGCGAGCCGGAGAATTAAGGGCGGTAACGGTTTCCACCAACATGGCCGGCCGGGGTATTGATATTAAGCTGGGTGGTGAAAAGGAGCTGGACCGGGATCGGGTGGTTGCCTTGGGTGGACTATATGTGGTCGGAACTACCTGGTATGACAGCCGCCGTATCGACAATCAGTTGAAAGGCAGGGCCGGCCGCCAGGGTGAACCGGGAGAAAGCCGGTTCTTCATTAGTCTTGAGGATGATTTAATCAAACAATATGATATTGCGAGTTTAATCCCAAAAAGAAAATTCCCATCGCTGCAAGAGGCAGCGATCACCGATCCCGTTGTGCTCACTGAGGTGCAAAAAGGCAGGAGAATGGTGGAGGGATACCATTCCGATCTTAGAAGGCAATTATGGAAATACTCGTTTATCATTGAACAGCAGCGCCGGATCATTCACAGCAAGCATTACGATATCCTGAGGGATCAGGTCCTTTTAACTCTTTTATCCTCTAAAGCTACTGAACGCTATTGCGACCTTAAGGATCAGGTGGACGAAGTTGTTTTGCAAAAGATTGAAAAACAGCTTACCCTCTACTATATCAACCGCTGCTGGGCTGAATATCTGGATGATATAAATTGTGAGCGAGAAGGCATACACCTGGTGGCTATTGGAAAAAAAGACCCCCTTACCGAGTTCCACCGAATTGCCATTGCAGCATTTGATGAAATGATGGAAAAAATTGATACTGAAATAATTAGGACGTTTAATACCGCTGTGATTGGTAAAGATGGGATTGATATGGTAAAATCCGGGCTTAAGAGCCCTTCATCTACTTGGGCCTATCTTATGAACGACAATCCAAATCAATTTAGTAGACTACCTGGCTTGCTCAAAGCCGCTTCTGCGATGGTAAATAGACCATTTTTTTCAGCACGGGCGTTTTATAAAAGGCTTTTTGATAAGGACTGAGACTATCGGGGTGCCCGTTTGCCTTTAGATCCGCATGACGAAGCAAGCCGATTCGCTCATAGTAGCGGATGGTTCTTCCGTCAAACCAGTTAATTGTGCAGCTTGCTTTATGGAAGGTACAATCTCTGGAATCCTGATAATAGCATTCCTTTAAGTAGTACTTAGCAAGGGACTTCGCCATTTTCGTCGAAAAAACCTCTGGTTGGTCCACCTTCCTCTAAGGTGGCAAGGCGAACAACAATTTTGACGGCTTGTTCAAACGAACGGGGCTTTACTTTTCGAAAATAGCCTGTGTTTGCAGATATTCTTCAATCCCGTAAACGCCAAATTCGCGGCCAATGCCTGATTGTTTGTAACCACCTGCCGGTACGCCGGCGTCATTATACAGGTCATAGAGCTGATTGACCATGACGATGCCGGCCTCGATCCGGTCAGCGACTTCTTTGCCTCGCTCCGGGTCCGTAGTGCTGATCCAGCCCTGAAGTCCGTAGACTGAGTCATTGGCAATCCGGATCGCTTCTTCTTCGTTCTTGTAGGTGATAACAGCCAGGACGGGTCCGAAGATTTCCTCGCGGGCGATCTTCATATCATTCGTGACGTTTACGAAGATGGTGGGTTTTACAAAGTAGCCCGCTTCCAAGCCTTCCGGATGGCCTTCACCACCAATGAGGATTTCAGCTCCTTCTTCAATTCCTTTCCGGATGTAACTCTGAACACGATTGTATTGCTTCTCGTTCACCAGTGGCCCGACCACGGTATCCTCATCGGTGGGATTCCCGACTTTTAGATTCGGCACAGCTTTCCTGAAAGCGGCTTTCACATCCGCCAGCCTGTGTTCCGGGACGAGAACCCGCGTCCCGGCAATGCAGGCCTGGCCATTGTTCATGAAGCCGGCTGTCAAGGCGAAGGGAATGGCTTTTTCAAGGTCGGCATCATCGAGAAGGATGTGGGCGGATTTGCCGCCCAGCTCAAGTGTGACCCGCTTCACTGTTTCAGCGGCATTGCGCATGACCGATTTCCCTACTGCGGTCGACCCGGTAAAGGAGACTTTGGCAATATCGGGATGGGTCGTGAGTTCATTGCCAACCACGTCACCACGGCCATTGACGGCGTTGATGATTCCGGGGGGCAATCCGGCTGCGTCAAAGCACTCCAAAAGCAGCTGGGTCTGCAGGGCGCTCAACTCGCTTGGCTTGATAACGACCGTGCAGCCGGCCGCCAGGGCGGGAGCAACCTTATTACAGATCATAAAAATGGCTGCGTTCCACGGTGTAATTAGTCCCGCTACACCGACTGGTTTCAGCATGACCTCGGCTTGGCCCAGCTTTTTGTGAAATGGCACTTCGCTTAGACTTTTCTTCATGTTTAAGAACACTTTCGCTGCGCCGGACACAGAGGCTTGGGAGTGCAGGTATACCCCGCCATATTCTTTGGCCCTGATGGCGATATGCTCGTCCGCTCGCGCGGCGATGGCATCATGCAGTTGCTGTAAATAGTGAATACGCTCTGCAAGTGTCGACTTTGCGTATGCCTTAAATGCTTCTTTGGCCGCACGGATGGCATCGCGGGCATCTTCTTCGTTGCCGAGAGTTACCTGTCCGATGATTTTTTTATTCGAGGGATTGATCAGATCAAGAATTTCTTTGCCCTTTGACTCAACGAATTTTCCATTGATGAAGTGTGTCGTTATGGTCTTCATATGGCATCTCCCTTTCTATAGCAGTTCATTAGCAGTGCCCCGGCCTAGCTGCCAAGCTTGCGTTTATTTAAAGTCATAACTATTGTCCTCCAATCAAATAGATTATTCTGCTTGAGCGCACTACCTTCGTTCGCTACTCTTCCCACCAGATTTTATTGTCATATTGGTCATCCACCTCAACGATTTCCCCCAATTTAGGTGAAACAAGGCGTATTCCCTTTTCTTTAGCTGCCTTGTTTGTTTTCGCGATTGGCTCATACCAGGAATGTAAAGCGAGATTAAACAATCCCCAGTGCACAGGAAAGAGTCTCTTAGCCTTGAGATCAAGAAATGCCTGGATGGTTTCTTCCGGGAGAAGATGGACTTCTCGCCACTTTTCGTTGTATTGGCCATTTTCAATAAACGCGATGTCAAAGGGGCCATATTTATCGCCAATCTCCTTAAAATGTGTGTCATAGCCTGAATCGCCGCTAAAATAGACACGGTGTCTGGTGTTCTGAATGATCCAGGATGCCCAAAGAGATTCATTGAAATGAATCCGATCACGTCCCGAGGCGTGTTGGGCGGGTGTCGCAATAAACTCTAGGTCTCCAATTGAGAAATTTCTCCACCAATCAAGTTCTGTAATATTATGTTGGTTGATGCCCCAACCGGCTAAGTGCGCTCCCACGCCAAGTGGTACAACGAAGTGGACATTTTTGTCTTTGAAAAATTGAATCGTCTTCATGTCCAGGTGATCATAATGGTCATGCGAAATCACAATATAATCGATTGGTGGAAGTTCCGATAATTCCAAAGCAGGATTTTGAAACCGCTGCGTCATAAAGCTGAAAGGAGATGCACTGCCTGAGAAGACAGGATCTATTAAAATAATTTTGCCGCTGATGTTGAGCAGTAAAGAGGAGTGACCGAACCAAAGTACCTTTATATTATCGCTCGGTTTTAGAAAAGTAGCTAAGTCTGGCTTTACGTCAGGCAGTTTCTTTCGAGGAACGCGATCTTTACTGCCGCCCCAAAGAGCCTCTATATAGTCTGAGAATGTAATTCTCTTGTACATCTCCTGCAATAACTCTGGTCTGCGATTAGAAAATGCAGGCTCCGCTGTGTTAAACTGTAGCGAACTTCGAAATCGTATACGGTCCTCAGCGCTGGGTCTTGTGCCGAGGGCTGAAGATATGACCGCGAGATAGACAATTGCCAAGGTAAAAATAATTCCTGCGCCAAAGATTGCAATCTTCAAACGGTTACTCATTCGCATCCTTCCCTTGTGCGCGTCAGGGGTCCCCCAATGCCGGCAGTGGGAAACCTTTCGGTGAAGGCACCAATAGAGGCTGAGTCATAGCTGCCGGTAATCATGGCAGTGAGACCTCCTTAAAAGTATTATAAGAATAGTATTACTTGAAAAGATAAAACTAAATAGACTATTACTGTCTAAAACTTGCCTAAAGCTGCAAAATGCTGTAACTTTACATTGCTCAACTGTATGGCATCATGTTACGATATTGGTACAATTTAAGTTAACAATGGGTTAAGGAAGCGAATCGGATATAAAGGAGTTCTGTTGTCAAAAGGACTTAGCAATAAAGGCCAGGTGGAAATAATGGTGGAACAAAAACTCATACCCGGAGCTTTATTTGGAGAGAGCGCCTCGATTCATCAGAGAATACTGGATCGAATCCTTGCGATGGCTGAAAGGATTGCCAACGCAGAAGGCATCACGAAAACAATTATCCCCTTTCTTTCTATTGACCGGCGCAGTCAACAAACCTCGCTGATTCCAGTTGTTTTGACTCCTGCCTTTTGTCTTATTCTGCAGGGGACAAAAAAACTTCATCTTGGCCAGGATATTATTCACTATCACGCCGGTGAGTACCTGGCTTCTGTCATTGATATGCCTGCTTCTGCACAAATCCTCGGTGCTACGAGAGAGTCGCCTTATATCGGTGTGCGTATTGACTTTACGACCAAAGAAATCGCTTCGGTGGTGATGGAGGCCGGTATTAATGTTAAGCTACAGGAGAAAAAGCTGAGTACCGGAGCATTGATTGGGAAATCCGATGCCGATCTTTTAGCCTTATTTAGCAGACTACTGAAACTTATTGATAAACCCCAAGAGGCTCGCTTTCTGTCCGAACTTATCAAGCGTGAAATGATTTTCCGTCTACTGTCAAGCGAATACAGACACTTATTTTTTCAACAGGTGCTCTTTGATCAGCAAGCCGACGGAGTAGGCAAAGCCATTGAATGGATCAAAGAAAATTACGCTCGTTCATTTACTGTTGAGGAGCTCGCAAAATCAAATAATATGAGTGTATCGGGACTTCATCACAAGTTCAAGGTTATAACAACAATGGGACCGTTGCAGTATCAGAAGGAGCTTCGCCTTCAGGAAGCAAGACGTATCATGCTGAGCGGTTCTATGGATGCAACGGCTGCTGCTCTGGAGGTTGGCTATGAAAGTCCATCGCAATTCAGCCGGGAATACCGGCGGCTTTTTGGCCTGCCGCCGCTTAAAGATATTAAAGCTATCCGGGAAAGTTCTGCGACAGGAGCATTGGAGAATAGTTAGGGTAGCTGGTACTTATGAAAAGTGGGAAATTCTTTAAATTGACGGCCTATCGACAGTAAGGGCGCAGACTGGGGCGGGGGAAAATAAAAAAACGCAGGTTCGAAGCCTGTCGGGGTCACCATAAATATCTCATGGGTTTTATGAAGCTTTGTAAAGCCTTTTTTTTGCTTTCTTGCCTACCTGCCGGCAACAACGGACAGGGACGTACCACAGCCTGCGATAAGCGTTTCTAATCCATGGTAGTCAGCGGTATGATTTTGTGCGGCATTAGTAACAATCAAAGGTGAGGGGCAGTTTAGATAAAATAGTGATTTGCGATAAAATTAGTGAATCGCTCGAGGGATAAAATGTATATGATAGAATGTATATATAATAAATTTAAGTTCGGGGATGAGAAAAATGACTATTTTTAAATCAGCCAGAGAAATTGAAATCATGAAAGAAGCCGGAAAAATTGTAGCAGAGTGCCATGCTACTTTGAAGGAGAAGATTAGGCCTGGAATTACCACCAAGGAACTGGATGTTATTACAGAAGACATCATCAAACATGCCGGAGCGATTCCGAGCTTTAAAGGGCATCAGGGTTTTCCGGCCTGCATTTGTACTGCGGTCAACGATGTAATTTGTCATGGAATTCCTGATTCTAAACCACTCAAATCCGGCGATGTAATTACCGTGGACATAGGTGCGAAACTAAAGGGGTATCATGCAGATTCAGCTTGGTCTTATGAAGTAGACAAGGTGTCACCGGAGATTGAGCAGTTAATGAAAGTAGCGAAAGAATGCCTATTCCGGGGAATAGAAATAGCTCGCATAGGAAATCGAATCGGTGATATTGGGGCAGTTATTCAAAGTTATGCTGAGAGTTATCATTACGGTGTTGTTCGCGACTTTTGTGGTCATGGTGTAGGCCAAAGCTTGTGGGAGGATCCGCAAATACCCCATTATGGGCAGCCGGGAAAAGGGGCTCTGATAAAACCCGGTTTAACGATTGCCATTGAGCCAATGATTACTAATGGAAGCTGGAAGACGAAAATAGATACTGACGGTTGGACTGCACGTACGGTGGACGGATCTATATGCATACAGTATGAGCACACCATCGCTGTTACGGCAGAAGAGACTATAATTTTAACCCAGCTGTAAGAGTAAGGGTAATTATCATAAGGTGTGGCCCGTATGCTATAGCCATCTAAAGTAATATGATCTGTCTC
>NZ_DATMXX010000167.1:0-13481 GCF_035561255.1 Sporomusa sp. | reverse complement strand
CCAGTTTAGAGGCAGGTTGTCTACGCGTTACTCACCCGTTCGCCACTAAGTAAGTATTGCTACTTACTCCGTTCGACTTGCATGTGTTAGGCACGCCGCCAGCGTTCGTCCTGAGCCAGGATCAAACTCTCCAATAAATTTTCGCAGTCACTAGGACTACTTATATTGGAGCCGTTTATCGGCTCATTATCAATCAAATCTTGTTTGTTGCTTGTGCTGCAAGCAGCACATCGCACATCTGGCATTTTTATGATGCATTACTCTACATTGTTCAGTTTTCAGGGAACGTTCGCTTGTCGCATCCGCATTGTTGCTGATTTGACAGCTTTTATATGTTATCACGTTTATTCTAACGTGTCAACATATTTTTCAGAAATCAAATGGTAATATAAATCCATTATTTTGGAATATTTTGTCGCACAATTTAGCGACTTACTCATAATATCACATAACTTAACGCGATGTCAATAAGCTTATTATTTGTAATTGCTGGTAATAATATACCTCCGGATGCACAGAATGCGCACCCGGAGGTAATGTTATTATTTGAAACAATACTATCTGGTTCCAATAATCTCGCCTTCACTAATTGCGGCTTGGGCAGCAGCTAACCTGGCAATAGGCACCCGGTAAGGGGAGCAGCTAACATAGTTTAACCCAACCTGGTGACAAAACGCGATTGAGGCTGGCTCACCGCCGTGCTCACCGCAAATGCCGATTTCTAGATCAGGCTTAGTTTTACGCCCGCGCTGCACTGCCATTTCCATGAGCGCCCCAACACCTTTACGATCTATAACAATAAAAGGGTTCTCTTTGAGGATTTTTCTTTCGAGATAGTGGGGTAAGAATTTTCCTTCCGCATCATCCCGGCTAAAGCCAAAGGTCGTTTGCGTTAGATCATTAGTACCAAAACTAAAGAAATCACAGTATTCTGCCAGCTCGTCAGCGATAACGCATGCCCGTGGCATTTCAATCATTGTTCCTACTGAATAATGGAACTTAACATTATAGCTTGCCATCGTAGCTGCAGCAATATCATCGATTCTCTTTTTAAAGAATTTCATTTCATTCACATCAATAGTCAGTGGAATCTCAACCTCTGGCAAAACTTCTAATCCTTCTTGTGTTAGTCTTGCTGTAGCATTAAAAATGGCTTGCATCTGCATTTCATAAACTTCCGGGAATGTGATTCCCAAGCGGCAACCGCGATGACCTAACATCGGATTGAATTCGTGCAGGCTTCGCACTTTTTTCAGTAATAGTAATTTTTCATCCAGCAGGGCAGGGTTGTGTCCTGTTACTCTCAGTTCAGTGGTTTCTATCAGTAGTTCCTCTAGGCTGGGAAGGAATTCATGCAACGGTGGGTCCAGCAGGCGTATAGTTACCGGATATCCGGCCATTGCTTGCAGAATACCGTAAAAGTCCCCCTCTTGCATGGGTAATAGATAAGTCAGTGCCTCTTGTCTTGTTTCCAATGTCTCAGCCAGAATCATTTGTTGTACATACGGCAACCGGTCCTGCCCCATAAACATATGCTCTGTTCTGACCAAACCAATACCTGTTGCCCCAAACTCGCGCGCTTTTTTTGCATCTTCCGGGGTATCAGCGTTGGCACGTATACCAAGGTATTTTACTTCATCAGCCCAGGTTAGCAAGGTTGTATATTCAGCTGAAATTTCCGGATCCTTCATTGGCACCTGACCTAATATTACCCGCCCGGTTGCACCGTCGATCGAGATAAGTTCACCTTGTTTAATTACAATAGAACCGACACTAAACTCGGCTTTAATATAATCGATACGAATGGCCTCACAACCACAGACGCATGGTTTACCCATTCCCCGGGCAACTACGGCTGCATGACTCGTCATTCCGCCGCGGCTTGTCAATATCCCCTGAGCAGCAACAATGCCATGAATATCGTCAGGAGTAGTTTCCGTGCGCACCAGCACTACTTTTTTACCTGCCTTAGCCAAGCGTTCAGCATCATCGGAGTCAAATACCACCTGACCTGAAGCAGCACCTGGCGATGCCGGCAATCCTTGGGCAATAACATTAAGCTCAGCCTGGCTGTCAATCTGCCTGTGCAATAATTGATCAAGCTGCCCCGGATCTACCAGCAGCAATGCCTGTTGCTTGGTTATCAGGCCTTCCTGAGCCAGCTCATAAGCAACACGTACACTCGCCTGAGCCGTCCGCTTACCGTTTCGGGTCTGGAGTATATACAGGCGTCCACGTTCAATAGTAAATTCAATATCCTGCATATTTTTATAGTGATTCTCTAAAAGCCTGGCAATCCTGACAAACTCGTTGTACAGCTCTGGCATTTCATCTTTTAACTGAGCAATCGGCCGGGGAGTACGAATGCCAGCGACTACATCCTCACCTTGGGCATTCGTCAAAAACTCACCATATAATACGTTTTCACCTGTTGAAGGATTGCGGGTAAAAGCAACGCCGGTACCTGAATCATTGCCCATATTGCCAAAGACCATTGATTGAATGTTAACTGCGGTTCCCAAATCATGATCAATCTTATTCAGATTGCGATAGATTATAGCCCGGTCATTATTCCAGGAACGGAATACTGCCTCAACCGACAATGTCAGCTGGTCAAGTGGGTTCTCGGGGAAAGGACGGCCAGTTCGATCAACTACTAATTTTTTATAGTTATCAATAATTATCCGTAACGATTCAGCAGTAAGGTCCTGATCGTATTTTACACCTTGGGCTTCTTTTTGGTTATGCAGCAAATCTTCAAAATCATATTTAGGAATTTCCAATACAACATCGCTAAACATTTGAATAAAACGTCGATAGGCATCATAAGCAAAACGAAGATTGCCGGTATTTCTGGCGACCGACTGAACAGTTTGTTCATTAAGCCCTAGGTTCAAGATAGTATCCATCATCCCCGGCATTGAGAACATCGCACCTGAGCGCACCGATACCAACAGCGGATTAGCCAGATCACCAAAC
Source organism: Sporomusa sp. (assembly GCF_035561255.1). Lineage (GTDB taxonomy): Bacteria > Bacillota > Negativicutes > Sporomusales > Sporomusaceae > Sporomusa. The sequence continues at coordinate 10,502 of NZ_DATMXX010000167.1, read as the reverse complement.
TTCTTACCTGCTTGTTCCTCAACAACGCTTAAATTACGTTGAACCTCATCCATCAATCCTTCAGGCAATCTACGCTCCAGACGATAGTATTCGGTACAAGCCTCAGTAGTAATGGTCATTCCCGGCGGTACAGGCAAACCAATATTGGTCATTTCTGCCAGGTTGGCCCCTTTACCACCTAATAGGGCTTTCATATCAGCCTTGCCCTCTTTAAATAAATAAACAAATTTAGCCATTCTTCACTACCCTTTCCAATAAAATACTTAATCGCCCAAATTCTTCTGATTATTATACTTAGTTAATCAATAAAATATCTAAGGGTTACTCCATCATCAGCAATAATTATATAACATATACTATTTAGCCAATCGCAGAGTATATAGCATACTCTAATAATACTTTATTCCACACATATAATTATTCTCCTTCTAATTAGCAAAAAAAAGTTATGGATAGCTGACCACCATCCATAACTTTTACAACACTTACTTTATTCCCATTCAATTGTCGAGGGTGGTTTGGAGGTAATATCGTAAACAATCCGGTTTACACCTTTGACTTCATTAACAATGCGCCGCGAGATTGCATCAAGGACTTCGTACGGCAGGCGCACCCAGTCAGCCGTCATGCCATCTTCACTTTCAACAATTCTAAGGCCAACTGTATACGCATATGTCCGTTCATCCCCCATAACACCAACGCTTTTCATCGCCGGCAATACAGCGAACGACTGCCAAACCTTGCGATACAAGCCGGCAAGTTTAATCTCCTGATAGACAATGGAATCTGCTTCACGGAGAATCTCCAGACGTTCTTCAGTAATTTCGCCAATAATTCTTATCGCCAGGCCAGGACCAGGAAACGGTTGGCGATAAACAATATCTTCAGTCAGGTCGATTTCCAGACCCAAAGCACGAACTTCATCCTTAAATAAGTCTCTCAGCGGTTCGATTAATTCAAACTTCATATCTTCAGGCAAGCCGCCTACGTTATGGTGACTCTTAATTACAGCAGCAGTCGCTGTACCGCTTTCAATAACATCAGGGTACAGTGTGCCCTGTACCAGATAGTCGATATCACCTAATTTAGCAGATTCAACCTCAAACACACGAATAAATTCTTCACCAATAATCTTACGTTTTTGCTCTGGTTCAGTAATGCCGTTCAGACGAGCCATAAAGCGGTCAACAGCGTCGACATATACTAAATTCATTTTAAAGCCATCACGGAAGGTTTTAACAACCTGCTCAGCCTCACCCTTACGTAAGAAGCCATGATTAACAAACACACAGGTCAATTGATCACCAATTGCCCGATGCACTAATACCGCTGCAACAGAGGAATCTACCCCGCCGCTTAATGCGCACAGTACACGCTTGTTGCCTACTTGCGCCTTAATCTTAGCAATAGCCTGATCCACAAAAGATCCCATATTCCACTCGCCGTTACATCTGCAAATGTTGAACAAAAAGTTCTTAAGCATTCTCATCCCCTCAGGGGTATGGACTACCTCCGGGTGAAACTGCACACCGTAAATACCTCTGCTGCTATTTTCCATAGCAGCCACCGGAGTGCTGTTAGTATGGGCGGTAATAGAAAAGCCGGCAGGTGGTTCGGCGATATAGTCACCATGGCTCATCCACACTTGAGTTTCAGCATTGATTTCAGCAAATACGCCATCATTTTTATCAACATACAGGCGGGTATTACCATATTCGCGTGAAGTAGCATGCGCTACTTTGCCGCCTAAAGTCTGGGCGGTGAGCTGCATCCCATAACAAATCCCCAAAACCGGTAAATTAATCTCAAATACCTGTGGGTCACATTTAGGTGCGTCTTCACCATATACACTTGATGGACCGCCGGAAAAAACAATACCTTTAGGTGCCATCTGCCGGATCTTATCAATGCTGGTATTAAAAGGGACTATTTCGCAATAAACCCCGCATTCACGGATTCGTCGGGCAATTAGCTGACTGTATTGGCCGCCAAAATCCATAATCAAAATCATCTCTTGGTTTCCTGTCGTCACGTGTGGAATCCTCCTCTAAATAGCGCTATTTGGATTAAGGCTTATTCATAACACCTACATTGGCAAAGTTCAGACTGGGCACATACTCAATAAGGCGTAAGCCATAGGCTAGTTGATAGTAAGTAACAAGTGCTGCCTGCTGGTCTGGTGTCAACCGATAATTTAGCAGCTGTAAATAAGTTGTGATTTGTTTAGTGGTAAATGATACTTTACTGCCCAGCGTGGTGGCAGCTGGCAACAGATGCTTAAGACCGTAAGCGAAAGCACCGGCAATCCGCTCATACACCATCCGAAGCAGCTCCGGTTTTTCGGCAGCAAACTCTTTTCTTACCGCCCATAAAGCGTATACCATAGATTGTCCGGTAAGTTTGTGCCATTCTTGGCCCATATCATAATAATAACAGTCAGTCGCCTGATTATGATATGTATACAAGGCATCATCACCAATAAAGAGCACAGCTTCTGCGTCTGTCAGCGCTTCACTTTGACGTGTGGCTGAGCTGACAAAATACTCAGGTGCAACCTGATAGGCGTTTTCCATAATGATTTTAAGCAGAGCCTGTGAGGTGGCCGATTTTGCTGTCAGCGCTACGCGAGCACCCTTAAGCTCATTAATTGGCCGCTTGGAAACCAGAAGAATACTTTGCAAAAAGCCATGAGCGCTGATTGATACATCAGGTAAGATTAGTAGCTTATCACTATTATTTGCATACACAATTGATGACACCGGACTTACATCCAGTTGACCTTCAATGATTAGTTGGTTCAGCATCGATGGTGTGCCGGCTATAATATCAAGCCCCTGCCCAAAGCCACCCTGCCTAAGACCATAAGCTAACGGCAGACAATTTATAAAATCAATATGACCTAATCTGACTTGCTTCTCTTGTATCATTGTCTGCTCCACGAAATATTTTTAAGCGGCTTCCCTACCGGAATCGCCAGGCAACTGCCTTACATTATGTACACACACTCAGCAGCTGCCTGTAATTTTAGTTATCGGCATTAGCCTGGAACTTTATGCAATCATATCAGTTTCGCTATATATCGCCAAATTCCTGCAGATATGATAAATAAATATAAAAGAGTAAAATTGCTTCACCCCACTCGCAATGTCACTGGTTTGCCACCAGGTATTGCAGCAGACGCATAGCAACTTCACTCTTAGTCCTGACCTAGTTATTAATGTCTTTGTATTCCTTTATCACTATACTTTTCTAACAGTTCGCCAACAGTAACAAAAGTATATCCTTCTGCCTTAATCCGCTCGATAAGAATAGGTAATGCTTCAGCCGTTTGGACAGGAGTATCGGACGCATGCATGAGAATAATCGCACCAGGTTTTATCCGTTTCATTACACGCTCGACAATAACGTCCCGTCCAGGGTTCTTCCAATCCAGTGAATCGACATTCCAGATAATGGTTTTGTAACCAAGCTCATCTGTAGCTTTTAACGATTTCTGGTTATAGTGGCCGTTAGGCGGACGCAGTAGCCGGGGCTCGACACCGGTTACCTCTTTAATCTGAGCATGGGCTTTCGTAATATCTTCTTTTACCCACTCAGGCGACATGTCACCATAGTTTTCGTGACGGTAACCATGGCTTGCAACCTCATGCCCGTCTTTTGCAATACGCTGGGCTACTTCCGGAAACTTCGTAGCCCATGGTCCCATAATAAAAAATGTCGATTTAATATTATTTTTCTGTAATGTATCTAAAATCGACGGTGTAAACTTATTGCCCCAAGAATGGTCAAATGTAAGCGCTATTACCTTTTGGTCAGTACGAGTCCCGGCAATAGCCATTGGACCGCCGGCAATTACGTCAGTCACTTGTACATACATAGCCGATATCGCAAATAGGCCGATGATACTGTAAAAGATGTTCCGGTGATTAAACAGGCGGCGCAAGTTGATAATCATATGTCCCCCTCCTTCCGCAGCTACAATAGTATGTATGCATCAGGCAGGGCGATTATGCTATTGCTCTTGCCACTTTATATAGGGGTAGTTTGCCATACAATACAGAATAAGTTTATCTGATACCGTATAAGCCAGGCGTAGTGTAATAACAACAGTAGCTGCAGTTATCCACCACAACCACTGACTATGCCTGATTTCAGTGGGGATAAGCAAGCCCGCTGCCACCATAACAATAACAAACATACTGCTAAGCGGGATGGCTGTTTGGACGATCCCAAAACCCAGTCGAGTATAGAGCAGGGTGTTAAAATCCTTCTTTCTGTCAGTGAATAATGCAAAACAGGCATCAAATCGCTCATTTACCCACTCCTCATTCTGCCCGGTGACGATAATCTTGCCACTGATAGGAACAAAATTTTTGAGTGCCAGGGCCATCGTGCCTTTGTCCGGTACCTCGATTGTCAGGGATAGCTGATCAATATGAGGCAATGTTTTAGCAAGGGTAATCAATTCCTCCAGGCTTTGAACAGTCCGTGTTGACCGCTCTTCCTTCTTGCCCAGAAGGTCATCACCGGTGCCAACAGCAGCATGCCAGAGGAATTCTCCGTCTTGGTTAAATATTTCCCATATTTTGTTAAATAGTATTCCATCAAGGGTGCAGGCCGGTAAGCGACTTTGTTCGATATGTTTGTATTCCACCCATATACCTCCATAGACTGAAGTTTTCCAATTGATATAATATTAGTATATAAGGAAACCCCTTCACAGGGAAGGGGGTTTGTCTACCTCCTACAATCATTTCTATTTAAATTCACCAGACCTAAAATCAAACACAATAAGAACCGTGATCGCAACTATTAGGCTGAATACCCAGGCCCAGACCGGTCTCGAATAGTGTAACCGTGTAATTGAGAACAAAGCAATATCCAAAATAAATGATGCTGACCATGACCATGCATTCTTGTATGAAATGCTACCTATTATGTAATGGGCAATAAGTTCTATACTACTGAAAATCAAGACCCATAATGTTATATAGCCCGATTGATAAAACCTAGTACCATTGAATGGATATTTAGAAAGAAAAATGAATGTAACTGATGGCAGTAAAACAAACGCATTGAGAAATTCCACTGTGGTATGGGTTTTGACTAATAGGCCCGGGTTATAGTTCCATAAGACATGATGATAGGTCGCGAAACTTTCGGCTAAACTTACAACCATTACGAAAAGAATTGTTGGATAATATCTTTGCCGGTTTTTCCAGTCCCCTATTTTATATGCAGTTATCAAAAATGAAGAAAGTAGTAAAACCCTAAATAACAAGATTAACAACATTATCTACCCTCAAAGCGACACTTCTCTAGTTTGTAAAAAACCAGAAAACTATCCGCTCAAACTATTATTATCCTGAATTCCCAATCATAACAATATAATCCCCAGTTTCCCATAGACTATTATCATCGTTCTCTAAAGAATTCCCCCGCATTACAGAGCAACTACACCTGCTTGTCAACCATCAGACAGTTATATCGCCATCTGTCTACCTGGACTCATTAAAAAATTAAACCGCTCACCCTGAGGATGAGCGGTTTAATTTCACTTTTAATTATCTGACGACCCAGAGCCAATTGCAATGCCAATCAGAAATGCTGCAATTTCGCGCAGCGCCTTATCATGGCGGTCTTTTTCATGTTCTTGACGCTCCCGCCATTCGCGGTTGCTTTCATGGGGCCGCCGTTTCATTTCACGCTCATGGCGTTCATTTTCCTGGCGTTTGCGTTCGTCATGCTTATGCTTCCGGTCATTGTCACGATCATGGCGGTCATCACGGTCAAGATATGCTATTCGTTGTGAATTATCATTATGTAAGGGTCCTGGCGCTGCAGCGGCTACCGATGAGAACATACCCACTTGCATTAGGCCGAGCATTGAGTAAATTACTACTTTTTTGGCGACGATTTTCATACACACACTTCCTTTTGTTATTATGTTTTTATTGTAACACCCGTTTTTTTGAATTCCTTTAGAAAACATTGGGGATAAAGTAAAAAACCGCCTGTTCCGGATAAAATTAATTCCACTTGCTTTTGCGGGTGCTGGTTGGAAATATGAAAGTTATAACTCGTCAATGCGTATACAGGTTTTAGTGAATTTATTGTAGAATCAGTATTTAATTTAGTAATTAACGGAGGCTAACCGCATGTTATTACCAATAAGCAAATCACCGGAGAATTGGGATGAAAATGACCTACGTCTTTTATGTACGGAAAGAATACCGGAAAACCAGCGCCTGGATTATAAGAGAGAGCTTAACCTGGAGCCACCTAAAGAACGGCGTGAATTATTGAAGGATATTACATCCCTTGCAAATAGCAATGGCGGTATGATCATATACGGAATTCAAGAAGAAAAACATCCTGACCTTGGTTCAATAGCTTCCGAATTGACACCTATCTGTGAACCAGATTTAATTGACAAAGCAACTCGGATCTTAAGAACCAATATCGCCCCGGGGCTGCAATTCTATTTGTACAAAATTGAAGCCCAGCTAGGTGGTTATTATATAATAGCCTATGTCCCCGAAAGCTCTATCAAACCACACGCTATAAATTGGGACAAGCGTATCTACTATTACGCACGCCGTAATCAAGATAATGTTCCTTTAACTGAACCAGAGATACGGCAGATGTATACAGTATCTGCACTGGCGAAAAGCAGCATTCGGCAACGTTATCTCGATTTAGAAAAAATATTATTTGATCCTGCCCCTTGGGGGTCATTTCTTCTCACCTGCATGCCTATGATCAATAATTTAGAAATTGCCAATACTTTATCTATCCATCGTGACCAACTGAATTCTGCGCATTACATTGATTGGTTTAACGGCAACATACTCCGTCCATTCGTCGATAGGTTTGAGGGAATTAACCCTGGATTAAACTATAGTTTTGGAATCAAGATTTATGAAAGCGGCGATATTACTTATGGCATGGGGTTTCATGTATTGCCTCAGGAACCATTCCAATTAAAATGGTTAGTTCATGACTGGGCTAAAGCTTTGCGCTTTTACTCCGAAACTTATTCTACCCTCGGGTACTGGGGGCCAATTAGACTATGGTTTGAGGTTATTGACCTCACTGAAACATCTATTCAATGGACTACAAACGGTTTCGACAGGTTAAAAATCGAACATAGAGCAACTCTATTTCGCATAGATGGCAAAGTTGATGACCTGTCCGATCCCAAAACAATGTGTATCCCTTTGATCCGTTATTTCTTACAAGCATGCCGCCAAGACTGGTCTGAAGAATTTGCAGAAACTTGGTTTAATGCCAACAGCTTTTAAAACATTTGTTATATTTCCCTTATTTAGATTTTCGAAAAATAGCTCGATAAGTAATATGAAAGAATAAGCAGGAGGTTACAAATGGAAACAAAATTCACAATGGAAAAACAGTGTTCCAAATGTCTTGGTCGCGGAAAAACAGATAACAAGAATTGTGATGCATGTAACGGTACTGGAACTGTTCTAACAGAAGACGGCCTAAAGATAATAAAATTTTTAAGAGACAGCATAAGAATCTCTGAAAACTAACACTTGATTTAAAACCTCTTCTTTATTATAACCTCCAAATTGACCCCAAGGTCAACTAAGCTTCCTATCGTGAAATGCCTTCACCGTACATAATATCAGATTCGGCTTGTTTAAACATACCTTTGTTTTAAACTCTCCATTTTGCGAACATCCAAACGAACTGATGTATAGAACTTTAAGGCTCTGCTCCCCTGTTGTTGATTCTGGATTGCCTCAGGTAACACCCACTTTTCCACGCAATTGGTTAATATAACGTTACCAATTCCGATACCTCCACCATACGACTGCACCAGTCAAGCAGACACCGACCAGAATGCCAGTTAAAAGGATAAGGATGTTATCAAGATTCCACGCCATTCGCAATATCAGGCCGGTGGCAAGTATCGCCGTGGATATTAGTGTCAGTTTACCCCATTTTGTCATGATTGATTGTGAACGTTAAACATAATACTCCCAGCAAATCCGATTTACCGCTATTTGATCATCGGCTTGCTTCAAGAAGTTCTTTTGTTTAGCGTCACTTTACACCCCCTCTCTATGATTTGTTATACCCATTCTTGTTATTTGTAGTCCGAACACAAAAAAACCGTACCCTAATGATACGGTTAAATACTAGATACGCCTAAGTTCTAATTTATCAATGGTTAGGGTGCATAACAACTATCTCAAATATCCTGAAAAAGCGGGCTTGCCCTATTCTTAAACAGCCCAGAACAAGGCCTAAGAGGGTAGCCACGCTATTTTTTCAACATTTGCCTATGACTGCGAGTAGGGGGTTCTGCGCCTTAAATGCCCATACCTCCTTACTGGCTTAACATGAAAAAGAGGCCGCCCACAAGTGATCAACTTATGGACAGCCTCTATTTTCTAGTTTCGGTACAAAATGGTAACATTAGCTGCCGGGCGATGCGCAGAACCCCTATTTACCAGGGGCTTCTGGCACTACTTACATCATGCCGCCCATCAAATGGGCTAGTTGCCATATCTTATTAACCAGCGTTGATCTTTTAATTCACACACTGTTATATCTTTTGAGTTTGATAGATGAAAAAAATGATTACGTGCGCAAAATTGTGACCAACGTATTTAAATATTCCTACATTAACATATATGCAAATGATAAATTAAACTATTCTTCCGACAAGTCATATCTTTCTTCCTCCTCCACATCGACATCCACAAAAGCAACAACGGGCAACGCCACTCCACCAGCGATCTTGTCTCGTATTGCTTTTTCAATATCATTAGCAACATCGCCGTTTTCTTTGAGCATTGTTTTAACGTTTTCTCGACCTTGGCCTAAACGATTCTCTTTATAAGAAAGCCATGAACCACTCTTATCTATAACATTCAATTCGACACCCAAATCGATTAGGCTACCAACCCGTGAAATGCCTTCACCGTACATAATGTCAAATTCAGCTTGCTTGAACGGTGGAGCAATTTTATTCTTTACAACCTTTACTTTGGTACGAGAGCCAACAACATCATTACCTTGTTTTAGACTTTCTTTTTTGCGCACATCCAAACGAACTGATGCATAGAACTTTAAAGCTCTGCCCCCTGTTGTTGTTTCTGGATTACCCCAAGTAACCCCCACTTTTTCGCGTAACTGGTTGATAAAAATAACAGTGGTACGTGATTTACTAATAACACCTGTCAGCTTACGTAATGCTTGCGACATCAACCGGGCATGTAGACCAACATGCGAGTCTCCCATATCTCCGTCAATTTCATTCTTAGGCACCAGAGCCGCCACAGAGTCAATAACAATAATGTCAACAGCTGAACTGCGCACCAGCGCCTCAGCAATCTCAAGAGCCTGTTCCCCGTTATCAGGCTGAGAAATTAGCAAGTTGTCAATATCAACACCGATCTTCTTTGCATAACTAGGATCAAGGGCATGTTCAGCATCAATAAAGGCTGCAATCCCATCTAATTTTTGCGCCTCAGCAATAATATGTAGGGCTACCGTCGTTTTACCTGACGACTCCGGTCCGAATATCTCTACAACCCGGCCACGCGGTACGCCACCGACACCAAGAGCGATATCTAGCGGTAATGAGCCTGTTGGAATAATCTCAACATGCATTTTTGCGGCAGCTTCACCAAGCTTCATAATAGCACCAGCGCCAAAGTCTTTTTCTATTTGGCGCATTGCGTTTTCAAGTGCCTTAGACTTATCCATTTCCCGGTTCTTTTCAAAATCCTTTGTTTTGTCATTTGCCATTATAAATCCCCTCCGTTCAGAACGTTTGTTTGGTATTAATATATCACGGAACAAATGTTCTGTAAATAGAGAAAATAAATTAGCCCCCAACACAATGCCAGGGGCTTTAACTATTTACAATATCCAATCTACTATTGCTCCCATCATGATCGTCCAAAACAATAACCTACCCCACAAAGGCCACGGTTCTACCGTATCCGGCCTTTTATAAAGAAAATTACGCATATGTGCCATAATCCCGCCTCCTTATATGGAATATTAGGCATTAATTTATAATTTCCCGCAATTACCTTGCCGCCCGGTTCCATTGGCTTACTATCGACCTGAGCGCTCTCGGCTTTGGCGTCAATCAGCTGCATAACAGATTTGTAGTACTCGTTTTCGTATTGTGCTGGAGTAAAAAAACACTTTGATCATGTGAGACTTGTGAATAGTAAGTCTTCCATGATGATATCTAAGCCCGCATTATTTTTTTAACTTCCGTCCACAATCTATTTGATTAGGAATACCAACACAAGATTTTAATATTTCCATCATGTCTTGAACATTGACTTTATGAGCGGCTTCTATGTTTGTTTGCTGTTTAAGTCTCAGATCATTATTTCCCCTTTGTAAGCAAACCTCTTGTTTTATTTTTTCAAAATCTGATAAATTGCTCGCTGATGGATCTAATTGTCCCAATTGACTCACAGGAAGTCTATTTATTAATACTTTATTGC
>NZ_DATMXX010000166.1:0-8684 GCF_035561255.1 Sporomusa sp. | reverse complement strand
TAGTAAGATTTAGTAAGAACTAAAGAGAGGTGCTTATACTATGAACAAACTGGAAGCCGCTATTACCGCAGCAGAGCTGTATCGTGACCTGAACGCGTTCGATTGTTCCGTTTTGGTGGCAAATTCCGAGGGTATAATTATTCATTATGTCGAGGCGAAAACTTTCCAGGCTAAAGTAACAATAGGTGAGCCGGCACCGGGAACATCAGTCAAGAATTGTCTTGCCACCAGGCAGATAGTCAAGACATTAATTCCGGAGCACCTTTACGGTGTTAAACTGCGCTCCATTATTAGGCCTATCATTGAAGAGGATGGAACGCTTTCCGGCGTGGTTGGTATGGCAATCAGCCTGCTGACAGAACAGGCTTTACATAACGCTGCTCATACTATTGCGTCCATGACTGAGGAAATAACGGCGACTACTGAAGAACTAGCCGCTTCGGCCAGCCGTCTGGCGCACGATCTTGTGAAGGTGAAAAGCGGCAGCGAGCGTGTTATTACTGAGATAAACAAGACCGATGAGATCTTGCGATTTGTGAGTGATGTTGCCGCAAATTCCAATCTACTGGGACTTAACGCCGCGATAGAAGCCGCCCGGGCCGGTGAGCAAGGCCGTGGTTTTGCGGTTGTCGCTGACGAGATACGCAAAATGGCGATTAACAGCTCCCAGTCGGTAAATGATATCAAAAAGATTCTTCAAAATATTGAGCGGGAGGCTATTTCTGTTGTAGATGTAATTGGCAGTACGGCGCAATTGAGTGAGCATCAGGCGACGGCCACAGAGCAGATCGGAAAAACAATGCAAGAGTTGACGGCTACCGCTAATGAAGTAGAGAATATTGCCAATATGGTCTAGTCAAATAAGCTGGCTGAAATGGCTGAGCTGGAAATAACAAACTACCCCTTAAGAGCAGTGCAGGAAGATATCCTGCAGGTCTTAAGGGGTAGTTTGTTTTGCACTTGGAGAAAATTACGATTACCGGGTATATTCAAAGAACCCTTTGCCGGTTTTACGCCCAAGATAGCCGGCTTGGACCATCTTCTTAAGTAGTGGGCAGGGGCGGTATTTAGAGTCACCGTAACCGGCATAGAGGACTTCCATGATCGAAAGCACCGTGTCATTGCCAATTAAATCAGACAGTGCCAGCGGGCCCATTGGGTGGTTAAAGCCAAGCTTGGCTACAGTATCGATATCCTCGGCGCTGGCTACCCCTTCCATCAAGGCATAGACAGCCTCATTAATCATAGGAATGACAACCCGGTTGCCGATGAACCCCGGGAAATCCTCGACTTTAACAGGCTCTTTACCTAGTTTCAGGGCTAATGAGTGTACGGTTTCAAAGGTCTCCTGGGAGGTTGCCAGGCCATTAATGATTTCTACCAGTTTCATGACCGGAGCGGGATTGAAGAAATGCATGCCAATTACCTTATCGGCTCGTTTGGTAGTGGCTGCAACCGCAGTAAGGGGCAGGGAAGAGGTATTTGTTGCAAGTATTGTGTGGGCAGGACACAACCGGTCCAGTGTTTGAAAGATATCTCTTTTAATATCCATGTTTTCTACTGCCGCTTCGACGGCTAAATCCACAGCACAGATTTCGGTGGTCAGTTCAACCGCTCCGGTAATCCGGCTCATAATAACTGCTTTATCATCAAGGGTTAGTTTGCCTTTTTCGACAGCTTTGGCAAGGTTTTTGTCAACAGTTTTAACACCCTTTTGCACATATTCCTCGCTGATGTCTCTCAGAATAACGGTAAGACCACCCTGGGCCATTACCTGAGCAATGCCGCTGCCCATCTGCCCGGCGCCGATAATTAAAACCTTTTTAATTTCCATGTAGGCGTCCTCGCTAGTCTTTTTTCATTACCGTGGCTTTACCGTCAATAACTACAGTGCCATCCTGATTGATGACAGTAGTTTTTAGGATTAGCCGGTTTTTTGCATCGATTTTTTCGATAACCTCTACTGTGGCAGTCACTGTATCGCCGATTTTTACAGGCGCCTTAAAGGCCAGCTCCTGGGCCAGGTAGATTGTGTTGGCACCAGGAAGGGTAGTGCCAAGCAGAGCGGAGATAAAGGCGGCGGACAGCATGCCGTGAGCAATACGCTCTTTGAACATGGTAGTCTTGGCAAATTCAGCATTGATGTGAACCGGGTTAAAGTCACCGCTGAGACCGGCAAAAGTATACACATCATATTCGCTTACAGTCTTGGCCATACTGGCCTTGTCGCCAATCTTAATGTCAGCAAATTTTACATCTTGCACCATAAAAAACACCCCTTGTTACAGATTCTTAGCGGTTTTTAGCCTGCGGCTTTGATTTTCTTGAACTCAGAAATAAGGGCCGGGATTACTTCCAGAACATCGCCGACAATACCATAGTCTGCCATCTTAAAGATCGGAGCGTCGGCGTCTTTATTGATGGCAATTACAATATCTGAAGACGACATCCCTGCCAAGTGCTGGATAGCACCGGAGATGCCACAGGCGATATATACTTTGGGACCAACTGTTTTTCCTGTTTGACCAACCTGGTTTAAGGCCGGTATCCAGCCGGCATCAACAGCAGCGCGGGAGGCACCGACTGCACCGCCCAGAACAGCGGCAAGTTCCTCAATCAGCTTAAAATTCTCGGGTTTGCAAATACCCCGGCCGCCGGAAACAATAAATTCGGCTTCTTCGAGATTGCAGGCCACAGCACTGCCTTGAATTACCTCAATGAGTTTGGTGCGAATATCGCCAGGCTGTACCTTGCTGGTTACCTTGATAACCTCACCGGTGCGGGAGAAGTCCTGTTCCGGACGCTTAAACACTTTCGGGCGGATGGTGCCCATCTGCGGCCGGTGGTCAGGACATAGAATAGTAGCCATAATGTTACCGCCAAAAGCCGGCCGTGTCCAGGCAACAAGCCCGGTTGCTTCATCAATATCCAGATTGGTACAGTCTGCTGTAAGCCCGGTGCCAACCCGGCAGGCAACCCGAGGTCCAAGATCCCGGCCGTCGTTGGTTGCGCCCATCAGGATAACCGACGGGCGATAGGTATTAATCAGGTCAGTCAGTGTGATGGTATAGCCATCGGTAGAATAATGTTTAAATTCAGGTCCCTCGACCAAATAAATTTTGTCGGCGCCGCTGGCAAAAACCTCTTTGGTTAAGCCGGCTACATCCTGCCCGATCAAAACGGCTGCTAATTCCTGGCCCATAGCGTTGGCAAGTTTGCGGCCTTCACCTAAGAGCTCGTGACTTACATTGCGGATGTGCCCGTTTAGCTGCTCAATATATACCCAGACGCCTTTGTACAGATTTTTGTCAACTGTGATTGATTTTTCCTCTACTTCACGAATGATAGCCCCGACAGGACAAACATCCACACAGGCGCCACAGGCGGTACACGCCTCAGTGATGACGGCCTTGTCGTTTTCCATAATGATAGCACCGAAGGGACAGGTGCCCACACAGGCGGTGCAACCGATACATTGCTCAGCAATTACTTTTACAGCCATTATCTTATAACCCCCTAAACGATCTTGGCATCTGACAGTTTTTGAATCAACAGGGCCGCAGCCGCCCGGGCGGTGTCAGCTTGAATAATCTCACCCTGTGTACGTTGTTTGGGGGTAAAGATTTTGCGTACCTGTGTAGGTGAGCCTTTGAGACCGATCTTTTCGGCTTCCACTGGGACATCATTTACCGTCCAGACCGGAATCTCTTTGCGGTTGGCTTTCATGGTTCCTTTGACGGTGGGGGTACGAGGGTCATTGATCGATTTGACTACAGTCAGCATAGCTGGTGTAGATACCTCGATCACTTCATAACCTTCTTCCTGCTCCCGCTCTACCCGGAGCTTATCGCCGTCAGCCTCGATTTTAGACACATAGGTCACTTGCGGGATATCCAGGTGCTCAGCGATTTCAGGGCCTACCTGGGCTGTGTCGCCGTCAATGGCCTGCTTGCCGCAAAGGATGATATCAACCTTGCCTAACTTTTTGATACCGGCGGCCAGGGTGTGGCTGGTGGCTAACGTATCGGCACCGCCGAAAGCCCTGTCGCTCATCAAAATAGCATCATCAGCCCCCATAGCCAGGCACTCTTTAAGCGCATCCTTGGCCTGAGGCGGGCCCATGGTTATGACGGTTACCTTGCCACCATGCTTATCTTTAAGCTGCAGAGCGGCCTCTAAGGCGTTCTTGTCAAAGGGATTGACAATGCTGGGCACACCTTGACGGATTAACGTATTTGTGACAGGATCAATTTTTACTTCGGTGGTATCAGGCACTTGTTTCACGCAAACTACTATTTCCATAAGACCCTAATCCTCCTGTTATAAATATCCAATAAAGATTTCCCTGCGAGTCATGCTGGTAAATCTTTATTGGATTTTGTCTATATATTATGCGCTTGCAAACTTCTTTACCGCAGAATAGCCCCTGAGATTACCATGCGCTGTACCTGATTTGTTCCTTCATAGATCTGAGTAATCTTGGCATTACGCATAAGACGCTCAACCGGATATTCACGGCTGTAGCCATAACCGCCAAAAATTTGTACGGCATCTGTCGTAACTGCCATGGCAGCATCAGATGCGTACATTTTGGCCATCGCCGCTTCTTTGGAGTAGGGTAACCCTTTATCTTTCAGATAGGCGGCGCGGTAAACCAACAGGCGGGCGGCTTCAACCTTTGTGGCCATATCGGCCAGCATGAAGGCAATTGCCTGGTTGCTGGCAATTGGTTTGCCGAACTGGACACGTTCCTTGGAGTATTTAACTGCATGATCAAGCGCAGCCTGGGCGATGCCAAGTGCCTGTGCCGCTACCCCGATGCGGCCGCCGTCAAGGGTAGCCATCGCAATCTTAAAGCCATCGCCCTCTTTGCCCAGCAGGTTTTCTTTGGGGACTTTGACATCCTGGAATACAAGTTCCATGGTAATGGAGGTATTGATACCCATTTTGTGCTCTTTTTTGCCAAAAGTAAAACCAGGCATGTCTTTTTCGATAATGAACGCTGAGATACCCCTTGCCCCTTTGGTTTTGTCAGTCATGGCGAACACAACATAGGTTTCGGCTTCACCGGCATTGGTAATGAAAATCTTGCTGCCGTTTAGCACATAGTGGTCGCCTTCTAAGACCGCGATTGTTTGTTGGGAGGCGGCGTCGGTACCGGCATTAGGCTCGGTTAAACCGAAGGCACCCATTTTTGTGCCCTCCAGGAGGGGTGGCAGGAATTTTTGTTTTTGCGCTTCGTTGCCAAAAGCATAGATAGGCCAGGCACATAACGATACGGTCGCGGAGAGGGTGATGCCAATGCCGTCGTCCACTCGGGAGAGTTCTTCTACGGCCAGGATGTAGCTGAGCACATCGCCGTCAGCGCCGCCGTACTGTTCAGGAAAGCAAATTCCGGTTAGCCCCATTTCTCCCATGGCATCAAAGAGCTCGCGGGAAAACACTTCACTTTCATCGCGTTCGGCAACACTGGGTGCAATCTGCTTTTCGGCAAATTCCCGTACCAGCTTTTGTGTCATCTTTTGATCCTCAGTAAGTTCAAACATAATAATAGTCCCCCTTATTAAAAATTATATATACCACCTCCCTTTTTGGCGTAAAGGGAGGTGGCAGCTAACCGATGGTGACTAGATGCGCTCGACGATGGTGGCAACGCCTTGTCCGCCGCCGATGCACAGGGTGGCCAGGCCAAGCTTTGCCTCCCTGGCTTGCATCGAATGCAGCAGGGTAACAAGGATTCGTGCGCCGCTGGCACCGATCGGATGACCCAGGGCAATCGCGCCGCCATTGACATTAACTTTGTCTTTGGTTAAGCCAAGCTCTTTACCTACTGCGAGAAACTGCGCCGCGAAAGCCTCATTGGCTTCTATTAGGTCGATGTCGGCGATGTTGAGACCTGCTTTCTTCAGTGCTTTGCGGGTTGCCGGCACTGGCCCCATGCCCATTATGGAGGGATCAACCCCGCCTGAGGCAAAGGACCGAATGCGGGCCAATGGTTTAAGACCTAGTTCGGCAGCCTTGGCGGCAGACATAATGACCAGAGCGGCAGCCCCATCATTAATGCCGGAGGCATTACCGGCAGTGATTGAGCCGTCTTTTTTAAAGGCTGGTTTTAAACCACACAGTGATTGTGCCGTTGTGCCTGCTTTGGGATATTCGTCAGTATCGAAGATGGTATCGCCTTTCCTGCCTTTAATCACAACCGGGAAAATTTCTGCTTTAAAAGCGCCACTCTCGATTGCTTTGAGGGCTTTTGCCTGAGATTCATAAGCCAATTGGTCTTGATCCTCCCGGCTTATATTGTATTGAGCAGATACATTCTCAGCAGTAATTCCCATATGGTAATCATTAAAGGCACACCAGAGTCCGTCATGGATCATGACATCGGTGAGCTTGGCATGCCCCATACGGTAGCCCCAGCGGGCTTTGCTGTCCATTAGATAGGGGGCCTGAGACATGCTCTCCATGCCGCCGGCTATCACGATATCAGCATCACCGGTCATAATGGCCTGGGCTGCCAGGTTTACTGTTTTTAAGCCGGAACCGCAAACTTTATTAACTGTATAGGAGGGCACTTCAACCGGAAGTCCGGCTTTAATTGCTGCCTGGCGGGCAGGATTTTGTCCAAGTCCGGCTTGTAATACGTTGCCGAAGATGACTTCGTCAATAGCCGCTTTATCGATACCGGCTTTATCGATAGCTGCCTTGATGATTAAGGCGCCAAGATCTGTAGCCGCTACAGAGGCCAGAGAACCGTTAAAGTTGCCGATGGCAGTACGTACTGCGCTAACAATTACTACTTCTATCATTATTTGCACCATCCTTTAAGTGATATTGAATGCGTTGATTATTATTTGTTCAGGCCCATAAGCTTAGTGCTAAAAATTCGTTCATCCATTTTTTTTAGATTAGGGGAAATAATTGGTTTGAAATCCATCAGTGCAAGAATGTCCTTTTCCAGATCAACACCTGGAGCAATCTCGGTAAGCACCATACCATCAGCGGTGAGCTCAAAGACTGCTCTTTCGGTGATGTACATGACAGGCTGTTTTACCTTCTGCGAGTATTGTCCGCTGAAAGTAATCTGCTCTACCTGGGTAAGGAATTTTCTGGCTTTTCCTTCATTCAGGATCAAAAGTTTCCCATCAGCAACTTGCACTTTGAGGCCGCCGGCGGTAAAGGTGCCGCAAAAGAAGACGCGTTTGGCGTTTTGCGTTATATTGATGAAACCGCCACAACCTGCTACGCGGCCTTTAAATTTGCTGACATTAATGTTGCCCTGCTGATCTGTTTCAGCCAGTCCCAGGAAGGCCAGATCCAGGCCGCCACCGTCATAAAAGTCGAATTGATAAGGCTGGTCTAAAATAGCCTCGGCATTGGTGGCTGCGCCAAAACTAGACCCGCCGGCAGGCACGCCGCCAACAGGACCTGCTTCCACCGTCAGGGTCAGCGTATCGCCAATACCTTCCTCGTTGGCCACAAGCGCCACTCCTTCCGGAACGCCGATGCCAAGGTTTACCTTAGCATCAGAAATCAATTCCAGTGCGGCCCGTCTGGCAATTACCTTCCGCTCATCCAGCGGCAGTGGGGCGATTGCTGACAGTGAAACACGAATTTCTCCGGAATAGGCGGGGTTATATTGTTCGCCAAATGTCTGCATATGCAGGGATGGGGAGTCAGCAACCACGATATAGTCAACGCTGATACCCGGAATTTTAACATCCATGGGCTTAAGGCTGCCGTTGGCCACAAGCCGTTCAACCTGGACGATGACAATACCGCCGGAGCTTTTGACAGCCTGGGCGATGGACAATTGTTCTAAAGAAACAGCTTCATGCTCAATAGTGATGTTGCCGCGCTCATCCGCGCTGGTGCCTCTGAGTATCGCGACATCAACCGGGAAAGGCTTATACCATAGCCATTCTTCACCGCCTAGTTCGATAACCTCGACAAGGTCTTCTGTGGTGATGCTGTTGATCTTGCCACCATCAACCCGCGGATCAACGAATGTGTTAAGACCAACTTTGGTAATTACGCCAGGCTTGCGGCCGGCTATATTACGAAACCAGTGAGTAAGTGTTCCCTGGGGAAAGTTATAGGCTTCTATTTTGTTCTCAACAGCCAGCTTGCCGAGTTTTGGTGCGAGATTCCAATGGCCGCCGACCGCTCTCTTGACCATACCTTCTAACCCGAAATGATTTAGGCCGCGGTCTTTGCCGTCGCCTTGACCGGCGCAGTAAACAAGCGTTAAATTTTTTGGGGCGCCTTCGAGGCTGAAGCGTTCTTCTAATGCGGCTGTTAACGCTTCAGGATGACCGTTGCCGACAAACCCGCTGGTAGCAACCGTTTTGTTGTCTTGTATCAGTTTTGCAGCGTCCTGAGCACTGATTACTTTTACCAATATGCCCACTCTCCTTGTTAAGTATCTAATAATTTTTAATGCAAGGAACATACCAATAGTCAATATTCTTTAAAGAAATGCTGTGTTTAATTCAATAGAGATTTTTGTAGCAGACTCTTAGTAATGCGCTTTCGCTGGTATTTGACCTGATATAGTAACCCCGCCTGTAAAGGCTTATTGAAAACTACCGGAGAGCGTCTTCGCCGAGGAACGATCGATTTTGTTCAGGGTATTATGTGTTTATAGTTATAAACACATGCGTCTAATTTCTTATACACTATCT
>NZ_DATMXX010000165.1:0-22430 GCF_035561255.1 Sporomusa sp. | reverse complement strand
ATTTCTTCCTTTTTTAGAAAGAGAGTGGATGCCCATGCTAATACAACACTTGACCATAGCAAAGTTTGATTGCTCAAAGTTTATCAACTCCATAATCATATTGATATAAGTGTTGCTGTATTAGTGGAATTTAATGCACAGAGGTGTAAAGATATGAAAGCCATAACAATCCTGCAGCCATTTGCAAGCCTCATAGCCTGCGGCGCGAAGCAGATAGAGACACGGTCCTGGCCAACTAAGTACCGGGGGCCGATTGCGATTCATGCGGGGGTAAGTAAAAAATATTACGGGATTGAGCACAAAGAGCCGTTTTTCTCCGTGTTAGAAGATCAAATAACCACTATAGCTGATGTCGGCGGCCCCGTAGAAGCAGAGTGGGATGAAGTTGGAGTTGATCTACCATATGGCGCGGTTATCGCAATTGCTGATCTGGTTGATTGTTTGCAGGTTAGCGCAACATTCAATGACACAGAACCATTTGCTGCTACGTTGGAAAATTTAAGAAGCGTTAATGGGAATGAATTTATGTTCGGCGACTATACTCCCGGCCGCTACGCCTGGATGCTTGCCAACGTGCGCCGGATCGAGCCGGTACCGGCCAAGGGCATGCAGCGTATTTGGGAGTGGGAGGGGCAACAGCCATGAATACAGCAACAATTAAGTGCTGGAGTATAATATCTAAAAGTAACGGATTCACCGCGCCAGAACTATTAAAACATTACTTAAATGGGCAGATATACAATGATAGCCGGCGCTTATTCTCTGACGGAACACGGGTTACTACTTCGTCAATTCGTAAAATAACAGATTGCGGAACACACAAGATTGTTGAGACGAAAAACACAATCTATGCTGTGTATCCTGCAGACGTTGACCCGGCATATGAAGCAGCATTCCCTGGTGCGTATGCAAAATTGCAACTGGTAAGAGCATAAATAAAGGGCAGCTAGTCTGCCCTATTTCCGCGTTTATATTATATGGGGGTGGGAGTCAATGGGTAGAGTGAAACTGATATCGACAAAGTGCAATGTATGCGGTGGATCTTTATTTTCAGCAGTACATGGATATTATGAATGTGATAGTTGCGGGTATACTCTTTGTCCTCCCGAAGAAACTGAGCGCCAGAGCCGTAAAATATTACTTGAATGTGCTAGAAACGATAGTATTTCAAAGCCTATTATGCATACAAAAAGTTCTAACGGCGGGAGCAAGAGCGCCAAGGGTTCAAAGGATACAAAACAAAAGATGCAGCGTCCAAGCACAAAACAGATATATAATACCTTAGCAGGGTATTCAAATAAAATTAAATATAAAAAAATTGATTAAAAACCGTTGAAGTTAACTTGACAAAGTGCTAAAATAGAGCTGTACAGGTGTGTCCATTTGGATCCACCTGGTTTTTTGTTTTAGCAAGAGAACCGCCATTACAAGATTTTTGGCATTTGATTTTCATAAATCTACTAGCGAAACGGTGAATAACCACTGTACAAAAATACGCTCATAGCAATAATTACGGGAATATAGGCAATACAAATTCCTAGTGTATTGCGATTGTTCAAGTGAAATCTCCATGAATATAGTATACAAGAGATGATACCAATAGGATAAAGACTTAAAACAGCTAATGCAGGAAGTGTTGTATTTAGAAAATTGGAGCTTGGAGAGTCATGACCCATAACAAATATAAATAGAGCACCAAATAAATAAGGAATAAGTGTTACGCCTGAAACGATATTAGCTAATATTATTAGACATTTCGAAATTTGCATTAATACCCCCCTGTCGTGTATATTTTTGCTATTACTATCCATTAAGCGTATATTCTTATCTCAAATCACGATAACCTTTTTATTGCATAAAAAATTGCCTTCGGACCTTTTCATGCCCAAATCCAGAAGGTGACAAACATGCCTGCAATCATCTGCAGCAGCCTAAACCAAAGTAATCAGGGATGCACCGCTAACTTAGTTCGCTGGAGCAAAGGGAAATGTAACGGCTATATTACCAGCGCCGGCGGCATGAAGTTGCAAGCGCCGCCTATGGAACGGAAGAATGGCAGCCTGCAAAACATGCGGACTAGGCCGAGGTAGTAAACGGCGAATATGCCCGGAGGTGGTGACTATGTAAATGGCCAAGAAACCGCATGAATTAGCGCTCAATGATTATGTGCTTGGCATGTCTTACAAGGACATTGCCGACAAATATAAAGTCGGTGTTGATACCGTCAAGAAATGGAAAACCCGTTACAAGTGGAACCGTGATAGTGTGCCCAAGCCAAAAAAAACAGTGTCCACTTTGTCCACAAAAAATGAAAAGGTGGACAAAAGTGGACAACAGCAGGAGGCAGACCCAGAACTGACAGATACTGAGCAGCTATTTTGCTATCATTTTGTAAAAGATCGCAATGCTACTCAAGCAGCACTTAAAAGCGGGTATTCGAAACATAAGCCAAGTGCAGCGGTAATGGGTTGCCGGCTGTTGCAGCGTCCCCGGGTTAAAGCTGAAATTGACCGGCTTCGCGGTTTGGTTTGTCAGGATCTTCATATCGGCTTACAGGATTTTCTGCAGTTCTGCGTTAATATTGTCAGTGCTGATATCGGTGACTATGTTGGATGGGGACAGCGCCAACAGCAGGTGATCGGCATGTATGGACCACTGGTAGATAAAAAGACTAAGCAGCCGATAATGGAAACCATCAATTTTGTGGACCTTGGCGAGAGCGAGCTGCTTGATACTTCCGTTATCCAGGAGGTTAAACAGGGCAAAGATGGCATATCTATTAAGTTGGCTGACAAGAAGTGGGCATGGGAGCAACTTATCAAATTCTTTGACTGGTTGCCGGATAAGTGGCAGCGGAACGTGGAAGAAGAGAAACTGAAACTTGCCAAAGCTAAGCTGCTGCTTGAGGTTGAAAAAGCCAAGGGTGAAAACAAGGAAAACCAGCATGTTGACGCCCTTAAAAGAAAAATGGCCGAGAGGAAGATGAAGAATGGAGGCGCTTGAGCGGTTCCTTGAGGCATTAGACCTTATCGGCAAGGATACATTGGAACTGATTGAAGGGGAAGGCGTAAACCTGACTGCGGCCGCTGTAGTGATCGAGCAGATCGACTATGGCGATATGGTCGATTTGTATTACAATGACCCAATAGGCTTCGCCGAGGATGTTCTGGACTTTTATCCTGACGATAAGCAGAAAGAAATTATGCTCTCGGTCAGGGATAATAAAAGAACTTCCGTCCGATCCGGCCAAGGCGTAGGCAAGACAGCAACAGTGGCATGTATCATCATCTGGTACATGCTATTTCGGGACACGGCAAAGATTATTGCCACTGCTCCGACAAGGCAGCAGCTCAGCATTGTTCTATGGCCTGAATTAGCAAAATGGTTGTCTGGAACCTACGCGGATAACTTTTTGACACTCACAAAGACAATGCTATACATGATTGGCTATGAACTGGAATGGTTTACAACTGCCAAAACTGCCACCAAGAAAGAAAACATAGCCGGGATACACGCAGATAACATGTTGATAGTCGTTGATGAAGCGTCTGGTGTATCAGATGAAATCCTTGAGGCGTTATTAGGTACTATAACCGGGGTTGATAACCGGATACTGTTCATATCCAATCCTACCCGAAACAGCGGAATATTCTATGATTCACACCACAAGGACCGGGACCAGTTCTGCTGCATCCATATCGACGCTGAACAATGTGAGCGAACCGATAAAGATAATATCGAAATGCTCAAGCGAAAGTATGGCGCCGACAGCAATGCTGTTAAGGTCCGGGTAAAAGGCGAGTTTCCTGATCAGGAAGATGATGTATTTATTCAGCTCCACATGGTTATGAGGGGAATCAATACCGACTATGACGACAGTCAGCCAGTGGAAACGATTGATATTGCCTGTGACGTTGCCCGCGAAGGTGGGGATGAAACGGTTGTAGGCACAAAGATAAACAGCAAAGTATTGCCTCTTTTAGTCCGGAAAGGGCAGGACACTATGGCTACGGCAGGCGATATTATGTTTATTGCTAACAAGCTGCATGACCGGTATCCTGAAATAGTAATCACGGTTAAAGTCGATGATACTGGTGTTGGCGGTGGCGTTACTGACCGCTTAAATGAAATTAAGAAGTTGGAAGGGATAGTCTGGATCAGAACCATCCCGGTGAAATTCGGAATACCGATTAAGCACAAGTATTATTACGACACTACCACCTTAATGGCCGCCATAGTCAAAGATCTGTTAAATGAGTTCGATGAGCAGGGTAATAGGAAACCCTGCGAATTGGTTTTGCCGAACGACGATGAACTAATTGCGCAGCTAACGGTCCGAAAGTATGGTATCTATGAGAGCAAAGGGAAGATCAAGCTGGAGAGCAAAAAAGAGATGAAAAAGCGGAAGCTTGATTCGCCGGACAGGGCAGACTGTCTTTTTTTATTGTGCCTGCCAGTGAATGTGAAAGAGTCTGTAAGTAAACGAGAAAGAAAACACCGGTTCTAAGGAGGTGAGAGCTTGCAGAAAGTAAAGGCCAAGGTAATAACCGGTATCAAAAAAGCCGAAACCCCCACGGCCAAAGATGGGGATGCCAAGCGGTATGAAATTGCCGACGTGCTTACACCAAAATACTCCATCTGCACCTTGCTTGAAATGAAGGAAATATCAACCATTCTTCCGCAGTGCATTGAAGCATATAAGCAGAATATAGCCGGCTTTGGCTATCAACTGAAATACAGGGATGATGAGACCAAGAAAACGGAAACTGCCGAAATGAAGGTTGAATGGGCCCGGGTTGAATCGGCGCTCAAGTACATGCATATGGAAAAGTCCCTGGTCAATGTCCTCAAGGATGCGATTGATGATCGGGAGGCCTGCGGCAATGGTTATATCGAGGTAATCCGTAATGGTAAGCGGGAGGTAGTTGAGCTTGAAAAAATTGAAGATGCATCGACCGTTCGCACAACCAAAAAAGGTAAAGCTGTTGCCGTTAAATATTATCGCGATGGCCAAGTTTTTGAACGCGAGAAGCGGTTCCGGCGGTATGTTCAAATTATTTATGGATCAAAGGAAGTTTGGTTCAAAGAGTTCGGTGATCCGCGAATCATGGATTGGCGAACAGGTACATTTGACGACAATACGCCAAGCGAGTTTCAGGCCAATGAGATACTGCATTTAAAAATCGGTAACGGTGCCTATGGTGTGCCGCGCTGGATATCGGCACTCATGGACATGTACGGCAGCCGGAATGCGTCCGAGCTCAATTACCGGTATTTTAAGCAGGGGAGACACCTGCCGGCGGCAATCCTGATCAAGAATGGCCGGCTAACGGAGGATAGCGAGGCGGCGTTGACCGAGTACGCGTCATCCGTAGAAGGTCAGGAAAGCGCTCATAAATTCCTGCTCCTTGAAGCAGAAGCACTGGAACAAGAAAACAGTCTTGGCCTTGAAAAAGAAAAGGCTAGTGTTGATATTGAAATTAAATCGCTTGCCGAAATACTACAGCGAGACGGGTTGTTTGTTAATTATGGCGAAGATAATCGCAAGAAGGTGCAGTCGTCGTTTCGTTTGCCGGACTTATATACCGGCTATTCCAAAGACTTCAACCGGGCCACTGCTGATACCGCAATGTTAATTACTGAGCAGCAGGTATTTATCCCGGAAAGGAAATCCATTTCTTTTATAATCAATAACCTGCTGCTGGCTGAGTATGAGCTAAAGTATGTTGAAGTGGAGATTAATAATCCTGATATAAGCAATCCAGAAGATGTGGCAACTATTTTGGGAGCAATCAATAGCATTGGCGGTGTGGCGATTAACGATACCCGGGAGCTTTTGGGCAATGTACTGGGTAAGCAGTTGGAAAACTTCGACGATGAACGGGCCAACCTGCCGACCGCGCTGCTGAATCAGGGAGCGTCAATGCCCGGCTTATTCTTAAAGTCGGCTGACGGACCGGCGAGCCTGGTCGGCATACTGAAAGATCTGCGGGATCTGCTGGAGGAACGCAATGGGTAAGGTTGAGAGGCTCATCAAGGCCATTAACCGTATTGCCAAGGCGGAAGAGGATGAGCTTAAAGAAGAGATAGCAGAATTCCCGGCCGTGGATGCCACGTTGAATGCTGTCGAGGAGTATGAAAAGAAAGTCGCTGGCTTGTTTCGTGCTCAAAGAAAGCATTTTGTTAACGGCTTTAAAGAGGCAATCTCAAAAGATGAAACGCTTGATCTGAAAGAACTCCTCAAAAAGTTGCTAGAGAGTGATGAGTTTGCTGAGAAGATGGCTGGGTACACGGAAACATTCCTGACTATGACTGTCGAAGAATTGACCGAGGCTATCATGGAAAACATCGACGAAGATGTTGTTTTTGATATTTTGTCTCAGCGCACGGTTGATTGGATCAAGGCATGGTCAAAGGACCTGGCCGAGCTAATGAAGCTTTCCACCCATACGGAGCTAGAGGCAGCCATAACCGCCGTTATTGAAAATGGCGAAGGTATTAACAAGGCCATTGAAAGAATCAAGGATCTGCCGGGATTCAACCGGACAAGGGCCCGGACAACAGCTATTACCGAGGTATTACGGGCGAACTCAGTTTCAGCGCATGAGGCCTTCATGCAGTCGCCGGCCGTTATTCAAAAAACATGGAAGCATTCCGGCGCCAAGAAAAACAAGCCGCGTCGGAACCATGTTAAGCTTGATGGTACCTCAATCGGCTTGGATGAGGTTTTCGATGTTGGTGGTCATGATGGCCGGTACCCACGTGACTCGCGCTTGCCGCCTGAGGAGTCGGTTAATTGTCATTGCGTCCTTGGTCCTGTCGTTGATCCGAAGATTTTGGGACTATCCAAAGAGGAAAAGGAAAAGTTGCGCGATCAGGCCAGAAAAGAAGCCGATGAAAAGTGGGCCGAGGAGAAAAAATAACCGGTCATTGGAGCATTTTTCCATTATAATTATAGTGGGAGGTGCTTTATGGCCGATAATGATAACCCAATGACTGAGATGGAAGCCCGTAGATGGTTGAAGCAGGCTAAGGCTGAATATGCGGAAATGGAAGCGCAGTATTTGCAAGAACCGTCACGACAGCTTAAGTTTAATTTGACGCTTAAAATAATGGCAGTACGCTTTGCCGAAGCAAAAATCAATAACATGAAAAGGGATGCTAAGAAATAGCGTCTCTTTTTTTATTGCCTGAGAGGAGGTGAAAGAAGATTGCCAACCGAGATTAAAAACGCTCAAATATCCTTTGTATCCCTAGTCGATAAAGCGGCCAATAAGAAGAAATTTGCTATCATCAAAGCCGAATCTACCCCGACCTTTGAAAAGGCTGTCCCGATCCTGAAAGTTGATGATGAAAAGCGGATCGTGACTGGCATAGTCTATGAGCCGGACGTCCTGGACGCTCACGGTGAATTTATGACTGCTGATGAGATTGAAAAATCCGCCCACCAATTTCTAAAAGACTACCGAAACATTGATAAACAACATGATTTTGTTGCTGGCCAGGCTGACGTTGTCGAAAGCTGGATAACCAAGGAGGCCGGAAAACTGGGAGAGCAGGACGTTGTTAAAGGCACATGGCTAATGTCGGTTCACGTTGCCGATGATGATACCTGGGGTGAGATCAAAAAGGGCGAGCTGACAGGCTTTAGTATGGGAGGTGTGGGGGAAAGAGTGGAACATGAAGTCAAGAAATCCGAACAAGAGCAGGCGGCCGGGCTGATGGCGCTACTGAAAAACTTTTTCGGGGTAGGCACTATCCAAAAAGGGGAAATGGCCAACAACTATGCTCAAAACATCAAGCGTGATAACTTTTGGACGGCTTTTTATACATTGCAGAATTTGTTGCAAAGGTATAACTGGTCCTCTGATCGGTACGAGTTTGAGTCTGACGCAGGGAAGGTGCAGGAGGCCCTTACTGAGTTTTCGGCTATCCTTACTGATCTGCTGACTGCTGAAAATATTGTTAAGGCCATGGGCAAGCCACCGGAAGAGGTTTTAAAAGCCGGCAAGAAAATATCTACGGCCAACATGGCTGAGATTAAGTCAGCTCATGAGGTGCTGAGTAAAATCATTGAAGCAAATACCGAAACAGAGGAGGGCGAAGAAGTGAAAAAAGAGGACATTGAAAAAATGGTTAACGAGGGGATTACCAAAGCACTGGGCCCTGTTACTGCTAAACTGGATGCTATCGAAAAGGGCGAACAGCCGGCACAGGAGTCGAAGGACCTTGCCGCAGATGATGTGGCTAAGATGGTTGCCGAGGCCGTGACCAAGGCTATGGAACCGCTGGCGCAGCGTATTGAAAAAGTGGAGTCTGCCCGGGGAGTAGTTAAGCAGGTTGAAACCGATGGCCATCAGCAGGAAGTAAAAAAATCCGTATGGGACGGCTTACTATAAGAGAGGGGTGTTACTATGATGACTAACAAACAGCTAATTGAAAAGGCGGCTATGACCTTAGCGACGCTTGCTTCTGGTGGTTTAATGAATCCGGAGCAGGCGTCTGAATTTATCCGAATGGTGCAGAGTGCGCCTACTATTTTGAAAGATGCCCGTATGGTTGAAATGGCGAGCGATACCCGTAAGATTGAAAAATTAGGATTTGGTCAGCGTATTCTACGCCCGGGCGTTGAAGGCACTGCCCTTACTGACGCACAACGTGCTGTACCTACTACTGGAACGATTACCTTAAATGCAAAAGAAGTTATTGCTGAGGTCAATATTACATACGACACACTGGAAAACAATATTGAAAAGGGAGATCTGCAGCAGACGCTCATGCAACTGATTGCCGAAAGAGCAGCATTGGATATTGAGGAGCTCATCGTTAATGGTGATACTGCACATGCAACTGATGCTTACCTCAAACTAATCGATGGGTTGATGAAGCTTACTACTTCGCATGTTCGTGACTTGTCATCTGCAGCCTTAACTAAAGATGCTTTCAAAAAGACGTATGGCGCGGTACCGGCTAAATATATGCGTAATCCTGCAGACTGGAGATTCTATACTTCACACATGGGGGAACTGGAGTGGAAAGACCAGGTTGTTGCTCGACAGACGGCCCTTGGCGATGCTGCTTTGCAGGGGGGCATGGCAAACGCTTACGGTGTGCCGGTTAAGGGTATTGCTATGATTCAGCCATATGCGGTAAGCACGGATACAGTGACGGACATTCTGCTTACTCATCCGAAAAATATTATCGTAGGCATGAGCCGTAACATTCGTCTTGAAGTCGATAAAGACATCCGGGAACGCAAGTTTATCATTGTTCTGACTAGCAAGCTGGACACCCTCTTTGAAGAAGAGGACGCAGTTGCCAAAGCAATCAAAGTAAAACTGCCGTAGGAGGTATTCAATGTATATCGTAAAACTGATTAAAGGGAAAGACTACGGCCTGCTGGGGAAATTATTCCTGGCGGGCCAAGAGCAGGAAGTTGATAAGAAAACTTACAACTACCTGAAAGATAATCATCAGTTTGAAGTTAGGGAGGAAAAGGAAAAGCCTGATTCTCCCATCGCACCACCTGCGGAGGGGTAGCATATGGCTTTAATCATCCCCCAACAAGTCATCGATTACACTGATTTTGAAGCCGTTAAAGCACGGGCACCAAATAAAATCGAAAGTGATATTCTGCAGGCCGAGACCGAGCTGTTCTCTAAAGCTGGTCATCGTTTTGATACACCGGCATATATTCCGCTACCAGCAACAGTCGAACTTGCTCTAATTAAACTGGCAGAGTATTATGCCTTGATCAACTCCGACGAAAGCATTGCCAAGGGATACACATCAGAGCGTCTTAGTGACTATAGCTATACTTTGTCTGACGGCCAAACTATTAGAAAGCCAGCGATTGACCTGCTCATCGCCGAATATATACAGAAAGCTGCTCCCAAAAGGCCAGTCAGCTTTAAGATGAGGGCGCTATGAGTTTTAGGTCACTATTAACGGACAAATGCGATGTTTACCACTTGGTTGAGACAACAACCTCCCCCGGTTATGGCTTGCCGGGGGAAACGGAGTATAGCTATCCTGATGTTCCGGACGCGGTAGATGTTCCCTGCAAATTTACCGAGAAGGGGCAAAGCATTACCCAGGGAGAGCCGGGGGCTGAGATCGTGCATAGTTTTGCAGTTAGCTTTCTAATCAGTGCGGATGTGCGGCTGAATGATAAGACAATCTTTAATGGTGTAGAATTCAAAACCCAGATACCGCGCCGGGTTAAGAATCACCATATTGAGGTCGTCGTCACCCGAAAAGGGAATTTGTAATGGCTAAAACTTTTAAAGTTGATATTAATG
Source organism: Sporomusa sp. (assembly GCF_035561255.1). Lineage (GTDB taxonomy): Bacteria > Bacillota > Negativicutes > Sporomusales > Sporomusaceae > Sporomusa. The sequence continues at coordinate 12,129 of NZ_DATMXX010000165.1, read as the reverse complement.
GGCTTAAGGAATTCTCCCAAAAGTTGAAAGCGGCAGCCGACGGTGATCTAATTAAGCAATATAACCTGTGGTTGGAAGCGGCCGGCATGGAGTTCCTTGACATTGTCCAAGATGAAATTATCCGGCTAAAGGTTGTTGATACTAGGCGCCTGTTAAATTCATTTACGCGTAGTGATAGCGACTGCATATTTAAGTTAACTGGTAAAGGGCTTAAGCTGGAGATTGGGACAAATATTGAATATGCGCAATGGGTTAATGATGGCCATTATATTGGAAGCAAAAAGTTGACCATTAAAACTAAAAATGGCCGAAAATTAGCCCTAAGGAATATTAAAAACTGGGTAGGAAAGCGGAAGTGGATTGAAGGGTATCACTACTTTGATATCTCGCTTGAGGTCTTTGAAAAAATACTAGTGACTTCCATGGAGAAAAAGCTGCAGGAATGGTTAGATGAGTTTTAGCGGGGTGATATAGTGCTGCAAGATGAAATAGGCAGTATTATGAAGAGCTGCCATACTTTGAATCCGGTCAAGATCTATCCTGAGCGGATACCACAAAATATGAGCATTCCTTCCATGTACTTTCCCGTGCCGTTGGTGAGTAGCTCAGGCGATACCTTTTCCACTTATCGAAATTCATATCAACTATTTATTAAAGTATTCGCCTGCACTACTCAGGAGGCTCATAACAAAGCTCATATTATTGCCGAGGGCATACGCAAGGCAAGGTGCGTTATCCCGGTCATTAGTCAAGCAGGGCCGCCTACGGGCTTATACATGCGGCTTAGCTCAGATATCCAAACCAAAGAACTGGACGATGGTGTGGCTCAGATAACGCTGAAATGGGATAGCCGGTACCCGTATGACCGGGAAGTCTATCAGAAGATGGGAGCGCTTTACCTTGAATTGATAATTAAATAAGGAGGGCTAATATGGCAGAAGAAGCAAAGTTTCCGATTGAGCAACTTCGGGCGCATTGCCAAGAATTATTTGGGGTATCCCAGGTAGTTTTTGACGGCGCCTTTTTTGGTGCCCAAGGTGAGATAACAAAAAAAGAAGCCAAGAAACAGATTGAATCCTGGCTTAAGAAGGAAGTGAAATAGATGGCTGGTGGAACTTTTATACCAGGCGTATCTAAAATAAGACCCGGGCTGTACATGAATTTTCGTGCAGCTGCATTAGCCAGTATCCGAGTGGCAGAGCGCGGTACCGTAATTCTTCCTCTTATCGCTAACTGGGGGCAAGAGCAAACGTTCCTGACCATTGAAGATGAGGACGATGTTTCGGCTAAGCTTGGTTATGACATCAACGACACTGAAATGCTGGCGGTCCGTGAGGCCTACAAACGAGCCAAAGTGATTTTGGTTTATCGCCTAAATAAAGGGAATAAAGCGGTTGCAACATGGGGCACTGCTACGGCCACGGCCAAGTACAGCGGCACCCGGGGCAATGACATAATTATTAAGGCTTCAGTCAATGTCGTGGATGAGAACTTGTTGGATGTTCAGACGTATGTTGATGGCCGCTTGAAGGACGAGCAAACGGCTACTAATATCCAGGACTTAGTGGCTAATGATTGGGTGACGTTCAGCGGTACCGGCGCTATTCCGGCCACTGCCGGCGCCAACTTGACTAATGGCACCAACGGTACTGTTATCAATGCCGATTACACTGAGTTTTTGAGCGCTTGCGAAACTCAAATGTTTAATGTAGTAGCCTATCCGGTTAGTGATCCGACACTAAAGGTTTCATTTTCTACCTGGATTAAAAAACTGAGGGATGATGAAGGCAAAAAGATTGCCGGTGTGCTGGCTGACTATGACGCCGATTATGAAGGTGTAATCAATGTCAAAAATGGTGTAGTCTTGAACGATGGCACTGTACTTGATGCATTAGGGGCAGTTCCCTGGGTGGCTGGTGCTACTGCTGGTGCCTCCATGGTTCAGTCATTAACCTATTCGCAATATGAAGGGGCAACAGATGCCAACCCGAGGTTAGGTAATCTTGCCTATAAGAACGCTCTGTTGGGCGGCCAATTTGTATTCCAATACGATGGTGAAAAGACTAAGGTGGAGCAGGACATTAATTCCCTGCACACCTATGATCAAACAAAGAACCAGCGGTTTAGCAAGAACCGGGTTATCCGAGTATTGGACAATGTGGCCAATGATCTACTCCGGACCTTCTCCGATAGCTATATCGGCAAGATTGACAATAATGCTGACGGACAGGCTTTGCTAAAACAGGCGGTCGTTGACGGATATCTGGAGACACTCCAGACCGCTAAGGCGATTCAAAATCTTGATAAAGATGCTGACTTTGTTATCGACACAGTAAAATCTGTTGGCGATGAGGTATGGGCCAAGGTCGGGGTTCAACCGGTGGATAGCATGGAGAAATTCTACTTTGATGTAGTAGTGAGGTAGGAGGTGTAACTGATGTTTGGAAGTCAAAATACGATATCGGCCAAAGAAGGGCGCTTTTTTCTAGCTGGTGTTGAGATGCTCAATAACATAAAGCTTGAGCTTACCGTTGAGAAAGAGAAAGTCGAAATTAAGCGCATGGGCAAGCGCATGACTGGTCATAAAACTGTCGGCTTATCGGCAGCCGGTACGGTAACCGAATACCACGCCACGTCCAATATAGGCCTCCTGCTACAGAAATATAAGGATACCGGTGAAGATGTGTACATGGATGGAACGATAGTGGTTGAGGATAAGGCCAGCGGCCGTGGCACTGAACGAATCGCACTAATCGGCATTAACTTTGATAGTGCTACGATTGCTAACCTTGATGCCGAGGGCGATGTCATTAAAGATGAATTGCCTTTTACCATCGAGGATTTTAACTACATTAGTTTGCTTGATAGCGGATTTTAGGCTAAATAAATTTAGGAGGTATTATATACATGGATATGTCAGCTTTTATGAAAGGCAAGGCCAAGCAACTACCGGAGGAGGAAAAGGTAATTACGCATTTGTACGTGGATGAGGCCGGCCAGCCCATTCCCTTTAAGTTTAAGGCAATTCCTACATCTGTGGTGGATGGTATACGTGCCGACTGCACGATTGTGATAGTTGGTAAGGGGCAGCGAATTGAGAAATTTGACAAAGACAGGTTTGCTTGCCGGGTAGCAATTGCCACCACTACCTTCCCCGATTTTAAAGATCCGGAGTTGTTAAAATCCTATGGGTGCGTTGATCCGGTGGATCTAGCTAAAGCGATCTTAACCTTGCCCGGGGAATATACAGACTGGATACAATCCTGCTTTAAGCTCAACGGATATAGTGATTCATATGAAGAACTGGTGGGAGAAGCAAAAAACTAATCAAGGGCGGAGACTATAAGGCGGTTTACGCCCATCGTATATGGCAAAAACACCACAAGTATCCTCATGAATTTTTTGAGCTTGATGAATACCATCAAGTTTTTTTAATTGCCTCTGAGCAGATTGTTATGGAACAAGAGAAAAAAGAGGCGGATAAAGCTCAAAAGTTAAAGAAGCGTCGAGGGATGTGATTGAATGGCCAAGCTAACAGCCTTTTTTGAAATGCAGGACCGAATCACTTCTAAGATTGCTAACCTCGGCAAGGTTACGGACCGGTACGCCGATACAATTGATCAAGTCGGCAGATATGGAGACGTAGCATTCCATGGTGTTGAAGTAGCGGCAGCAAGTGCAAGCGCAAAAATCGCCGGTGAGTTAAATGAAGTTGAACTCGCCGGCGACATGGCTTTTGGTTCGATTGTCGATGCTGCCCAGGCGGCGGGTAAAAAGGCTAAGCTTGCTATAAAAGGCATTACTAGCGAGGTTGAAAAGCTGTCAGGTGCGTCTGATAAGGTTGTTGAACTAATGTCAGTGGGGTTTATGGCTGCTGGCGCTGCTATTGCCGCTGCCGGCGGAGTGGCTGTGAATTCAGCCAATAACCTTAATAGAGCCACCAATAACTTGCAGGCGTCGACTGGTGCGACAGACGCTGAAATGGCCGCCTTTAAATCGACCATTACTGATATCTACAACATTGGACTCGGGGAATCATTTGATGACATCGGCAAGGCGATGGCAACTGTTCGTCAGGTCAGCGGTGCTACCGGCGAAGAATTGAAGAACATCACTACCAATGCCTTATTAATGAGGGATACCTTTGAAATGGATGTCCCTGAATCCATCAGGGCCGTTAACACCATGACAAAGCAGTTTGGTATTACGGCTGAGCAGGCATATAACCTGATTGCCCAGGGAGCGCAAAAAGGCGCCAACAAGAATGACGATTTACTGGATACCATTAACGAGTATTCCGTGCAATTTAAGTCCCTTGGCTTTAGCGCCGAACAATTTACCAATACCCTTATTGATGGCGCGGCGAATGGGGCTTGGTCGATCGATAAAGTGGGCGATGCAATCAAGGAGTTTAATATTCGCGCCAAAGATGGTTCAGCGTCCAGTGCGGAGGGCTTTGCCGCCTTAGGACTGGATGCAGCGGACATGACCGCACGGTTTGCCCAGGGTGGCGCTGTCGCCCAGGCCGCTTTTCAGCAAGTGATGCAATCCATGGAAAGTATGCAGGACCCGGTGGCGAAGAATGCGGCCGGCGTGGCTTTATTCGGGACCATGTTTGAGGATCTCGAAGCCCAGGGAATCATGGCATTTGGACACATCTCCAGCTCGGCCAGCATGGCTAATGATGCTCTCGGCAAAATCGGTGCCGTTAAATTTAAGGATTTTGGCAGTGCAATGTCAATCATCGGCCGTCAGCTGGAAACCGGCATCGTGGTACCGGTAGGAGATCGGCTATTGCCGTCACTAGAGCGGTTTTCCGGGTGGGTAAGCAATAACATGCCTGCGATTCAATCAACAGCCGGAGGGGCTCTTACTTGGATTGGCAATGCTATTGACTTTTTAGCTAATAACTTTGATGTTGTAGGGCCCGGTATTGCTGCTGTGATCTTAACCCTTGTGGCACCGGCCTTTATCGCCTGGGCTGCGGCAGCCATCCCAGCCGCGATTGCGACAGCTGTAGCTATGGCTCCTATTATTGGAGTAGCTCTTGCTGTTGGAGCGGCTGTAACACTTCTGGCCTGGCTATGGAATGGCGGGTTTGCAATGATCATTGCCTATACTTCAGCCGGCGTGGACAGTGTTTTATCCTTCTTTGCTAATTTAATCGGCCAGGCTGTGCAATTAGGAAGTAATTTTGCCAATGGGATAGTCGAAGGGTTCACCAGCATGATCGGCGGGATCGTTAACATTGCCACGAACATCTGGGATAAGGTGACCGGTATTTTCAGTCGGAGACAATCTTTGTATGTAGGTGTAAGCGGCAGTGCCGTTGATGGTTCTCATGCCAATGGGCTTGACTATGTTCCGTATGATGGCTATGTGGCTGAACTCCATAAGGGAGAAAAGATTCTAACTGCCGGCGAAGCGCAGCAGTATAGCAACCTTTCCCCCCAGGAGACGCAACAAGTTTTGAGTACCTCTACTACCTCCAACAGCACGAGCAGTGACAACAGCACAACCATTGAAAGTCTTTTTGGCAGCATTACAATCAACAACGAAGCGGATATTGCCAAGATTATAAAAATGATCGAGGAGTATCTGCGCGAGCAACTGAATAGTTCGGGGGATGGTGTATACGATGTCTAAGGAGATATGGTTAACCTATGACACCTACCGGGAAACGCTGCAAATCCCGGTTAACCCCCCTGAACTTAAAGTTTCAAGCGGATCTCAAAATGACAGTTTCAATGTAGTCAATTTGGGTGAAGTAACTGTTCTCCAAAAGCCTAAGGCTGCGGTGTTTACATTTGAAAGTTTTTTCCCGTTGCTGCCTGGGCCCTATCTGGACATTAGTCCGGATAAATTATGGGAACCTCAGCTCTACATAGATCGAATCGATCTATGGCGAGTTGGGTATCATCCGGTTAGGTTTATCGTTACGGACAGTGAGATTAATACTCTTTGCAGTATTGAAGATTTCTCATGGTCCGAGCGCGGGGGAGATGTTGGAACTATCTACTATTCGCTGACTCTTAAGGAGTACCCAGTCTTGACGCCCCGAGTATTAAAAAACATAAACGGCAGGCTGGTGTATGAAACAAAACCAACCAGGCCGTCTGCGGGGTAATGACAGTGTTGCAGTTAATCTGGATAACTAAAGATAAACATGTCGATATCACTGACTATGTGTTGTCATTAACATGGAAAGGGGCCAAGGGCACGGCCCCTCGATCCCTGGAGGTGTCAATTGTTAATACCGGCCGGGGGCAGCATGAGTGGCTGCCGATTCTCGAAGGGCATATGCTGCTGTTCCGTTGGGATGAAGAAGAATTGTTTCGTGGTGTGATCTTCAGCCAAGATAAAAACAGTTCTTTTGGGCAGTCGATTAAAGCATATGACCAAATGATTTATATGGTTAAAAATACAAACTCCTATGTATTTACCAATCTTACAGCAACTCAGATTATAAAAAGGCTTTGTGGTGATTTTCAGGTACCCATGGGAGAAATAATAGAGACTGGCTATAAGCTGCCGGCGCTCGTTGTAGATGGAGAGACTCTTTACGATATTGCCTACAAGGCTATATATGCAACTTTTAAGCAGACGGGCCGGCGCTTTTATTTGGGCAGCAAGGACGGGAAAGTCTACTTGGCCGAAAAGCTTGCCCAGGTGAGTTTTATAGTTATTGAGGATGAAGTCAACTTGATGGACTATAGCCTCAATACCAGTATTGAGGAGTCCGCCACATCGGTGGTTATGGTGGCTGGGGAAGAGAAGTCGGCCATTACCATTAAAGCGAAAAATGACAGCCTGGCGGGTGACATTGGTACTCTCCAGTACTATGAAAAAGTGACTGACAAGCTTAATGCCGCACAACTCCAGGAGCGGGTTAACAAGGCCATGGCTGATAAGGGCAAGGTTATGAGTAAACTATCGATCAATTGTCTGGGGGATGCCGATGTGATTACCGGCACGGCCTTGCACCTGATAATCCGGGACATGAATATGTTTAAGGGCTATTACGTAGACAGTGATAGCCATGTTTTTAAAGGTAATAGCCACACAATGAGTATCGGCCTGTCCGAAACCGATGAGTTGCCGGAAGTCGAAATAAAAACGGAGTGATGTTGTTTGCTTGATCTTATTAAACAGGCGGCTCAGAATGTGAATGCCAGTGGTAATCCGGTAGAAGTCTTTGAGGCGGTTGTATTGACGCCGCCGCCAGGACTGACGATCCGGTTAAAAGGTAACAGTAATCTGGTTATACCGAAAGAATTGATTGTGGTAGCGGAGCTCTTGACGAACCACAAGCGCCGGGTGAAAATATCTTCGACGAATATCTCAGATGAGGAAACCTTGCAAGGGCAAGGGCCGCATCAGCACGATTTGACCAGCCTTATCCTGCATGAAGCGGAATTGGAATTTTTAAATGAGTTGGCAGTAGGGGAAAAAGTAACTGTCATTAGGTACGCCGGCGGCCAGAAGTATTGGATCTGCGACCGCAGTGTCCAGTACTAAGGAGGTTCTTTAACATGGCACTGACACCAGATATTACTATACCGGAGATTACCAAGTTGGAAATCCAGCCATCAAGAACATATGCATTAGACATTGATACTGGACAAATTAAAGGCATGGTTGACGGCCGGCAGGCTATTGAGCAGTTTATTAGAAAAGCTATCTTTACCCCAAGATTTGTTCATGAAATTTACACTGATGCCTACGGCTGCGAAGTCCCAAGCATGATTGGCAAAGGCTTTTCCAACGAATTTTTGCGGAGTGAGGTCAAGCGTATGCTTACCGAGGCTTTGATCTACGACAGCCGGATTAATAAAGTCTACAACTTTGATATAAAGCCCAACGGTGATGAAATATTTGTCAGTTTTACCGTGGATACCGTAGCCGGGGTAATTGAAATTGATGGAGTGAATTTATAATGGAGAGAAGATATGCGGATAAGACTTTTGAAAATTTAATGACCGACTTGCTCTCCCGGGTGCCGGATACGATCGACAAGCGGGAAGGGAGTCTCATTTACGATGCATTATCCCCGACTGCGAAAGAATTGGAGCAGGCTTATATTGAACTTGATAAAGATATTGCACTAGGTTTTGCCGACACCTCAAAAGAAGAATATCTTGAGCTCCGTACAACTGAAATGGGAATAGACCGGCAGCCAGCTATTTACGCCTCGCGTAAAGGCTTTTTTTATGGCCCCAATGATGTGCTGATGGATGTCCCGGTTGGCTCGCGCTTTATGGCGGAAGAAGTCAACTATGTTGCAGTTGAAAGAATTAGTTTAGGTCAATATGCTTTGCAATGCGAAGAATCTGGCGATACAGGAAACAGACCGTTAGGCGAGCTTGTGGCGATTACAACCGTAGCGGGGCTGGCCAGGGCGGAATTAGGCGAGATCATTACCGAGGGGGAAGATGCGGAGTCAGATGCTTCCCTGCGCGAACGGTATCATTTCCGAGTACGGCAGCCCATAACATCCGGGAACATTTATCATTATAAACAATGGGCGCGGGAAGTCGCGGGTGTCGGTGATGCCAAAGTGTTTCCTCTTTGGAATGGCAACGGTACCGTCAAAGTGGCTATTGCCAACTCGGATATTCAGCCCGCATCACCAGGCCTAGTTTCGGATGTTGCCGAGTACATTGAATCTGTCCGGCCGATCGGCGCGACAATGACAGTGGTGTCGGCAATTGGTAAACCAATAAATGTGAATGTTACGGTAGTGTTGGCAGCTGGCTATGGATTGCAAGTCATTTATGATGCATTCCTGACAGGCGTTCAAGAATATTTGCAAGGGATTGCATTTTCTAGTACCTATGTTAGTCATGCGCGAATTGGCACACTCTTGCTTACAATTCCAGGTGTAAATGACTACAGTAATCTATTGTTAAATGATGCTCTGGCCAACGTGACGCTAGGTAGTGAAGAAATACCGATAACGGGTAGCATTGACCTGGAGGTGTAGCCTATGTCCTACCCAAATCAAATAGATAAATTCCCTGCAAAGCTCAATAAAAAGACAGACGGCAGCGTTTATGTCATGGAAGAAGAATTACCGATTACAGCCGGTAAATATGAGGGACTTCTTGATCACGACAATATTACCAACACCAGTATCCGGGTGTATACCGGCTCCAAACTTACAGGGGAGCAAATTACTAATTACATTGTGTCAGTCCCATCTGAAACACCGTGGCGGCGGCATATCAAGGTTTTTGCAGGTGTTCCGGTTGTTTACGTGACCTATGAAACGCCGGGGGATACGGTCGAAGCAGATGATGTCAATGGATTGCAAGAATCTATAACCGCTACGCAAACAGAGGTCGAGCGGTATAAGACAGCTAATGATGAAGCCGTTGAGGTGATCGACAATCGCCTGACGGCGCACGTTGCCGACAAGCAAAATCCGCATAGTGTAACGGTAACGCAAATTGGTGCGGAAACTCCGGCGGGCGCACAGGTTAAAGCGGATGCAGCCAAAACAGCGGCCATTAGTGCAGCGGCGCAGGATGCGACCACTAAAGCCAATGCAGTACAAGCCAATTTAAATACTCACGGTGCTAATGTGACCGATGCCCACAATGTTGCTAACCGCTTAGAAGCAGTTCGGGCAGCGTTAATCAGTTATATTGATCAAAGTGTTGCCGCTATTGTAGATGGTGCACCGGAAATGTTGGACACACTGTATGAACTCGCTAATGCTTTAGGGAATGATCCCAATTTCGCGGCAACAATGACTAGCCTTATTGGTCAGAAATTAGCTGCTTCCGAAGTAGTTTCCACTGCTACAGCCAGCAAGGTTTTGCGTCTTGATGCAAGCGGAAAGTTTCCTGCTACGGTTATTTCACAAACTGCTGCTTATCGGTTTGTCACTGATACACAAATAGCAAATTGGGTTACTCATATCCAACTTGAAGCAGCTGGATATGGGGATATGCTTAAATCCATCTATGATGCCGATAATGACGGCAAGGTAGATTATGCCTCTGTAGCTGACAGTGCAGGAACAGCATTATCTTTAAGTAATTTTAGTATTACGGGTAGAAGCACCAATGACCTTAATACCTATAGAACAAGTGGAATGTTCGCTCTTAATAATGCACCTGCAAATATTCCAGGAGGATCTTATCTTGCGGGTATAGTGGCTGCTAATGTAGATGTTGGTTTGCAGATGGTTGGAGGCCATAATAGCGATAACCTATGGTTTAGAGGATGGAGCGGTAGTGGAGCTACTTTTTATCCGTGGCGTTCAGTTGTTCATTCAGGAAATATTGGCAGCCAATCAGTTAATTATGCCGCTACAGCTACTAAGTTGGCTACTGCCAGAACCATTAATGGGGTTGCTTTTGACGGCACGGATAATATTACAATCCCAATAACGGCAACTGGTGTCACCTGGAACCAGCTTAAGGGGGTGTAATATGGCATACGGAAAACTTTTATACTCCACGTTTATCTACGGTGACCAGGGCGCAGACGCCGAGACACCAGAATATACCATACCCGACTTGATGCGATACCTCCCTTGGTATTACCAAGATTCGAAGGAAATGCTCAAATTACAAGGTACAGTTGCTGAGGAAGTAGGAGCATTACGGTACGACGCAATACCGGATTTACTCAAACAGTTTTTCATTAAAACAGCCACTTGGGGGCTGGATTACTGGGAAAACGAATTAGGGTTAGTCACTAACCGGAGTAATTCCTATGTCCGGCGCCGGGAAATCATCCAAGCAAAATTAAGGGGATCAGGTACATCTACTAAAGAGCGGATCAAGGGTGTTGCCATTGCCTTCAGCGGCGGGGAAGTAGATGTTATTGAGTACCCGGAAGATTACCGTTTTGAAGTAAAATTCATCGGAGTCTTAGGAATCCCGCCGAATATGGCGGGATTTTTAGCTATGCTTGATGAGATTAAACCGGCGCACTTGGGATATTCAATTAGTTACACCTACACGGTATGGAATATGGTCAAGCCATTGATCTGGAATGAGGCTGGAACCCGAAATTGGGGACAATTACGAACTTATGGGGGGTAAGAAATGCAACAAACACCAAATCTTAATTTAAATAAACCGGATGGTACAGATATTGTTAATATTGAAGATTTAAACGACAATGCGGACGTTCTTGATGCCTTGTTGGGGACGACCGGCCATACCCATAATGGAGTCGCAGGTCAAGGGCCTAAGATCAGCGCAGCCAACGTGACTAGCACGGCAACCGGCGATGTAGCCGCAACTAACGTGCAGGCGGCCATTGCCGAATTGGCAAGCGAAAAAGCCCCGAAAGCATCTCCGGCACTAACCGGCACGCCGACAGCACCTACTGCAGTAGTGGGGACAAATACTACTCAGTTGGCTACTACCGCATATGTGGTAGCGGCAATAGCCAATCTTATAGCTTCAGCACCGGGGGCCCTTGATACTTTAAACGAATTAGCGGCTGCGCTAGGTGATGACCCCAATTTTGCGGCTACAATGACAAATCTGTTGGCCGGGAAGCAACCGCTTGATGCCACGCTTACAGCCTTGGCGGCACTGACTACAGCAGCGAATCAGATGGTGTATGCAACTGGCAGCGATACTTTTGCAACGACTACACTTACTGCATTTGCTCGCACATTGTTAGATGATGCTAATGCGACAGCGGCATTGGCGACATTAGGGGCTGCACCGCTTGCCTCCCCTGCTCTGACGGGTATACCAACTGCACCTACGCCAGCAGCAGGGACAAATACAACACAGGTTGCAACGGCAGCATTTGTACAAGCGGCAGTGAGCGCATCTAGTTCAGGAATTTCAGGATTCTCGAATCTAAAAATATTAGTAACTGGTAACAGTGCGGCGACTATTACAGCGAATGCCATTAGTTTACTTAATGCGGTTAAAAATCAATATATTGCGTCAAGTGTTAGTCTTGCTTTAAATACAGCAATAACAGGAGCAAATGGACGAGACACGGGATCATTAGCGGTGTCAACATGGTACTATCTGTACGTCATTTATAATCCAACAACGGCAACAGTGGCTTGTTTAATGTCAACTAATAGCACTACACCTACATTGCCAAGTGGCTATACTTATTTTGCCAGGGTTGGTGCCGTTCGTA
>NZ_DATMXX010000164.1:0-16731 GCF_035561255.1 Sporomusa sp. | reverse complement strand
ATCTTAATACTCTTCCTGTCAATAGCAACCGCAATGTTATGGTGTTTAACTTATGATAATGTCACTTTGTAGAGATGTGCGGGGGAACATACTTTGCTCCGTCAGGCTTCCTTATTTGCCAGTAAAGATGGGTTTCCGTTTCTCACGGAAAGCAGCCACCCCTTCGGCATGGTCAGCTGTTGCGGCGCAGATGGTCTGTAGGTCGGCTTCGGCGGCGAGGACGGTAGCGAGGTCGAGGCTTCGGTCGATGACTCTTTTCATACAGCTAATAGCGACAGGGGGACCATCGGCTAAGCGGCTGGCGAAGGCGGCAGTGGCGTCCGGCAGATCATCGTCATCAACGACGTGGTTAACGAGGCCGAGGCCGTGGGCAGTAGCGGCGTCGATGCTGTCGGCGGTGAACATGAGTTCTTTGGCTTTGTGAGTGCCGACCAGGCGGGGCAGCAAGTACATGCCGCCCATATCAGAGACAAGACCGACTTTGGCGAAGCTCTGGACGAAGCGGACCGAGCGGGCGGCGAAGACGATGTCGCAGGCCAAGGCGAGATTGAAGCCAGCGCCGGCGGCGACGCCGTTGACCATAGCGATGACGGGTTTTTCGAGGCTCATGATGAGGGCGGCTACTTTGCCGACGTCCTCGATAAACCGCCGGAAAGCGATTGGGTCGACAGTCAAGGCGGTGAGGTAAGTGAGGTCACCGCCGGCGCAGAAGGCTTTACCGGCACCGGTAAGGATAATGCTTCGCACGGTCTGATCAGCAACAGCTGCCCCGAGGGCGGCAGTGAGGTCGTCAACCAAAGCCCGGTCAAGTGCATTGAAGACAGCGGGGCGGCTGAGGGTGATGGTGGCGACGGGGCCACGGTGGCTGACGACGACGGTTTTGTTGGACATGGAAATACCTCCTTTTTAATTCTAAAATACTTCTTTTCGAACACCTCACGGTGAACTTTTAAATAATGGGCAAACCTGGCGTAGCGCTTCATCGCTTTCCTGCGCTCAATTACTATCTCCACAGCTTTGTCCAGTGATACGCCTCCTTCTATTTGCCATTGAAGACGCAGCGCGTTCCATCAAGCCGAAAACATTTAGTACATGAAATGCATTTTGCCGAACTTGTTGCATCAGCCTGCCAACGGTTAATCAGATCACTTTCACGGATCAGCGGGCGGCAGAGGGAGATATACTCAATCTCAGTCTGGTTTATAATTTCCGTCAGTTGGCCTACCTGCCGGCTGCCGCCCTCCTCAAGGCACGATGGCCTCCAGCTTCGACAGCAGTTGGACAAGTCTCGCAAGGTCCACTTCTCCCATATATTCTTTTAGCGCCGCCTGGGACTCCCCCCATAGCGCCCACCCTTTGTCTGCCGCGTTCTTTCCTGCTGTCGTCAGCTTTATCTCCCGGGTGCGCGAATCTTTGCCGGGGTTGACGGCGATAAATCCCGCCTCAATTAAAGGTTTCATATTACGGTTCAGAGTAGTCCGGTCAATACGCATCATTTTTGCCAGGTTGCTAATAGTAGCTATTTTCGCCATTTCAAGATGCCGTAGTAGCGACAGTTGGGCAACGGTTAATCCGCTAGGCTTTAGTACGTCATCATAAAATTGGGTAACCGCCCGAGAAGCCCGGCGGATGTTCATACAGTAGTTACATACACCGGGGTGTTGGGGATAAATCTTATAGTTCATGGTAATTTCCCTTCAATTTTCTCATTTATGTGTATATACACTATTGTTTGTTAATTATATTATTTTTACCTTCAGCACGTCAAGCGATCATTTTTAATTGACGATATGTGATCGTTGGCACGGTGTATAGTCAATATTCGATACCTATTAAAATATTATTCGTTCCACTCTTTGACTTGCTTATGCAGCCAGTTCACCCACGCCTCGACACCCTCGCCAGTCTTGGCGGAACATGCCCGTCGCAAATATGTTGAGCATGACCCAGTCGACACCGTCATCGTCAGTATGGTACTCAAGGGCGCCGATATGTACCAGCAGGTCGACAAGCTTTGCCGCCTCCTCCACTGTTTTTTCGGCCTTTTCAGCCAAGGCATTGATGTAAACCGGGACTCTCACCTCCATTTGAAGCATCAAATTCACCATATCGTCCGTCAGCAGACGATCCAGGACGATATACCCCCAGGCTTCCCGTCCCTTCGTCTCACTCATCGGGTCAACATGCTTCACAAGTTCGAGTAGATTTTACCTTGGTTCCTTACTGCGTTGCTCCCAGTAATCCTACATTAATTTCTTTTCGCCTTCCGTGTAAATATGTTCAATCATTTTCGTTTCCTCCTTTATATTATACCATAAAGGTGTATGTACACCTTTATTCCATCATGCTATTCCCCCTCACAATGCGTCAATTATTCAAACGTATCTTAAACACTTTGCAACACAATATTCGCACAAGGACCTGTCACTAACTATATATTTACTTTTGGCGGGGCAATAATAATTATTGTCTTGTTCAATGATCTTCTGATTATCGCTAATAAACATGCCCGGAGGATGTAGTGGTTTTCTTGCGATAAAAGTCAAATAGGTTGATATAATCCGGATATATTCCTTAAAATCAGTTTGGCCAGGCGCATTGTCCTCCATATATTGATTTATTCGAAGCGTAAAGTCTTCAAGCATGTCGGCATCGATTTCTTCCGACACATTGACACAGGTTCGTTTTTTGATTTCAGAGAATATTTCCCGGTTATACCTGGCAACAGATTGGATTATATATTGAACACTTCCTGGTGGGCTCTGAATATGTTGCACATCATATTCGTTTGCCAAATATTCAGAAACCATGTCGCCCGCTTCTCGCTTAATTGTAAGGAATAATTCACAGGAATTCATAGTCCCTCCTCCATTCCAAACCTCACTACTCTTCCTCCATTGCTTAATCTGGGTTGATTCAAATCGCAAAACAAACCGACCAGTCTAATTTAACAATATAGCAACCACCAGATTCTGTCAATAGATTTTTTTAATGCCCCCATACTAAAAGAATATCATACTAAAATATGAAATCGTGTGAGGTCCATTATTGTACTTAATGCCGCACTCTTTAGCCTGCTCTACAACCAGAATTCCAAAGCCTTCTGTGGCGGGAAACATCCGCTCGGGAAACCGGCATGCCTTCTCCGGATACGTGCAGGACTTACAGATCAGACATCCTTCTGCAGAAAGAGTAAGTATGGTGCTGAATTCGCTCCGAAAAATACTTGCAGCCTTTTCTGTGATAGCTTCGTGTATTATCCTGGCTTCGCGCCATTCGTTCATATCAGGAAAATATCGAGGTGTCAGTTTGGCCAGTGTGGTAAAAATAAAAGCATTTTCAAATTGAGCGCATTTCGCCCTGCAAGCTTCGATACTTCCGACCGCAGGCGGACAGGCCCATGATGTACCATACATCCGGCAAACATTTTGTTCGCATAGTTGTCTTACTTCATCGGAGAAAATCACTTGATCGGATTGGATAAAAGCATATTCATGTATCCCCAGATTTTCCTTCTCTTGGAGAATTATTTCTTCGATTCTGATCATAATAGCCACCTCCAGTTTATAGACCGGTCTCTTTATCATGGGAAAATCAATTCATTGCCAGTCACCTAGTCATGGATATGGTTGACGAAATGTTTTGCGCCTTCCGAACCATACTTCAACATAGTACCCATGGCTATTGGCATCAATGTTTGCATTCTCGCGTTTCATGTCTATATCTATGCGTCACGGTAAGTGATCTTGTTTATAGATGTCCATCAGCTCATCCGCAGCCTGGCGTATTTTCGTATGTTCTGCGCGATAGAGTATCTACAACATCTTGGATCTCTTACAGAGATACCTCTCCAATGCAAATAAATTTATCGTCATAATAAACCAACCGGTTTATTACAGTTTATCTTTCTCTCAAAATACTGTCAAGATGCCAAACACAAAATACGGTATCGAACTCATCGTTTTTTTCAATATATAGTATAGTAACTCTGACCTGACCCGAGAGAGCGACGCCGACTTTTAAAAGAGAGTTCGAAAAAGTATAATCAAAACGGAGAGTCGGAAGTCTTGCCCAGCCAGGGAAAACCGCTGGTGAAGCCTGTGGGCATCTCACGACCTATTATCGCTGGTGAAAAGATTACGCTAGAATGCGTACTGATTAGGCCAAACGAGTGAAAAACCCAGAAAAGAAATGCCTGTGCTAAAAAATCTGGTAACCGGGTTATTCTCGGACAATGCCATCCTAAAGGACGTAGCTTCGTGAAATTTTAATCCCAGTATCGCGGCTTGAGGAAAGTTCATGCCTCACACTTTTATTCGCCTGCATGAATTTAAAGAAACTTGTGATGTGGAAAAAAGCGGGGTATGCTGCAGGTATGCTGCCGTCTTTTTCCTTCGAGATTTCTTCTTTACTATTCAAATTCAGTAATATGATTCGGAGGCAGTTGAGCAAGTTACGGTACGCAGCCTGGCCTCAGGGGCTGTGTTTTCTTTGCAGCAGAACTGTGCACTCCACGTGCATTGAGTTGGCATAATGTATGAAAAGAAAACACGTAACAGACAACGCTTCTTAACTACTTTAAAAATCCAGTTTTTTATGAAGTACTAAATATGATAGGTTAGATGCTTGTTACTACTGGCACCTCTAGCTCAAATGAAACAAGTGCATAGCGTCTTTGTATAACGCCTGTCATCAATATCTGTACGGTAAATAGACTCGAAATACTCACGTTTCTTATAGTTCAATTATTCTAGTAGATTCATCGCTAAGAAACTGAGTACATCGCTTTCCACTAAAATAAATACACCTATCCCAATAAATACAATTGGCACTAATATATTTTTGTATTTTTCAAGGATGTGTTTTATGCCGGGGAAATTTGTCAGTTTTTCCCCTATAAAACACCATACGGCAATCAATAATAAGAAAACAATAAGTGTTATAATAAGCTCAAATGTATTTAGCCTTGTGAACAGTGGTATATAAATACCTATATTATCAGCACCATTAGCAATCGTAACTAAAGAAACATTTACAATCGCAGGATCGATCAACTTGCTTAACGCAGCCCTTATTTTTGCTTCTTTTGTGTCTCGCGCTTCAATTTCGCTATTGAGTTCATCCATTACATACTCTGTTGCGGTATCCGAATGATCCTTCATGGGACTTTCCCCGATTGTGTCTGAGCCTGTTTCACTTTGCACTGCTGACATAGTTTCCATTGTTGAATTAGCAGCAGCTTTTTTCTCTTTCCTGTATTCCGACCATTCTTTAATCCCTAACACGATTGGAACCATTCCCAACAATCCCGTATATTGCTGCGGGACTAAATTCAATCCCAATGAACCTAAAACGCTTACAATAAGGAGTATTGTTATGCCAAGATATTGACCGATAATAATATGACGTTTTTTCAGTTGACCGCCTATTTGAGAATAGAATATCATCAACACAAAAATGTCATCAATGTTAGTACTTACGAATGAAACAAAAGCCGTTACGATTGCACTTGCCATCAATTTCCTCCCAATCTATTGCTAAAAATAATCATAAAAATGAGAAAAACCTATGCACACTTGCTTATGGGCTTAAACTCCTTTACCGAAATAGATAAAAACAATGACTGCCGCCAATATTAACCGATAGATTGCGAATATCGCAAAATTATGTCGTTGAAGATATTTTAGCAAAAAGCTAATCGAAAAGAAGCCAACTATTGCTGATGTAAATGTGCCGACGAAAAACAAAGGGTTTCCAATGTTGTGCATGATATCAGGCGTATGTTTTAGCGCAGCACCGGCAATAATTGGCGTTGCCAGCAAAAAAGAAAATTTGGCGGCGGCTTCCCGCGTAAATCCTAGCATGCGCGCTGTAGTCATAGTTATTCCGGAACGCGATACTCCAGGAATGAGCGCCAATGCCTGTGCGGTGCCAATTAAAAGGGCCTGCTTGAAAGTTATCCTGTCAAGATGGAATTTTTCGTCAATTCTCTTGTCTACATAGTAAAGAACCACCCCCATAATAGCAAGGCCGCCGGCAATAATAAGGGGCTGTGAGCGAAAAACTTGTTCGATTTTTGATTCTAAAACAAGACCGGCAAGGCCGCCGGGAATTGTGGCTGCTACCAAATACCAGAACATTTTTCCTTGTTTTGTTTGTAACCCCTTAGTTAAACCATCTTTAGTCAATTCCAACCAATCTTGAAAAAAGTAAATGAGAACTGCCGCCAGCGTTCCCACATGGAGGGCCACGTCAAGAGCGATATCAATATTTCCACCGGCTTGCTCAATGATGGATTCCCAATTAAATAGCCAGCGAACAAGAATCAAGTGTCCTGAACTAGAAATAGGCAAAAACTCTCCTAATCCTTGGACAATGCCTAAAATTACTGCAATAAACCACAACATCGGTAAGCTCCTTTTCTGTCGTCTTTAACACCTAGTAAGGTATCTACCCTTTCTCTTTTATTTTTCTTTTTTGATTGGTTAAAACTCCAGACAACAATACCACGCCTGTCACTAAAATTTCAAATCCCCACTGCAGGAACGGATTGGTGAAATATGCTTTTAAAAAAGGTTCCTGAACGATCATCTTTGCAGCAGTCCAGGCGACTACGCCTCCTCCGATGTAGAGAATGATCGGAAAGCGATCCACCTATGTCACAAAAAGTCTACTTCCCGAAATTACAATCGGAATACTAATTAGCAGGCCTAGAAACACCAATAAGAAGCTCCCGTGAAAGGCACCTGCTACCGCCAATACATTATCAATGCTAATAAGCAAATCTGCAATAATAATCGCTCGTATTGCTGGCGCAAAAGTATTCTGTGGAGTAAAAGTTCCTTCGCCTTGAGTTTCTGTTGCCGTTAAAAGTTTGAAAGCAATCACAATTAACAGCAGATCTCCAACCATTAGAAGTCCCGGGATTTTTAATAACCACATCGCAATGAGGGTAGCAACAGTCCGAATAGCAATCGCTCCAGCTGTTCCCCAAAAAATTGCTTTTGTCTGCTGCTCTTTAGGTAAATTCTTGGCGATTAATCCAATTACGATAGCATTATCGCCAGCAATTACCAAATCAATGATAATAATAGGTATGTGATTATAAATTCCCCTTTCTTCATACAACACAAAAAGAGCCTATGCACACTTGTAGTGTGTATAGGCTTACTAATCCAGTTTAAACCATATTATCTATGGCTGACTTTAATACTTCCTAAGAAGTATAAACTGCCCCCGCCCTATACGGTACTTAATACTATATCACACTGAATAGTATAAACGCAATCCATTTTCTTACCCCATGTGTTTAACTTGTGATAATGTCACCTTATCGTATCCTATAATAGTCACATAATTTCTATAACCCAACCTGACTGCAGCACAAACGCCACTCTCATCAGATTTATTACGTGGATCCGCTCTACCATATAATCCTCTCAAATTTTATAACGCAATATCTGAAAGCTGGTGGGATCACGCCCGCCGATGGGCTGGCGATCCAGGGCGAATCCGGCGGCGGCCTTCTCATCGGCGCTGTCGTCAACCAGCGCCCGGACCTGTTTGCGGCTTCCCTTGCAGGTGTCGGCGTCATGGACATGCTTCGCTACCACCGGTTCACCGGCGAGCAGTTGTGGATGGCCGATTACTGAGACCCCGCGAAGAAGGCGGATTTCCGCAATCTCCGTGCCTATTCACCCTACCATAACATAGTGCCCGGCCGGGATTATCCCGCGATCCTGGCCACGCCCGCTGACCCCCAAATACCCTATTTTGAACCTCATGTGTGACTGGGGCGAAGCTAATTGGTCAAAGGTCAAAGATCACTAAAACAACTACAGACTTTCCTTGTTTTTATCTGAAATAACAAAGAGATCGGCTGAATTTTTTTTACAACCTCAGCCGATCTCTTCTATCGTTACGTAAATTCACACTCGATTGTATTATTCAACAGTCACAAAAAAGTCCGCTGTTTTTATGCTGGTCATTTGGGTAGTAGCCGGCAGTGGAGTACACCTAATTCCCTGCAGATAATGGTGAAATGCCTGGACGGTGTAATCATTATTTGAATCCTCAGTTAACGGGCCGTATTCCGCAGTTAGCGACACAGGGATGCCGGGAGCATGCAGCAGTTCAATCAGCAGTAAGGCCGTCTGGTGAGGCTGGAGGTCAGATATGAATTCTTTTTCGGATATTCCCTGTTGTAAAGCAGCGTAAACATACCGGTAGAGTTGAGCGGTATAGTCTTTAACGATGGGATTGACGGTATTATGACAGATAATCTCGTAATGCCAAAGCGGAGTCAGAAACGGTTGTTTACGCTTTAATTCAACGATAATTTCTGCATAGCCAATCAGACGTTCGGCTGCTGTTATTTTTGTACTGCTTTCTCTTCTTTGGAATAACTGAAGTACAGGTGAAAACTGGTTTTCCAGTATAACCTGGTAAAGGGCTGACTTGCCGCCAAAATAATAGGAAATGGCGGCAATATTGCTTTGGGCTGCTTGTGCCAACTGTTTTATGGTGACGTGCTCAAATCCGCATTTCGCAAATATGGGGGTAGCGGCGTCAACGATTCGATTTTCAATAGTTTTTTCCACATCATCAGCTCCTTATTGGATCAGCACCGCCTCTTACGCAGTCAGCCGCGCAATTTCTTTTAATGAATACGGACCGATTTTGCGCTTGGGGATTGGGTCCCTTTACAGGCGGATCATTCTCGGCAGCATATATTAGAAATGCCAGACATATTGCAAGAAGTATGCAGACCAGAATAATTAGGCTGAATAAACAGATCAGGCTTATCATAAAGATTGTACTCAATGCATCATAACACCACAGCAATAGAGCATGTACAACCTTCACTTCCTTTTCCGCTTCTCAAAATCAATAGCAAAACAGCCATAGTGTTACCAAGGCACTATGGCTGTTTTATAGGTGTCTGTTTATACGTGAAGCTGCTGTTCATCCGGCGGAGTATTCCGGGAAAGAGCAGGAGTTGGCTCAACCTGATACCAGGCCGCATACATCGCCGGCAGTACCAACAGTGTTAATATCGTTGCGCCCAATAATCCACCGGCGATGGCGACTGCCATTGGTCCCCAAAAAATGCTGGATACTAAGGGGATCATGCCCAAAATAGCGGCTGCCGCTGTCAGCATGATGGGGCGGAAGCGGGTGACGGTGGCGTTAATAATGGCATCCCACAGGGGTTCACCCGTTTTTAGATGCTGCTCAATCTGATCAATGAGAATGACCGAGTTGCGCATAATGATACCGGCCAGCGCCAATAGGCCCAATTGTACGACAAAGCCGATTGCCTGACCTGTTAGCAGGAGGGCTAGGCTGGCACCGATGATGCCCATCGGCGCAGTTAAGAGGGTCAGGACCATTTTGGGGATGTTTTGCAGTTGGAACATCAGTAACGTGACAATAATAATCACCATAGCCGGCACCGGCTGCAGCAACCAACGGGTGGCCTTATCGCTTAATTCCGTAGTACCGCCAATCTCAATAGTGTAGCCAGGCGGCAGGGAAGCTCGCAGTTCCTTTAAGTTGTCGTAGGCTTCATAGGTCGCATCGTTACCGGTAATTTCTTTGGCGATATTGGCCTGTACGGTAATCGTCGGCTTTAAGTCCCGCCGCCAGATACCCCCGTCCTCGGCGTCATAACTGATTTTGGCGATTTGGTCCAGGGGGATGAATTTCCCGTTGCCGGTATGAATGGTTAAGTCCTTAATCCGTGCAAGGTCGCTGCGGTCCTGGGCGGCGACCCGGAACATAATGCCGACCGTTTTGTCTTTCTCGCGAAATTCGGACACGGCTGTGCCGGACAATAGGGCCTCCAGGCTGGAGGACAACGTCTGGCTGTCCAGGCCCAGCATCCGCGCCTTATCCTGGTCAATGGCCAAATGCATAACTTTGGTTTTTTCAGTCCATTCCAGATTGACATCAAGCAAATGGGGATTGGCAGCGAGTTTGTCCTGGGCCTGTTTGGCAATAGCGCGCACTTTGTCATGGTCATAGCCGCTGACCCGGAGCATGACTGGATACGGATCGGATGGACCGGTGGTCACAACCTTGACATTGCCGCGCACGTTAGGAAAATGCGTCGCCAAGAGTTTTTCCACCTTCTCCCGCAGGAGTTCGCGGGATTTCAGATCTTTTCCGACAAAGACAAATTCAGCAAAATTCGTATCGGCGTCAGGCGGAAAAGCGGTAAGCACGAAGCGTGGCGCTGCCTGACCCGTGTAATAGGTGAAATTGGCGGCAGTGTCATCCTGGGTAAACTGCGCGGCGAAACGTTTGGCTTCTTCCTCCGTTGCTTGCAGGGAAGAGCCGGGCGGCAGGCGGAGTTCCACCAGCAATTCCGGCCGGGTTGACGGCGGGAAAAATTCCTGTTTAATGGAGGACATCAGCAGCAAGGAACCAATAAACATGGCGGCGGTAATTCCCAGGACCATGCGGCAGTGCACCAGGCACCAACTCAACAATTGTTTGAATTTCCGGTAAAATTTCGTATCGTAAATATCGTGGCCTTGTGTGGTTGTGGCGACTTTTACCAAATGGTACCCGAACAGCGGTGTGACTATGCCGGCTACAACCCAGGACAGTAACAAGGCAATGGTTACCACCGAGAAGAGGCTGCCCACATATTCGGAAGCGCTGCCTTTGGAGAAGCCGACCGGCACAAAGCCTGCGCAGGTGATCAGCGCTCCGGTCAGGCGGGGTGTGGCGGTGGAGGTATAGGCGTAGCAGGCGGCGTCAAAACGGCTCCAGCCCTGCTCTAGTTTTACGATCATCATTTCAATGGCAATAATCGCATCGTCCACTAACAGTCCCAGGGCGATGATGAGTGCGCCGAGAGAAATTTTGTGCAGGTCGATGCCGAAGATTTTCATAAAGATGAAGGTGCCCATAATGACCAACGGAATGCAAAAGGCGACAACCATACCAGAGCGCATCCCCAGACTTAAGAAACTGACGATGAGGACAATCGCCACGGCTTCCGCTAGCGACTTCACAAATTCGTTAATGGATTCTTTCACTACTTTCGGCTGGTTGGAAACGGTATTGAGTTCTAAGCCAAGCGGCAGATCTTTTTGGATTTGCGCCACCGTCTTATCTAATTTTTCACCAAGGGTGAGAATATTGCCGCCATTTTCCATCGACAAGGCAATGCCAATGGCCGGCTGGCCGTTGTAGAACAGTTTCGGGTCTGCCGGATCGCTATAACTGCGTTCAATCTTGGCGATATCACCCAGCCGGAAGGTACGTCCGCCGGCCCGGATCGGCAGAGTTTTCAGGTCCTCTATATTTTCGAATATACCAGTAATGCGCAAATAGACGTTGTCGGAGACCGTTTCCACCATGCCGGAGGCCGTCATGGCGTTTTGCGCCCGGACGGCACCGGTAATATCCGAAGGGTCCAGGCCCAATTGCGCCAGTTTGGTTGTCTCTATTTCAATAAAGATTTTTTCGGCCTGGGCACCGACGAGATCCGCTTTGCGCACATTCGGCACACCGAGGAAAATGCGGCGGATGGTCTCCGCTTTTTCCCGCAGGTCTTCGTAGCTGTAGCCGTCGCCAGTTAAGGCGTAAATGCAACCGAAAACATCGTCGAAGCGGTCATTAAAATACGGTCCCTGGACGCCTGCAGGCAGAGTGGGCTTAATATCGTTGACCATGTTGCGCACTTCCAGCCAGGTGGGCCGGAGTTGGGGACCGGTAACGACATCATATTTCAAATTGACGTAAATAATGGCCTGCCCCGGCCGGGAATAGCTGCGCAGGAAATCCAAACCAGGGGTATCCTGCAGTTTTTTTTCAATTTTATCGGTGACTTGTTCTTCCACCTGGCGGGCGGTAGCACCAGGCCAGTTTACGGTTACCACCATCTGCCGGATCGAAAAATCGGGATCTTCCATGCGGCCGAGGTTTTGATACGAGAAGATCCCGCCCACCACCAGCAGGACAATAAAAAAATAAACGATCTGCTTATGGTTCAGCGCCCATTCAGTCAAATTAAACGGTTTCATGGGGTATTACCCTCCGTCAGCCTCACGGTCTGCCCTTCCCGCAGTTTATGTACACCGGCTGCGACGATGGTCTCGCCGGGATTAAGGCCGGCGACGATCTGAACTTGCATATTGCCGAAACTGCCGACTTGCACCGGACGCAGAGTTGCCACGTGATCGATGACCACCCAGACGTGCGGTGTGTCATTGGTTTGATAAAGGGCCGAAAGTGGAACCATGGTGACGGCTTGATTAGGACCGCCCATACCGGCCAGGCTGACCCCTGCCGTCATCCCCAGCTTGATTTGCGGCGGAGGATTGACCAAACTGATACGTACTTTATAGGTACGCGTTATCGCGTCGGCCATAGGGGCGATTTCTCTTACCTTGCCTTCTAAATTGACCTGGGGCAGGGCCCAAAACGTCACTGTTAGCTGCTTTGCATTGCGGATTTCTTCAATCCGGTTTTCCGGTACACTGATTTCGACTTCCCGTTCCCCGTCCTGCACGATGGTGATGACGGTCTGACCGGCGCTGACCACGTGGCCGGCTTCAGCGGCAATGGCGGCAATGACACCGTCTTTATCGGCAGAGAGCAGGCTGTAATCCAATTGGTTGGCACCCTGCGCATATTGGGCGGTTGCCTGTCGCACGGCCGCCTGGGCGACTTCATGGGCATTTTCATATTGGTCCAGTTGCGCCCGGCTAATGGCATTTTGCGCATACAACTGCCGGTAACGTTGCAGATTGCTTTCCGCCAGCCTACGCTGCGACTCGGCGGAGTAGACTTGCGCGGACGTGCTGTTTACCGTTTGTTGCAGGTCACGCGGATCCATCTGCATGAGAACATCGCCGGCTTTCACCGTACTGCCGAGATCTACATTGCGCTTGATGATTTTGCCGGTCACCTGAAAGGCCAGCTGGCTTTCATAACGGCCCTGTACCTCGCCGGAATAGAGATAGCTTTGAGGAGCATTAGTTGCGCCAATTACAGCGGTGCGCACCAGCGGAATATCTTCCACTGCGGCTTGGGGCTGGCTGTGGAGTTTCCAGATTCCGACGCCCATAATGCACAGCCCTACGGCTGCTGTAACTAAGCTGTAATACAATTTGTTCCTGGGTAATTTTGTAATTCGATAGAATGGTGGCATGATTTCACTCCTTTATATGATTTAATAAGGGGAGTATCTGAATGGAAGGCTTCTCGTAAGAACAGACATGTACCCATTTGCCGTCGCGAATAATCTCAACTCTTCCCATCTGTCTGCCTTCCCAATTCCAGAATTAGCTGATTTCGTTTAATAGTTTTGTAATTTCTTCCCATGATAAAGAGGGCGATGATTCTACAGGAATATCATCAATAATGATATGGCGCATTGTGGTTTGCGTTGTTGCTCCTGTCTAAGTCATTATGCAAAATCTTTGAACCGTTCAATTAATGACTTTGAAAAATCATCCAAGCAGTTCGATTGGATGATCCTGATGGTTGTATAAGGATAGGTGTATGATTTACTAGTGGCTTTTATTTATTTTTGAACAGTTCAATTAAAAGGTAAAAAATTATCCAAACAGTAACCTGCCGGAAGGTCATTGTTCATGCTGTTAGGCAGTGGATAGTGATAAATGTAAGGTATTCTCCGGTATTCCCAATGCCCGTTCGATGAGCGACGCAGCCATGGTTAAATGATAGGCCATTTCTTCATCCGGAATTTTTTCACACAAGGTGTCGCCTAAGCATAACATGATGGACATGATAAATGTAAGAGCAGGCGGAAGGTGAGAGACATGAAAATATTGCTTACGGACCCCCTCTTCAATTATCTTCAGCAGCCAGGGTTTCAGCAAGAGGGCTGCTTGGCGAAAGATTTTATTTTTTATATGTAAATGTTTTTCATCATAGAGAAAGTCGAGAAAGAGACCGTCTTTGTAGTGTGCCGTTCGGAAGAAGGCATGCACCACGAATTCAATTTTACGGGGCGGAAGCATGTCGGCAGACGAAGCCATACTTCTGATATCGGTGAGAAAATGAGCAATTTGACGATTGATGAGTGCTTCCAGGATTTCTTCTTTGGACTTAAAGTAATAATAGAGCAGTCCTCGCGCGCCGCCGATCTCCTTGGCAATGTCACTGATGGTGGTTTTCCGGTAGCCGTTGGCGGCAAACAGCGGCTCGGCCCCATCTAAAATTTCATCCATTTTGATCTTTGGGTCTTGGGGCGGTCTGGCCAATAACCTCACTCCTTCATTGCTTGAACAGTTCAAATTATATTATGGTTGGAAAGTGTTGTCAAGATAAAACCAGTGATTATTCGTGTCTGCAGAAGTGGCTTGGGGGATATTTATAAGTTTACAAAAATCATGCCTACTCAATATTGGCGCATCGTCTATGATCATTCCATATATAGTACATCCACAACCTATCAAAAAAGTAGAACTGCATGTGTTTTTTATGGCCTTCTTTTTTCACAAATGAACATGAAGGTTTTTACGACATTCTGTACAATTACAACAAGCTTCTGCCATTACTTTCTCTTTCCAATAGGCGGTCTGCTGAGAGGTCAGTGCCTGATTTGTTAGACAACCTCGGTGTCGTCCCAGCTCGCCAATGGAAGAACACTTAATGCCCGCCACGCCTCCGGCTTTACTGCAGGCCTCATTCACGGCCAGAAATTCCCGGCTTTGTGCACTCAGCTGACTGCCAAACTGCTGTGCCGCAAACCGATTTAACCCTTCCAGATGAACAAATAGACTCCTGTGTTTTTACAAAATTCCCTAGCCTCTCATGACAGCCCGATATGATATAAACAAAGTGATCAGGATAAAATAAGATCATGACCGCTTACTTATATTTTCTATCCATTGGAAGGACAAACCGTATGACTAATAACGAGCTAATGGCATTAGTAAAGTATTTTCAAAGAGCCGAAGCCACTGAACGGGATATCTGCCTGAACATCGCCCGGCGAGTAGCTGATGGCCAAAATAAGATTACCCTCTTAAAACTGGCGGCGGAAGAAGCGCGGCATTACTCGAAATGGAAACAACATACCGGCGTCGACGTAAAGCCTTTTCGCAGCCAGGTGTGGTTTTATACCACCATCGCCGCTTTGCTAGGCTACACCTTCGCCATCAAGCAGATGGAAGCCCGGCTCAATCGTTTTCAAAACGAAAAAAAACACTGCCCTGCTGGTGAAAAACTTCCCGGAGATCATCGAAATCAATGCAGCCGCTAACGCCTACGAAGGCGAACTAATCGCCAATTTAGACGAAAAGCGGCTTCGCTATGTCAGTTCCATCATCTTGGGGCTAAACGATGCCCTCGTAGAGTTTACAGGAAGCTTGGCGGGATACACCTTTGCCATGCAAAGCAATCAATTCATTGCCATGGCCGGTCTCATTACCGGCATATCCGCCTCTTTGTCCATGGCTTCTTCCGAATATTTATCCACCCGTGCCGAGAATGGAAAAAACGCCCTGCATGCGGCTGTATACACTGGCATCTCTTATGTAGTCACCGTGGCCATTCTGTTGGCACCCTACCTAATCCTCCCCGACCAGTCGTACGGAATCGCTCTGACTATCATGCTGCTGTTGGTTGTCGTCATCATCGCTGCCTTTAACTATTATATTGCCATTGCCCAGGAGTTTTCATTTTGGCAGCGGTTTTCTGAAATGGCCGCCGTAAGTTTAGGCGTAGCCGCCATCTCCTTTTTCATCGGCTTATTGGTCAAGAATCTGCTTGGAATTGAACTATAAGGTGCAGTACTTATTGTCTATAGTACAAAACACCTAACGTCGGTTCCGCCATTTTACCGCAAGCAATTTACTGCAGTTTCGCTGATGAAAATTCAGAGAAGAGTACACCTCATTAGCTACTTAGTAATTAGCTTAACATTGTAACAAACAAGTTTGACCGACAGCGCAAAAAAGCTACACGTCCAACAACGTGCAGCTCGCTTACGATGCAAATAGCAGACCAACAACAGCATGCCCAAAAGCCTGATGTTTTCTTCCTTTGTCTGAACTAACATATACCAGATTTTCCCACAGCCCATGAATCCAGGCGAAGCCTGGCTTCATGGGCTTGTTTTCTTTTCAGCAGAACTGTGCACTCCACATGCATGGAGGTTATATAAGGTACTGGGTTTCCCCACAGTAGCCGGCATGCATCGCGCATGTGTCACGGTGACGGGTTGTTGACAACTTATTTTTATTTCTTACTATAACCTGCTACTCCCAGTTTTTCTCCCATAGCACGATATTCGCCAAAGCTATAACCATAAGGTCTTATTCTATCTACGTCAGGAGTACCATCTTCTTTTATTACTTCTTCGTTATAATGTACCGCAACAAT
This sequence comes from Sporomusa sp., assembly GCF_035561255.1. Classification (GTDB taxonomy): domain Bacteria; phylum Bacillota; class Negativicutes; order Sporomusales; family Sporomusaceae; genus Sporomusa. Next base: position 360 of record NZ_DATMXX010000164.1, on the reverse strand, counting down.
TTCTCCAACAAAGATATCATGACTGCCATAATTTAGAATATCTTTTACCTTGCATTCTATATTAACGGCACATTCCTTTATCAACGGAGCTTTTACAACGCTTGCGAGTATTGGAGTCAGACCGGTTTCGGCAAATTTATTTACATTTTTCCCCGATACAATGCCGCAATAATCGGTTATCTTTGCTAAGTCTGCCGAAGGTATATTGATGACATATTCCCCAGACTCTTTTATCATGGCATTGGAATATCTTGCTGGATGAACCGCAATGTACAGTATGGAAGGGCTGTGACTAAAAACGCCAGTCCAGGCTATCGTAATAATATTAGGATTTTTATCTTCTGTCTTTACTGTTACGAG
>NZ_DATMXX010000163.1:0-7545 GCF_035561255.1 Sporomusa sp. | reverse complement strand
GAATTACAAAATAAAGCCAAGTGGCAGAAGAGTATTACTCCATTCATATTGTCTGGCGGAAGAAGTCAGCGAATGGGGGCCAATAAATCTTTTGTAAGATTGGGGGGCCAGCCGTTAATAGAAATTGTTTTGAGAAAAGTTGTTGATATTTTTGATAAGACCCCAATTATCATTACTAATCAGTTTGCAGATTATAAGTATTTAGGTTGTGATATGGTTGGTGATATTATAAAAGATAAAGGACCATTGGGGGGCATTCACGCAGGGTTAATCAGCTCAGCCACGCCTTATATATTTGTTTTTGCCTGTGATATGCCGTTTATTGATAAAACCCTTGTTCACTATATGCTGAACCGTTTGGGACAGGAAGATATTCTTATTCCACATAACGGGGAAAGCGTAGAACCCTTGCATGCAATTTATTCGAAACAGTGCTTGCCGGCAATTGAGGCTCACTTGCAGAAAGACAGACGTTGTGTTCAGTCTTTTTTTGATGATGTAAATATTGCTTATATTGACCAAGAGGAAATGAACAGGCTGAGTTTATTGGATTGTTACTTTCTGAATGTGAACACAGTGGAAGACCTGAATAAGGCCGAGCATTATCTAAGCAGTTTAAACTTATAACTACGGGAGCTAAGCCTTTTCATTCATACATAATGAAATCCAATACAAATGTTGGATGAGAGGGCTTTTTGTTGTGCTATTATAATTTATTTTACGCAAATAGTTTCGTTTTTATCTGGTGCTGTTATTTGGGCAATATTAGGGTTGCGTAAATAACAGAACCAATAGTAAGAACCAACAAACAAGGCACCACCGACAATGTTCCCCAAAGTTACCGGCAGCAGGTTGCCTAGAAGAATGGTTTCCAGATTCAGTGTGTTTAGTTTAGCTCCTAGATGACTGGCTTCGGCTAGGGCGGGTACGTTTTTAGCCAGCAATCCTGCAGCTAAATAATACATATTGGCGACACTATGTTCAAAATTACTTGTTACAAATAGCATGATAGGAAAGAAAATACCCAACACTTTACCGGCAATGTCTTTAGCCGAGTAAGCCATCCATACCGCCAGGCACACCAGCCAGTTACACATGATACCCCTGATAAAAGCCTCATAGAATGTTAGACTTACCTTGCCTACTGCAATTTTTAGCACATAGGCACCATGAAGAGAATTATTAAATGACCATAGATTGGATGCGTACATAAAATAAGCCACAAGTAGTGAACCGACTAGATTTCCACCATACACCCAAAACCAGTTCTGTAACATCGTGGCTACGCTGACTCGCCTTTCCAGCACCCCTATTGTGATCAAGACATTTCCGGTAAACAGCTCGGCACCACAAATTATCACCATCATAAGTCCTGTGGCAAAAATAGCGCCTCCCAAAAATCGGCTTAGACCAAGAATGGGAATATCGTGTGTCGCCATAGTTGACCCTTCAGCTCCAAACCCAATGTAGGCACCAGCCAATACCCCCAATAACACCATCTTGGTTATGTCCATTTTGGACTTAATTAAACCAATTTCTAACGTGTTTTGGGTAATTTCTTTTGGGGTACAGTAGTTGCTCATAATATTCCTCCTCTATATGGTACTCTCTCAGATAGTGAGAGATAGTACTCATAAGCTATTGTAGTGGTTGAATAATTCAAACACTATTAAATAATTCTGAATGGCAAGAATATTGCGCCGAATGGATTGGGGCTATTATTGGACACACTATATTGAAATTTACCCTGGAATTTGCTCAGACACAATGACTGCCAAAACTTGACACTGTCCGTCTGAGCCAGTATAATGAAAGCAATTGTATACACTAGTAGCAATGAAGAGAAGAGTATGTTGATATGTCTGTTCAGAGAGAAGGCCCTAGGCTGTGAGGTCTTTCAGTATGAGTATTAACAGAAGGTCATCTCTAAGCTGCTGTGCTGAACTTTAGTAGGCGTAGCCGCTGTGCCACGTTACGGCATATCAAGAGTCCGGCGCAACTATGCGCTGGAAATCAAGGTGGTACCGCGGAGGCTAAGCCCTTTCGTCCTTAGGGGACGAAAGGGCTTTTTATTATGCTGCATGATATAATTCAAGGAGGATATATGGAAGAAAAACAGACAAATACAATTTCTACTGTGTACGACCCACAGGCAGTTGAAGCCAAGTGGTATAAATTTTGGGAAGAAAACCATTTATTTCATGCTGAGGTAAATAAGGATCAAACACCGTTCAGTATTGTCATTCCGCCACCAAACGTAACTGGGCAGCTCCATATGGGGCATGCTCTTGATAATACCCTGCAGGATATTCTTATCCGTTTCAAGCGCTTGCAGGGATATAATACGTTGTGGATGCCAGGTACCGATCATGCCGGTATTGCAACTCAGATCAAAGTTGAGGAAGTTCTTGCGCAAGAGGGAAAAACCCGTTACGATCTCGGACGGGAATTATTTATTGATCGAGTCTGGGAATGGAAGGCCCAATACGGCAGCCGTATAATTAATCAGCTTAAACGGTTAGGCGCTTCCTGTGATTGGGAACGTGAACGGTTTACTATGGATGAAGGCTGCTCAAATGCTGTGCGTGAGGTATTTGTTACCTTATATGAGCAGGGTCTTATCTACCAGGGCAACCGTATCACGAACTGGTGTCCCCGCTGTAATACCGCACTTAGTGATATCGAGGTTGAACACGAGGAAAAACCCGGCAATTTGTATCATGTACGTTATCCGGTGGAGGGCATTGACGGTGAGTATGTCACAGTAGCCACTACACGTCCGGAAACTATTTTGGGCGACAGTGGCGTAGCCGTACATCCGGAGGATGCTCGTTATAAGCATTTAATCGGTAAATATCTGATACTGCCAATGCTTGGGCGCCGCCTGCCCATTGTAGCCGATGATTATGTCGATCCGGCATTTGGTACAGGTGCCGTAAAGGTTACTCCTGCCCATGACCCCAACGACTTTGATATGGGTCTCAGACACAGGTTGCCTGAGATTGTAGTAATAAATCCTGATGGTACTATGGCGGCAGACACCGGCAAATATGCTGGAATGGATCGTTATGAATGCCGTAAAGCCCTGGTTAAAGACCTCAAAGACCAGGGGTATCTTGTGAAGATCGACGAACATAACCATGCTGTCGGTCATTGTCAGCGTTGCAGTACAGTTGTGGAACCACTGGTATCTAAGCAGTGGTTTGTCAAGATGGAGCCCCTCGCCAAACCAGGTATTGAAGCGGTTACTTCTGGCAGAACGCAATTTGTACCTGAGCGGTTCACTAAGATTTATACAAACTGGCTGGATAATATCCGTGATTGGTGTATCTCCCGTCAAATCTGGTGGGGGCATCGTATTCCCGCCTGGTATTGCCCCTGTGGCGAGGTTACCGTGTCCCGCGTGGATATTACTGCTTGCCCCAAGTGTGGTGGTAGGGTTGAACAAGATCCTGACGTTCTTGATACATGGTTTAGCTCGGCGCTATGGCCGTTTTCCACCATGGGCTGGCCTAAGGATACAGCGGAGCTTAAGCAGTTTTACCCGACAAGTGTCTTAGTTACCGGTTATGATATCATTTTTTTCTGGGTAGCCCGAATGATCATGATGGGGTTGAAATTTCAGGAAGACATTCCATTTGACCATGTATTTATTCATGGTCTGGTACGGGACAGCCAGGGACGCAAGATGAGTAAATCGCTAGGCAATGGTATTGATCCACTGGAAGTCATTGAAAAATATGGTGCAGATACACTGCGGTTTATGCTGATTACCGGCAATACTCCAGGCAATGATATGCGTTTTTATTGGGAACGGGTAGAGTCCAGCCGGAATTTTGCCAATAAAATCTGGAATGCTTCCCGTTTTGTGCTAATGAATCTTGAGGGCTTTGATCCGGAGCATACGCCGGAGTCACAAGCATATACAATGGCAGACCGCTGGATTTTAAGCAGGTATAACACTACTGTTGCCGATGTGACCCGTAATCTGGAGCGTTTCGAGCTAGGTGAGGCTGCCCGGATGGTATACGAATTTATCTGGGACGAATTCTGTGACTGGTACATAGAGCTTGCCAAAGGCCGTCTCTATAATAAAGCAGATGAGGAGAGCCGCAATGTGGCTCAGTATGTTCTTCATTATGTTCTAAATAATACACTTAAACTACTACATCCCTTTATGCCCTTCATTACTGAAGACATTTGGCAGAGTCTGCCACATAAAGGAATTAGCATAATGACTGCCGTTTGGCCGCTCGCAAATTCCAAACTGGAGAGCGCCCAGGATGAACAGCTAATGAGCGTTATTATGGAGACAATTAAATCAGTGCGTAATATGAGGGCTGAAGTCAATGTACATCCAGGTAAGAAGAGCGAAGTAATTTTAAAGATTACTTCGGCAGAGCTCAAAGATCAGATTGAAGCTAATATCGGCTATATCAAGACATTGGCTGCTGCTGAGCCGGTTAAAATTCTTACCACTGATGGTATTACGCCGGAAAATGCTATGACTGCTGTTGTCAGCGGTATTGAGATTTACCTGCCGCTTAAAGGTCTTATTGATATTGAGAAGGAAACAGCGCGCCTAAACAAGGAGCTTGATGGTCTGGACAAAGAAGTGTCCCGCATTGCCGGCAAGCTTAATAACCCTGGTTTTACCGCCAAAGCACCGGTTGAGGTTATTGAAAAGGAAAAAGCCAAACAAACCGAGTATTTAGAAAAACAGACAGCTATCAGAGACCGTCTGGAGTATTTAGCACGCCTGTAATGAATGTATAAATACTATCACTGATACTTAATTTATGTGGAGGTGCAGCAATATGACTTATGAACAATCATTGGCCTACCTCGAAAATCTGAGTAAGTTTGGAATTAATCTGGGAATGTCCCGTATCGAACGGCTGCTGGAACTTATGCAGCAGCCACAACGCCGCTTTAAATCCATCCATGTTACCGGCACTAATGGTAAAGGGTCAACAACAGCTATGTTGTCAGCGATTCTGACTGCCAGCGGAATAAAAACAGGCATGTATACCTCACCCCATCTGGTGGACTACCCTGAACGAATGATTGTTAATGGCCAGGAGATTACGAAAGATGAGTTTGCTCAGGCCATTGATTACACCAGCCAATTTGTGGAACAGATGCTGGCAGCAGGGTTTGAGCAACCGACAGAATTTGAGGTCATTACCGCTGCCGCCTTCTACTATTTCGCAGCCGTAGGCGTAGAATATGCTGTTATCGAAGTGGGTTTGGGTGGCTTGTTAGATTCGACCAATGTCATTGTTCCTGAAATTGCGGCCATTACCAATGTTACTCTTGAACATACCGACCGCTGCGGCTCTACCATTGCTGAGATTGCTTATCACAAAGCCGGTATAATTAAAGAAGGGGTGCCAGTGGTCACTGCTGCCAAAGGGGAGGCGCTCGATTTTATCAAGCGGACGGCAGCTGAGAAAAATGCGCTAGTCTATAGTAAAGACGAGAATTTTTCAAGCGAGTTTAAAGGTTTTAATAATGGTAAACAGCAAGTGGCTTTTGATGCTGGTGTCTTGGGTCAGTTTGAAACCGATCTTAATCTTATTGGTTGTCATCAGTTGGAAAACAGCGCAATTGCTGTTACGACTGCACTTATTCTGGGGAAAAACGACAATCGCATTACAATTAAAGCCATCCAGCAGGCACTCACAACCGTGCGCTGGCCAGGCCGGTTTGAAATAATCGCGGGTGAACCAGTTATTGTAATTGACGGCGCTCACAATCCTGATGGTGCCCGGGTACTCCGGCAGAATCTTGATCAAGTGTTTCCAGGCCGGGAAATAACCTTTGCCTTAGGTATTTTGCGCGATAAAGATGTGTCAGGAATTATCCGCGAACTTATTCGCCCAATCGATACGGTTGTTACAGTTCAGCCCTTGTCATACCGGGCGGCGACGCCTGAAGAGATTGCCCGGGAAATAGAGGCTCATCATGTGGAGGCAGCGTCTGCCATTGATAGTGGTATTGATCGGGCTAAGGAATTGGCTGGCCCTAATGGTGTTGTATGTGTAGCCGGTTCGTTATACTTAATTGGTGAGGCACGCCAGATTATCCTTAATAAGTAGACAAATTAACGGTAATTGTATATAATAAATACTGGCGCTTGGGTGAATCAAGCGCCAGTATTGTTTTGTTGCAGTAGCATATGAAAAAGCATATCATTAAAATAGGGTAATTAAGGTAGAAGTAGTAAAATCTTGAACCGTAGGTGAAACTGTGCATATTGCATATACGTGTAGGAGCCAGCCGCAATTTCGGCTTGATTATTTAATTGAACACTGCATTTTGGCTGTAGCCTTTTTTTTACCCCTGTCGCTAGATATTGCTACATTATTTTTAGGGGCAGGAACTGCATTATGGGCAGGTAAGATGGTCTTATTAAAAAAAATTCTCTTAAAACGTACACCATTTGATGAGATGATTGCCTTATTTGTTATTTTGTCGGCAGCTTCTATTGGTGTATCGCCTGACAGAGACTTTAGTTTTTACAATTATTATCATCTAATGGGACGCTATATAATAATTTACTATCTGGTTATTAATAATTTAGTTACGCTTCAACAGCTCAAAAGATTAATATGGTCAGTAATTGCTTCCGCAGTTATTGTCACTTGCTATGGCTTTTACCAGTATATCCACGGTGTGGATATATCGGCTTTTCAATGGGTAGATGGTGAGCAGTTCCCTGAACTTAAAGTCAGAATCTTCTCTACATTGCAGAACCCTAATTTATTGGCTGGCTTCTTAGTTGTGGTTATGTCCCTGGCTGTTGGAATTGGGCTGCACACAGAAAATATCCAGGGAAAAATCCTGCTTTTTGCTCTTGTAGCCGTGCTGGGCACCTGTTTGGTGCTTACATATTCACGTGGAGCCTGGCTGAGTATTGTAGCAGTGACTGCGTTATGCGGGCGTTTGTACAATCGTAAGGTGCTGTGGGTATTTTTAGTTATACCTGCCATTGCGCTCTTTTGTCACGACGGGGTGATGGAACGCTTACTGTCAATTTTTAATCCAACAGATACTTCGTCAACACTCAGGATAGCGCTTTGGGAAAGTACTATTGCGATGATCTTAGACAAGCCGCTCTTAGGTATTGGTTGGGGATCATATTGGCTGGTTTACCCGGAATACGACTTTTTTCTGAATAACCCTGCCGCTACTATTGTTCATGCTCATAATATGTATCTGCATATTGCGGCTGAAATTGGTATTCCGGGCCTCCTTGTATTCTTAGCCATTATTTATGGACATATCAAGAGAGCCATTGAGGTTTTGACTCAGACCCAAAATCAGTGGGTAGCCGGGGTGATGCTTGGCGCAGTTGCTGCAGTAATTGGATTGGCGGCAAATGGATTTACCGATTATATTATGTTTAATGTGCAAATGTCGATGCTGTTTTGGCTTTTGAATGCTGTAATTGTAGCTGTTTGGGAGGCTAGCTTCCGTTACAAATAGATTACTATTTTAAGTGAGTGGCGCTAAATTACTTGGAGCCACTCACATTATATT
>NZ_DATMXX010000162.1:0-12015 GCF_035561255.1 Sporomusa sp. | reverse complement strand
CCTTTAGGAATAAGAGAATCAGCAGCAAGGGTTATCTCTGATAGGTTATAAAATTGCTTCAGACTACTAATATTATTATTATGTTGCCCTCTCACTTTAGAACAATCCTGCGGATGATGGCGTATAATCAAAGCTTCTTGGGAACATATTGAATTCTGTTCAATGAATCCAGCAAGCATTAAATAAAAGATATGCGAATCTACAAGCTCACCAAAAGCAGGGTGGTACGGTCCGGCAATGACTGTTTCTTTATTGTCGAGCTCTGTTGAAGCCTGTAATCCAATGCGAATAACAGCAATTCCCTGACGCTCGAAAACAAGTTTCATATAAGCTGAACGCCCAACTGCCTGAGAAAGCGAGAGAGGTTGGTAAATACCCTGTTTATAGAGCCCGGCAAGTGCAGTACCATTGATAACCACGGTCGGATAAATGCGGACAAAATCAGGGGAAAGTGTAAGTACGTGCTGTACCGTCCTAATCAAACTTGGCCAATCCTCTCCCGGAAGACCGGGCATAAGCTGCAAACCACAGCGTAAAGCAGCTTTCTTCAACAGGGATACGGCATTATTTACAACCTTGCTGTTATGCCCCCGTGCCGCTGTCGCAAGCACTGTATCGTCCAGAGATTGAACACCTAATTCAACAATTGTTACACCTTGCTTAATCAAATTGTTAACCGTCGACTCACTTATACCATCAGGTCTGGTGGATAGACGAATCCCTTGAATCCAGCCTCTTAAGCGGGCCTCTGTTGCTGGTGCCAGCAAATCATTCTGAACATCCTCAGGCAAAGCAGTGAAACTACCACCATAAAAGGCTACTTCGATGTGCCGTTTTTGATTGATAGCAGCCAATCTCTCATCAATGATTCTTCTGACCTGGTTGGCTGTAACTGGAGTTATTTGACCGGTTATTCTTTGCTGGTTACAAAAAACACATTGGTGCCTGCAACCCAAGTGTGGAATGAATATCGGAATGATATAATGTTTCATAATACTCCTATACAGAAAGGACGGCCCTCTGGCCGCCCTGTTTTCCCTTATTCAGTTATTGTTCCAAGCTTCGTCAACGCTTGTCTAGCCGCCTGCTGTTCCGCCTCTTTCTTACTTTTCCCCCAGCCGGAGCCCATGCGTTCCCCATTAACAACAACGGCGACTTCGAAAGATTTGTCATGGTCAGGACCGCGCTCGCTAATAACCTCATAGGCAATCTTACTATCGTTATTTTTCTGCACGATCTCTTGCAGCCATGTCTTATAGTCTTTAAAGTAGTCACCGCTCTCTACCAGAATCAATTCCGATTTCAATTGGTTTAACACATATCTGGCAGCATTTTTAAATCCGGCATCAAGATAAACAGCACCAATAATAGCCTCGAACGCATCTGCAAGGATTGATATCCGTTCCCGTCCACCTGATAGCGCCTCGCCTTTACCTAACAGAAGATATTCGCCAATACCTAATTCCAGCGACCTTTTTGCCAATGTTTGTTCGCACACAACCTGAGCCCGTGCTTTCGTAAGTTCACCTTCAGGTAGATGAGGGCATTGACTAAATAAATAGGAACTGATAATCAAATCCAAAACCGCATCGCCTAAAAATTCCAGACGCTCGTTGTGCCTAACATTAGCGCCTTTGGTTTCATTAGCATATGAAGTATGGGTAAGTGCCTGATGCAATAACTTGTAATCATTAAACGTCACTCCCAACGTTCGGCATAACTCGGCTAATGCCTGTAGGCGAGTTCCATCCAACAGCCCTTTAGTTTCTTTCATAAAGAGCAGATTATCCCTGGTACTTTTTCACCAGGATGGTTGCATTATGGCCGCCGAAGCCAAACGAGTTCGAAAGCGCCACATTAACAACTTGCTCCTGTGCTTTGTTAGGCACATAATCCAGGTCGAGTTCAGGATCTTGGTTTTCATAATTAATAGTTGGCGGAATGATACTATTAGTTATTGTAAGGACAGTAGCGATTGCTTCAATCCCGCCGGCTGCACCTAAGAGATGCCCAGTCATAGACTTAATTGAGCTGACTTTGAGTTTCTTCGCATGCTCTCCAAACAAAGATTTAATTGCCAGCGTTTCATTTTTGTCATTAAGCGGTGTTGAGGTTCCATGAGCATTTATGTAATCTACTTCACTAGGCTCAATTCCAGCATCCTTAAGAGCCATAGCCATGCATTTAGCAGCTTGAGCACCTTCAGGTGCTGGCGCCGTAATATGATACGCATCTGCATTAAAACCATAACCAACTATTTCTGCATAAATTTTTGCACCACGCGCTAACGCATGTTCAAGTGTTTCCATAATAACGATACCAGAACCTTCGCCCATCACAAAGCCGCTACGGTCCTTATCAAAGGGACGTGAGGCCTTTTGTGGCTCGTCATTACGGGTAGACATAGCTTTCATTGCACAAAACCCAGCTACAGCCGTCGGCGAAATAGCCGCTTCTGTACCGCCGGCAACCATAACATCAGCATCGCCGCGCTGGATTATTTTGAAGGCATCCCCAATCGCATTGGTACCTGTAGCGCAGGCAGTAACTACACAGCTGCAAGGTCCTTGCAAACCAAAAGTAATTGAGGTTTGCCCTGCAGGCATATTAGCAATCATCATAGGAACAAAGAACGGACTAATTCGTCCCGGGCCTTTATCAAACAATGTTTTAAACTGGTCGTGAAGCGTATCCATGCCACCAATGCCAGTACCAATTAAAGTACCTATCCGGCTACGGTCTTCTTGATCTAATGCAATTCCAGAGTCTTCAAACGCCATTTTAGCGGCAGCAATCGCAAACTGAGTGCAGCGATCCATACGCTTAGCTTCTTTTTTATCAATATATTGGGTCGGATCGAAGTCTTTTACTTCTCCGGCAATTTGAGTAGTATATTCGCTGGGGTCAAAACGAGTTATGCGGTCAATACCTGACTTACCGGCAAGTAAAGCTTGCCAAAAATTCTCTGTGCCAATGCCAACAGGTGTGATCGCACCTATCCCTGTTATTACAACGCGTTTTTTCAAAAAAGGTCACCTCACTAGTTTATTTCTTCAACTTCTTTAAGAAGCCGTGTAAAAATTTCTTTGACAGGTAAGATTTCATCTATTTTATGAATATACTCACCGGTAAATACCAACCCGGTATCAATATCCCCCTGCTGGGCCCGAATGAGCGCATTGATTATACAAAAGTTCTGCTCACAATGTTTTAAGCAGGCTACACAGGTTTTAGGACCATCGACAGTACATTCAAGAATTTTCTTAGCAAAAGGATTTTTTATAGCTCGCCCCGGTAATCCTACCGGACTCTTTATTAAGACCACATCTTCGTGTTTAGCCTTAAGATAAAATTCTTTTAGAGCTGGAGCGGCGTTAGACTCCACACTAGCGGCAAACCTTGTACCCATTTGTACGCCATCAGCCCCAAGTTTCATTACTTCAACAATATCCTGGCCAGATATTATCCCACCAGCCCCAATTACAGGAATGCTTACAGCCTTCTTAATGTCAGGTAAGAGTACATGCAAAGATTGGTCTGTCCCCAAATGCCCACCGGCTTCTTTTCCTTCGACAATAATTGCCGCAGCACCTAGTTTTTCCGAAATTTTGGCGGCTTTAACAGATGACACAATAGGCACGATTGGAGTACCAGACTTTTTCCCCATAGGGAATACATCACGAGAAAACCCAGCTCCTGCAACTACCAAATCAATCCCCTCATCAATGGCAGTATCGACATAGCGGGCAAACTCTCTGGCCGCCACCATAATGTTTATTCCAATTATCCCCTTCGTTAAGCTACGGGCCAAGCGAATTTCATGACGCAATTCCTCAAATGCCATGCCAGATGCTGCAATAAGTCCGATACCGCCAGCTTCAGCCACTGCTGCTGCCAAACGGGCAGTTGAAAGTCTTATCGCCATGCCCCCTTGGATAATAGGAATCTTAGCAACAAGTTGGCCAATTTTAAGCTCCGGAAGTTTCAAGTAACAACTCCTCCAATCAATAACCCTACCATTAGCTACTACAAATCATTACCTTTAAGAAAGTCCCGCGAAAAAAGCTTCCACGGGACTTTCTTCGTCTACCAAAGGTAATGTCTCACTCCGACGACGGTAAAACGTTAAATTACGCCTGTTTTTCCTTGTCTATGTACTCTACAGCGTCTTTTACTGTTTTAATTTTTTCAGCTATTTCGTCCGGAATTTCGATGCTGAATTCCTCTTCAAAGGCCATAATCAGTTCAACAATATCCAGCGAATCAGCGCCGAGATCGTCAATGAAAGTAGAATTGATAGCTACGTCTGCTTCATCAACGCCGAGCTGCTCAACAACGATTTCTTTAACCTTGTCAAAAGTTGTCATGATGGGTGTTCACCTCCTTCCAAGGCGTTTTTTCTAAATCATCTATTACATTACCATACCACCGTCAACATTTAAAGTCTGCCCGGTAATATAATTTGCAGATTCTGTTGCTAAAAATACTGCAGCAGCGGCTACATCTTCAGCGGTTCCCAGACGATTAAGCGGAATTTTTGTGGCTAAATCCACTTTAACCTGCTCAGACAGACCATGCGTCATGTCGGTGGCAATAAAGCCTGGCGCAATGGCATTGACGGTTATACCACGTGAGGCCAATTCTTTTGCCATAGATTTGGTAAACCCAATAACACCAGCCTTGGCAGCAGCATAGTTTGCCTGCCCGGCATTGCCCATAACCCCGACAACTGAAGTCATATTGATTATTTTACCGCTTCTTTGCTTCATCATAAATTTAGATACTGCCTTAGTACAATAGAATACCCCTTTTAGGTTGGTATTCATCACAGCATCCCAATCCTCATCCTTCATGCGCATCAGCAGTCCGTCACGGGTTATCCCGGCATTGTTGACCAATACATCAATTTTACCATAGGCCTCGATCGTTTTCTTCACCAGGGTTTCTACTGCTTCAGCATTGGCAACATCCGCCTGAATGGTAATTGCATCGCCACCTTTATCTGTGATAGCTTTACGCACTTCTTCAGCAGCCTCAGCATTACCCGCATAATTGATTACTACTTTTGCACCAACATTTGCCAGTGCAATAGCTATTGCCCGACCAATCCCTCTGGACGCCCCGGTAACAATTGCCACATGTCCATCTAAATGCATTTTAGCGAACCTCCTTGAAATAATCAAGGATTTTTTCTAAAGAAGCCGCATCTTCAATATTTAATGTTTCCATCTCTTTGGCTATTTTCTTGGTAAATCCGGTAAGAACTTTACCAGGACCGACCTCAACAAACGTAGTTACGCCATGCCCTACAATTTGTGCTACACAATCTTCCCAAAGTACTGGATTGGCGGCTTGTTTTACCAGTAATTCTTTAATAGCGCCGCCTTGAGTCACCGGTTTGCCATCAACATTTGCTACTACCGGAATTTCCGCCTCTTTAATATCAACTTTATCCAGTTCAGCGCTCAGTCTTTGGGCTGCCGGCTGCATCAGCGTACTATGGAATGGGGCACTTACAGGTAATGAGATTGCCCGTTTTGCCCCGGCAGCTTTTAAAAGTTCACTTGCTTTTTCAACAGCCTGGGTGGTACCGGCAATAACAATTTGACCAGGGCAGTTGAAGTTTACTGCCTGCACGGCACCAACTTCAGATTCTACCTGTTGACAAATCTCAACAACTTTATCGCGCTCAAGTCCCATAATAGCAGCCATACTGCCTTCACCAAGCGGTACAGCCTCCTGCATAAACTGCCCGCGTTTTCTTACCAGCTGAACCGCATCACTAAAAGCGAGCGAGCCTGCGGCAACTAAGGCGGAATACTCTCCCAGACTATGACCGGCCACAATATCAGGTTTAATACCGTGTTGCTTTAAGACTTCGTAACAAGCCACACTCACAGTCAAAATAGCAGGTTGGGTGTTATAGGTCTTCTTTAGTTCTTCTTCCGGACCGTTAAAACACATATCGGTAATTGAAAAACCAAGAGCTTCATCAGCTGACTTGAAAATGGACCGGACTATATCATATTTCTCATACAGCTCTCTTCCCATGCCTACAGCCTGAGATCCCTGTCCCGGAAAAACAAATGCCAGTTTTTCCATTTCTTTCCCTCCTTATGTATTTGTCGAATATTTACAGTTTTTGAGTAAGTTCAGCAATAACCTTAGGGATATTATGCACGATATCCTGCATAATTTCATTAACGGGGCGAATTTCAGTGATCATACCCGCTATCTGTCCAACCATAACCGAGCCGTAATCTACATCACCATCGCGCACGGCTGCTTTTAGCTTGCCAATACCTAGCTGGTCAAGCTCCTCAATTGTTGCACCGCGTTTTTCTAATTCTGCAAATTCACGGGTGAGTTTATTGGCAATAACCCTGACAGGATGTCCTGTCGATATGCCATTAATGATAGTAGACCGTTCTTTGGCTTTGACAATTGCGGCTTTATAGTTTGGGTGAGCTGTACACTCAACAGAAGCTGCAAACAAGGTTCCAATTTGCACACCCTGAGCACCTAAAGCCAACGCAGCCACTACACCACGGGCATCACCAATACCACCGGCAGCAATAACCGGCACACTAACAGCATCAGCAACCAACGGCACCAACGCCATAGTTGTTACTTCCCCTACATGTCCACCGCTTTCCATGCCTTCGGCAATAATAGCGTCAATACCTACACGCTCTAAACGCTTAGCCAACGCCACAGATGCCACTACAGGAATAACTTTGGTACCGATTGCCTTCAGTGCCGGGATGTATTCACCAGGATTCCCTGCGCCAGTAGTAACCACAGCCACCCGTTCGTCAATGACTACCTGCATAACCTCTTTGACAAATGGTGACATGAGCATAATATTGACACCAAAAGGTTTTTCTGTCAAACTCTTAGCCTTGATGATTTCTGCTTTGAGTGCATCAGGCGGCATATGTCCGGCGCCAATAAGCCCCAGACCACCCGCGTTAGAGACGGCGGCAGCTAGTTCAGCGGTAGCTACCCAAGCCATGCCTCCCTGCAAGATAGGATATTTGATATTTAAAAGCTGGCAGAGTTTGCTATTTAACAATAGTGTCGGCCTCCTTGCACCATTTTATAACGGCAGAAGCCCAAGTTAAACCAGCACCAAAACCAACCAGCACCACAATATCGCCATGCTTTATTTTGCCACTGTGTACAGCTTCGTCGAGCGCAATTGGGATAGATGCGGCCGAAGTGTTACCGTATTTATCAACATTAACCATAACCTTGTCTAAAGGTAATTTGAGTCGCTTAGCTGCTGACTGAATGATCCGAATGTTTGCTTGGTGTGGAATGAGGCAGTCAACATCGCCAGGGTTAAGCCCGGCGTCTTCCAGCGCCTTAACAGCCGCCTCGCCCATTACTTTAACAGCAAACTTAAATACCTCATTACCATTCATGTGGACAAAGTGCAACTTTTGTGCTATTGTATCAGCCGTTGCCGGATTGCGTGATCCACCAGCAGGAAGTTTCAGTAAATCGCCGCCTGAGCCATCTGCGCCAAGGTGAGCGGCTAAAATTCCACAACCTGGGACTGTTTCCGCCAGCACTACCGCACCAGCCCCATCCCCAAAGAGAACACAGGTATTACGATCACTCCAGTCGAGTATTTTTGAAAGGGTCTCAGCACCGATTACCAGTATTTTCTTATATAAACCAGCCTTGATAAATTGACTGCCGGTTACCATCCCATAAACAAACCCGGAACAGCCTGCCGCCAAATCAAAAGCAGCTGCTCTGGTGGCCCCAATATTAGCCTGCACAAGGCAGGCTACTGAAGGAAAAAGCATATCAGGTGTTGCTGTAGCTACAATGATAAGGTCAATTTCTTCAGAGGTTACACCAGCGTCATCAAGTGCTTTTTGGGCTGCGCGGCTGGCTAAATCAGAGGTTGCCATACTCGGGTCCGCAACTCTTCGTTCACGGATGCCCGTCCTCTCAACAATCCATTCGTCAGAGGTTTCTACTATGCTTTCTAGATCTTTATTAGTCATTATCTTTTCCGGAACATATGTACCGATACCAATAATGCCTACTGCTTTATCATTATTCATTGGTTACAACCCCCTCCTTAGCAATGTTTTCACGTATATGGGCAACAACATCCTGCTCAGTAAACTCTTTAGCAACCCTAATAGCGTTTTTAATCGCTTTAGCCCGGGAACTACCATGGCAGATAATAAAACCACCATTTACACCTAATAGTGGTGCTCCACCATATTCGGCATAATCTAGTTTTTTCTTAAGTCCTTGCAAAGCGGGCAATACAAGCATAGAGGCCATTTTCGTCCAGAAACCGCTGCTCTTAATTGAGTCTTTTACCAACTGCAAAATAGCCCCGGCTAAGCCTTCGCCTAGTTTTAAGACAATATTCCCCACAAATCCGTCGCAAACAACAACATCAACTGTTCCTTTAGGAATATCGCGACCTTCAACGTTACCAATAAAGTTTACAGTACTAAGCTGCTGTAACAGTGGATAGGTAGCAAGAACCTGTTCATTGCCCTTACTTTCTTCCTCGCCAATATTTAAAAGCCCTACCCTGGGCCCTGGAATATTCAGCACATACTCAGCATAAATCGCGCCCATGATCGCATTTTGAACCAGATGTTTAGGTTTACTGTCAACATGAGCACCTGAATCCACGAGAACTGTTGTCCCGGTAAGATTCGGCATAGGTGTGGCAATAGCAGGGCGTTCGATCCCCTTTATTCGTCCCAAACCAAGCAGTGCAGCAGCCACTGCAGCGCCAGTACTACCAGCACATATTGCTACATCACAGTGCCCCTGTTTAACCAGGCTAGTAGCAACAACCACAGATGCATCCTTTTTTTTTCTGACAGCAGCCCCTGGTGATTCATGCATATCAATAACTTCACTGGCGTGATGAATTGTAATACCTAAATTTTTCCAGTTGCCATGACGGTCAAGCGATTGGGTAATTTGAGCTTGGTCGCCGACTAAAACAATCTCAAGATTTTCTTCGGTATACTCTTTGGCAGCTTGTAACGCACCTAGAACAATTTCATCAGGTGCGTAATCCCCGCCCATGGCATCAACGGCAACCTTCATTCAATATCTCCTTTCACAAAACCAATAAAATAGAGTACAAATATTCAATTACAGTTTTTGCTATTTATGCAGATCCGGTTCCAGTGATACCATTATGAACTTAGCCCGAAATACTTCCTGACTATCATTCCTAGTTTTTACCCAAATAAAATATTTATTGCCTCTTTTTTTTATGACCTCAGCTCTGGACACCAGTTTATCGCCCTCATGAACAGCAATCTTATATTTAATATTGGCTACTCCTGTTACAGCCACCGGGGCATCAATAATTGCCAGTGCCAAAGAATTGGCCTGGGCAAAAATATAGTGTCCTCGTGCTACTTTGTTCTTTTCAAACACCATCTCAGAGGTTACAGTCATTAGAGATATCCCGGTTTTACCTAATTCAAGGTCTATCAACTCGCCAACAACATCCGTACTGGCAATTGTTTTGAGCTTATTCTGCGCTTCTTCGGCCATCTGCTTAGTACGCTCCCTGAGTTCAGGTATTCCAAGCTCCAGCCGGTCAAGGCGAATAGTCTGCACACTAACAGTCAAATAGGCTGCCAGTTCCTCGTCAGTAAAAAACGGTGTGGTTAATAGTTTCTCTTTTAACTGTTCTTGTCGTATTTTTTTTTGAACTCGCGCCATTACATCACCTAGTTTTATCAGTAAGTTATATTACCAATTGATAGCATTAATTATAGCTAGTTACTACCAAGATTGCAAGTAAAAAAAGTGAGCAAGATAAAATTTTAATTGCCTTTTATCTTGCTCACTCATTATTTTTTTATTCTGCTGCAACCACAACTTTACCATTATAATGACCACAATCAGGACACACGCGGTGAGGCATTTTCTTTTCGTGACACTGGGGGCATTCTACCAAACCAGGGATAGTAAGCTTCCAATTAGCACGACGCTTATCGCGGCGGGCTTTAGACATTTTACGCTTAGGTACTGCCATTCTATTTCCACCTCCTTAACAAAATTGGCCAACCTGCCAATCTCAGTCCTTGGACAAGAGTTTTTCCAAAACTGCAAGCCTCGGATCAATTTTAGTCGAGTTGCAGCCGCAGGTATTTATGTTTAGGTTGACTCCGCACTCAGAACACAACCCACGGCAGCTTTCACTGCAAACAGGTTTGATAGGCTCAGCCAACAAAATATTCTCACGGATTAATTCTGCAAGATTAATCTCATCACCGCTAAAATAATTGATTTCCTGAACCAAAGCTTCGCCTGACTTCTCAAACTCAGCTTCTCTATATTCCTCACTGAATGCAATATTAAGTATTGTAACCATGTCTTCCAGGCAGCGGCTGCAGCATTGGTTTATGGTAGCACGGATATTTCCGTTTACCTCATAAATCATTCCTTTATTTATAATACAGCCATCAACCATCATGTTCTCAACCCAAATTTCCGGATTATCAAGACCTAACGCTCCGGCTGA
The DNA here is from genome assembly GCF_035561255.1 of Sporomusa sp. Taxonomy (GTDB): domain Bacteria; phylum Bacillota; class Negativicutes; order Sporomusales; family Sporomusaceae; genus Sporomusa. Next base: position 1,481 of record NZ_DATMXX010000162.1, on the reverse strand, counting down.
GGTTTTAAAAGAAAAGGATTGCGTGCTCCCGGGATCTTTTTTTAACTGGGATATGTTAATTTTCATCATTTTCCACCAACCTTCATCTATTATAGCTACACACCAGAGGTTTGTCAAGACAATAAGAAAAGCAGGGAACTCAAGTGTTCCCTGCCTATCATGCGATACTTGTAAGACCGTTATGCAAGGTTGCCGCAAATTGCTTTTGTGTCGCGGGCAATAACCAGTTCTTCATTGGTTGGAATGACAAAAATTTTAACTTTAGCACCGTCAACGCTAATTTCCTGCGCTTTGCCGCGAACATTATTTTTGTCAGGATCAATCCGGGTGCCAAGATATTCAAGGCCATTAGAGATTTTGTCACGCATGCTGATAGAATTTTCGCCAAGGCCGGCAGTAAATACAATTGCATCAACACCACCCATAGCCGCAACATAAGATCCAATAAATTTGCGCACTCTGTATGCGAACATTTCAAGAGCCAGTTCCGAACGCTCGCTTCCGGCATTGGCTGCTTCCTCAATATCACGGAAATCACTTGATACACCCGAAACACCAAGCACACCTGATTTTTTGTTCAAGTAGCTGTCAACCTGATCAGTCGACATGTTTTCTTTTTTCATTAAAAAGGGAATAATTGCCGGATCAATGCCACCGGAACGAGTACCCATTACCAATCCTTCAAGGGGTGTGAAACCCATGCTGGTATCAAGGCATTTGCCATGTTTGACAGCTGCTATGCTTGCGCCGTTGCCCAGGTGGCAGGTAATGATGCGGAGATTGGTCATATGCTCTCCCATAAGCTCAGCAGCCTGTTGGGAAACATATTTGTGGGAGGTGCCATGAAAACCATATCGTCTGATGCCATATTTCTCATATGCTTCATAAGGCAATGCATACAGAAAGGCATATTTAGGCATTGTTTGATGGAACGCAGTATCAAAAACAGCTACTTGAGGAATGCCTGGCATGATTTCAGCGCAAGCATTTATACCCATAATATTAGGGGGGTTATGAAGCGGGGCCATCTCAATGCATTCTTCTAAAGCAGTCATAACGGCAGGGGTAATTAGCACCGAGTCAGCAAATTTCTCGCCACCATGGACAACACGGTGACCAACAGCGGCAATTTCTTTCATACTGGTAATTACGCCATGCTCAGAGTTGGTGAGAGCTTCAATAACAAGCTTAATGCCAATACTATGATTAGTAATATCGGCATTAATAATCACTTTATTTTTCCCTTCCGGCTGATGGGTCAGTACTGCCCCATCCAAACCAATACGTTCAACTAATCCTTTTGCCAAAACAGACTCATCCAACATGTTGACCAGCTGATACTTAATTGAGGAACTTCCACAGTTAACAACTAAAACTTTCACAACAAAATCCTCCCTATTTCTTTAATATGTATTGGTGTGGCAGGCCACTGAACCAATATCGTCAACTTATTCTCTAACAATTTTTATCTTTTCGACACC
>NZ_DATMXX010000161.1:0-38703 GCF_035561255.1 Sporomusa sp. | reverse complement strand
TAGTATAAACTGCAAATACTTATTGAAAAGTATTGTATATTGAGTATGTTATGCTATAATATAACTAAATTTCATACTAATACGGCAAAGAAGCCAGTGACATCAATGGGGGTTACCCCTTGGTGCTGCTGGCTGTTTCTGTTTTTAAGGAAAGGGTGAGCTTAATGGAATTATCGATTCATTCTTTGGCAACTGGCCTTGACACAGTCTGGGTATTGCTGTGTGCGGCGCTGGTTTTTCTGATGGAGGGTGGATTTGCGGCCCTTGAGGCCGGTTTTGTCCGCAGTAAGAATGCATTAAACATTATCATGAAAGTTTTCATGGACTGTACGGTTGGAATTTTAGGATATTTTGCTGTCGGCTTTGCCGTAATGTATGGTATTGACAAAGCTGGCCTCATCGGCTGGTCCGGCTTTTTCCTCGCAGGGGATATGGAGTATTTAGGATTAAAAATACCTGTATACGCGTATTGGCTATTCCAGGCGGCATTTGCAATCGCGATGGCGACAATTGTTTCCGGTGCGGTAGCTGAGCGGATGAAGTTTATGCCTTACCTGGTTTTCTCCCTGGTTGCGACAACGCTTATTTATCCGGTTGCCGGTCACTGGGTGTGGGCCGGGGGTGGTTGGCTGAACAAGCTGGGAATGATGGATTTCGCCGGTTCAGCGGTGGTCCACGCTTTAGGCGGCTGGGCATCTTTGGCTGCTGCCATGGTGCTGGGGCCGAGAACAGGTAAGTTTGGCAAAGATGGTGTTGTGCATGTTATGCCTGGGCATAATCTGCCTTTGGCTGCGCTGGGGGCTTTTCTGTTATGGTTTGGCTGGTTTGGCTTTAATCCAGGCAGTACTCTGTCCGGGCTTGATCTGAACATTGCCCGTATTGCCGTAAATACGAATCTCTCGGCGGCCGCCGGCGGCACCATTGCCGCTATTTACACAGCAATGAAATGGGGGAAGGCCGACCCCAGTATGGCAATTAACGGCGCGTTAGGCGGCCTTGTTGCCATTACCGCCGGTTGTGCTTTTGTTGAGCCGGTTAGTGCGATTGTTATAGGTGCTTTTGCAGGTATGCTGGTAGTATTTGCTGTACCGTTTTTTGACAGTATCAGGGCAGATGATCCGGTTGGCGCTATTGCCGTGCATGGGGTATGCGGCACGTTTGGAACAATTGCTGTTGGAATTTTCGCCGAGAAGGGTGGCCTCTTGTATGGCGGCGGCCTTGGTTTGCTGGGTATTCAAACCCTGGGGGTAGTGACTGTATCTCTATGGGGGTTTGTTGCTACCTATGGCCTGTTTGCTTTTTTAAAGGCAGCTATTGGTATCAGGGTGACTGTCGAAGAGGAGCTTGAAGGCTTAGATATGAGCGAACATGGTATTACAGCCTATAGTGATCTTGAGTGCAACCCGCTTACTGCACTCAGCCCTGTACCAAGTGTCAGGGTTTTGCCGGTGGCTGAACAACGGCTTGCCGAATAATTTCAACAGATACGAGGACAATAGTAGTCAGCATACACGTAATACAGGGTATGCTGACTTTTTCTGTCTGGGGGAATTTACCAGAGGAAATTGCTTTTCTTAGGTGGAATTTCTCAAGAGATATGAAGATAGACTAACTATACGGGTCTTAACCAGCGAGAGGAGCTAATGATGCAGGAGAAATTACAGGGTCTTAGTTATTATAAGTGGTTAATCTTCGGCGTTGTTGCTACAGGATCTTTTATGGCGACAATGACAGCATCGATTGTCAATGTTGGTTTGCCGCCCATTACGGCTGCCTTACATACAGATATTACTACAGCCCAGTGGGTTGTTACCGCTTATCTGCTTGTCATTACCAGCCTGCTGCCGCTTGTAGGGCGCCTGGGGGATATTTGGGGGCGGCGGACAGTCTACGGATTTGGCTTCATCGGGTTTACTGCCGGTTCTCTGTTATGTGGTATTGCCAATTCGATTGGTCTGCTTATTGGGTTTCGGGTACTACAGGCTGTCGGTGCGGCGGCACTTATGGCTAATTCTATGGCGATTGTGACCGGAAGCTTTCCGCAGAGTGAACGCGGCAAGGTTTTAGGGGTGATTGGCACCGTGGTTGCGTTGGGAAGTTTGAGCGGCCCGGGCATCGGTGGTTTGCTTGTCGAACATTTTGGCTGGCACTCAATATTTTTTGTTAATATTCCTGTGGGTATACTAGGTTATGCCGGGGTGCGGCTGATTCTGCCTGTGGACCGGGACTTATGCCAGGAACGGATAGATTACCTGGGGGCAATATTTTTTACCGGCAGTATGGTTAGTTTTTTGCTGGCGTTGAGCTATGGCACCGAGTGGGGCTGGACTTCGCTTACTACCATTACCTGCGTGAGTTTTGCTTTGATTGTTTTTGGCGTATTTGTGTGGTATGAAACCAGGATAGAGCAACCCATGCTTGAATTATCCATATTCAAAAATATGGCCTTCTCGGCCGGTAATCTGGCTGGATTCCTTTCCTTTACGGCGATGTTTACCAACACGATGCTGCTGCCGTTTTTCCTCCATGATGTATTGTCTTTTGCACCGGCGAAAACCGGCTTAATTATGTCGGCCTTTCCCTTGGTTATGGCAATAACCGCCCCGGTGAGCGGCATATTGTCAGACAAGGTCGGCACGGTTACCCTGACAACTGTTGGCCTGGGGTTGATGGCTGCGGGGCTGTTAATGACTGCTAAGCTGCATTTGGATGCCACACTGTGGCTGATTATGGGGGCGCAGGCGGTGATGGGGTTAGGCAATGGCCTGTTTCAATCACCGAATAATAACAGTGTAATGAGCTCTGTCGAGCCCCGGCAGCTGGGGGTGGCTGGCGGTATTAACGCCCTGGCCCGGAATTTCGGGATGGTCTGTGGCACGGCTGTGGCGGTATCTATTCTGGAGTACCAGCGCGTTGCCAGCCTCGGTGGCCTGAGCCAGCCAACAGATGCCCAGCAGGTAGCGGCTTTTATGGCCGGCTATCACGATGCCCTGCTGGTGGGTGCCTGTTTAGCAACGGCGGGTGCACTCATTTCTTTTAAACGGATACGAAAACCAGCTAAACAGTAAGTTGGGGCAGGGAGTCTGAGGCTTTGCAGCGAAGCTAATAGGATGATGAAAAATAACAAAGTATTTTTCCCCGGCCAATTTATAGCCGAGTTTTTAGGACCACTGCCTGAGACGCGGTTGGTGCTGCTATTGAGTGGACGGGCCCCGGCTGTTAACTGGCTCAGGGACTGCCTGGAATTCTACCGATTGTGGTGCGCAGATGGTGGTATTAACCTGTGCAAGTCCGGCCAGCTGGTGCCGGAACGGTTAATTGGCGATGGCGACAGTGCCTGCCCGGACGCCTGGCTCTGGGCAAAACAACAAAATATCATGATCCAGCAATATCCCAGTGACAAGGATCTTACCGACCTGCAGCTTGCGCTGCAAATCATGGGACAAACATGCGGCCCGGCAGCTGTTGTGCTCACAGGTGCCTGGGGCGGGCGCTTTGATCATACCTTCAGCAATGTCATGTCACTTATCTGGAGCCGGGAATGGGGGCTTTACCCGGTCGCGCTGGCTGATGAGCAGGAAGTGATGATTTTTTTAAGCGGCCCATCTGCCCTAACCGTAACCGTGTGGCAGCGGCAGCCTAAAGTTATCTCCCTGATGGCGCTTGCCGGTACCTGCTCCGGCGTGTCAATCAGTGGGGTTAAATGGCCGCTTGACAATGTAACGTTAACCCAGCATCAGCCTTATGCGATCAGCAACCGCCTGGGAGCAGGCGATTTTAGCGTCAAGGTTGAGAGTGGCTGGCTGGGGGTATATTTTACGTTTGAATAAAAACCTTGAGGGTTGGTGATCACATGATTAAGGGAGGCAGTATGTTCCGCTTGGGGGCTTGGCTCAAGATCCTGCGGGATAATGCAGTAATTTTATACTATGCCTGGCGCCATCCGTTGACCCCTCGATATGTGAAAGGCATACTGACGGTGTTGCTCATCTATTTGATCAGCCCGATTGATATCATACCTGATTATCTGCCGCTGGTGGGAATCGCAGATGATGCCACGCTGGTCACAGGGGCTATGTTGTATCTGACACAGTTGCTGCCTGCCCCGGTGCTGGCGGAGAGTAAACGGCAGAGTGAAAAATGGGGCCGGCGCATGCCCTATATTCTAGGGATAATTGCGGTGGCAGCCGTGGCCTGGATTGTACTGGTCATCGCTATTTTTCGCAAGCTATTTTTTGAATAATTTAAGGTTATTTATTGGGACTTGCAGGAATCACTTTAATTTTGCCGAATATTCCATTATATCAGTAAAATAGGGAGATGGTTCACGTGCCCATAATTATGTCAGATTTCACAAGCTTCTGGTATAGTGATGACATGGAAGAGCAGGTTGCTGTTTCCGATGGTGAATTTCTCTTATTGAATACTAATACAAGGAAAGTAGAAAAACTGGGATCTACCTTTGAGGAAGCTAAAGAATCATTAAAGGTATTAGGGAAATTTGAAAACTTCTCGGACTTTCAATAAATAATTAAAATCTATGGGTTTGTGATGAATTTTATTTCACCACAAACCTTTTTTTCTTACACAACTGCAGCGGCCTAAGTTAAGTAAATCAGGATGGCTGTTTTACAACTAAAAAAATAAATGTATCCTCAGAAAAGATTGACAAGCTCTGTGTGCTTAATTTATAATATACTTAAAGTTAAGAAAATTATAGTAAATAAATTTTTAATGCCTACAGCTATTAGATATTAGGGGGCAAAACTCTATTTGAGTTTTGCTCCTTTTTATATTCAGCAGACTTTTTGCCAAAAGCTCTGAGAATCCCGGGATAAATTGGCAAACTTTAATAACAGAGAGGAGCAAACAAAGTGTCCGAAAATTCCCAAGATGAAAGCTTGCAAAGAGGATTGAAAAATCGGCATATCCAGTTGATTGCCTTAGGAGGGGCGATTGGAACAGGGCTATTTTATGGATCAACCAAAGCGATTCAAATAGCAGGTCCATCAGTAATGCTTTCCTATCTTATCGGCGGTATCATTATTTTTTGGATTATGCGTCACATGGGTGAAATGCTTGTTGATGAACCTGTATCAGGCTCCTTTAGTCATTTTGCTTATAAATACTGGGGGGATTTCCCGGGGTTCCTGTCAGGCTGGAACTATTGGATTGCCTATGTGCTGGTTAATATGGCGGAACTGACGGTAGTCGGGAAATATGTCCAGTTCTGGTGGCCGGATATTCCTGTTTGGGTTACTGCCCTGGTATGCTGGGCTTTTCTTACCGTGATTAACCTGATTCATGTTAAGTTATATGGAGAATTCGAATTCTGGTTTGCCATTATCAAAGTAGTAGCCATTATCGGTATGATTGTTTTCGGTACGATGATTCTTCTCAACGGACAGGCGGGTGCCAGCAGCGGTATCGGCAATCTCTGGAATTATGGCGGCTTTTTTCCGAATGGGCTGGAAGGCTTCCTTTGCTCTTTAGCAATCGTTATGTTTGCCTATGGTGGGACTGAATTGATTGGGGTTACGGCCGGGGAAGCAGATAATCCCAAAAAGACCATCCCGATGGCGATTAACCAGGTCATGTGGCGTATCCTGATTTTCTATGTCGGTGCCCTGTTGATTATCCTGATGATCTATCCTTGGAATCAGTTAGGTGTAGGCGGTGCGGAAGGCAGTCCCTTTGTGCAGATTTTCTCGAAAATAGGTATTTCCTCTGCGGCAGCCCTTCTGAATGTCGTCGTGATCACCGCGGCTCTTTCTGCCTACAATAGCGGCCTGTACAGCAATGGCCGCATGTTATACAATCTGGCGCAGCAAGGGAACGCTCCGGGCATGTTTAAAAAATTGAACAAGGGCGGAGTGCCGGTAGTGGGAATCCTGTTTTCATCTTTCCTGATGGGACTGGTGGTATTCTTAAACTACCTGATTGAAAGTCAGATCTTTACTTATCTGATGGCCCTGGTTGTCTCTGCAGATATTATCAGCTGGGTGATGATCAGTGTCAGCCATATGAAATTCCGTCAGGCCAAGCTAGCCGAAGGGGCAAAGATTGAATTCCCGGCGGTATGGTATCCTGTTACGAACTATATTTGCATAGGCTTTTTAGCGATGATATTTGGTGTGATGTGGTATTTAGGCGAGGACTGGCGCATCTCAATGTATCTGACACCTATTTGGCTCGTTATTTTGTGGATTGGCTATAAGTGCAAACCACAGGCTAAACAGGACTCCAGAACGATAACAAGATAAATGCTGACCGGATGGCAAACTAAATAGATAGAAGTCATGACTGCCCAAAGTTATGAGATATAAGGGGGTAGACTCAGAAATTGAGTCTACCCTGCTTTACTTGCCATGATAACGCCTAATTTGACGTTTTGTTGACGTCAGTATGATAAAATGTTATTAAACAGCGGAAACCTGATCGACAGCATTGTAACTAAAATGTTTGCCGATAAGAAATAGGATGGTTCATCCTGACAGATTAGCCTTTTCCGGTCTGGATGATATTTGTGTGAGGAAGGTATGAAAGCAATGCTGAAAAATCATTATCTGCCTGCAGATATGGCAATTTGGACAGGGCGAACCGACAGTACGGATAATTATGATGCCTTTAGATGGCACCAGTGGATGCGCGGCCTTGATTTAAACAAGGCAGACAGTTCGCCGGCTGCCGGGCAGGTGGGTTTTGTCCTGCTGGGGTTTTGCTGTGACGAGGGTGTCAGGCGCAATCATGGCCGGACAGGCGCAGCCAAAGGACCTGATGCGATCCGCCGGGAACTTGCCAATCTACCGTGTACCTTTTCCCCTGAGGTCCTGCTGTTTGATGCCGGTAATATCATCTGTCCTGACGGAGGCTTGGAAGAGAGCCAGGCCGCCCTGGCAAGTGCCATAAGCAGCATTCGCAAGCTGGGGTTGTTCCCATTGGTCATGGGCGGGGGCCATGAGCTTGCCTTAGGGCATTACCGGGGGCACCGGGACTTTATGATCGGCCGCATGCAGACACCTGACATCGGGATTATTAATTTTGATGCTCACTTTGATCTGCGACCCTTTACCAATGGCAGCAGTTCCGGTACGATGTTCCGGCAAATTGCGCAGGAGGATACTGATTCCGGCCTGAAATTCCGGTATATGTGTCTTGGTATTCAGCGGTTTAGCAATACCTTAGAACTGTTTAAGACAGCCGAGCAATACGGCGTAGTCCATATACCGGCTGAAGAGATTGCCGCCAAAGGAGACTGGAATGTAATCGAAAAGCTGGATGAGTTTATGAAAGACACCAATAATATCTATATTACGGTGTGTGCCGATGTTTTCTCCACAGCCTTCGCCCCGGGGGTTAGCGCCGCTCAGCCGCTTGGCTTGTATCCTGATGACGTTCTGAAGTATCTTAAACATATTCTTCGTTCGGAAAAAGTCATTGGTTTTGATATTGCCGAGGTATCACCAAGATTTGATCAGGACAGTACTACCGCCAGTCTGGCCAAAGTTTTGATTTTTGCAGTTGTAAATACCCTGTGCCGGCTAAAAGGAATTGCCAGATAAGTTTGCAGGCGCAGGCGGGTGGTGCATTGACAACGCTCCACCGCTGGCGCTTGACTTCCGCTTTTGCCACCACACCACCCGCCTGCAAAACTTTAACGCGTTGTATATATGTAGAAACTTGATCCATATATATTCAGGACTTCGGTAGGTTTCTACCTTTTTTGCTAAAATCCTGCTTTATTCAGCAAATATTGCCTATAGCCCTGTTAAACCTTACAATAACAGCCGCGCTTCTTGGCCTCGCCGGTGTTTCGCTCTCCCGAAAAAGAGATACGCTCTATCTGGATAATAAGAAAAACCACTAACGCAGTCTTTTGGCTTTGCACATATCAAATAATCCTGGAATACAAGGAATGGTTTTACTTTTGGCATTACCCCAAAAGTAACAAAAAGTCTAGGCCCGAAGCCTCCAAAAGCTGAAAAGCCGGACAGTATTCCTAAAATCCGTAAACTCGCTACGCGCTCAAACAGTACGGATTTCTTAACGGAATACCGCCCGGCTTTTCTCCTGCGGAACGCTTTTTCCGGCAAAGGCCGGAGGGTTACCGGGCCATTGACATTAAAAAAAGCCCTGCCAAAGCAGGGCTTTACAATTGGTCCCGAATTTCACTACCTACGGCAGCTGATCCATTTTGTCCCACAGACGCTGGGCTGCCCGGCGGGCCTGGGTGTAAATGGGGCTGACATCAAAGGTGAATTGCCTGTCCTCAAGCACGACTTTACCATTAATGATAACTGTTATAACATCACGGGAGCTGATGCCAAAGGCAATATGCCCGCCGATGTTGCCTGGCACAAGCGGCGTAGGCGGCTGGTAATCAAGTACTGTCAAATCAGCTTTATAACCAGGGGCCACCCGGCCAAAGTCTGCATCAAAGTAGCGTTTGAGGAGTTCATTGCCGTTGTGCAAAAACCTTAGGTAGCTGTCCGGCCACAGCGGTCCGGCGGTATCTTTATGCTTAAAGTAGGCAAACCGGGCTTCTTCCCACATATCACTGCCCATACCGTCAGTTCCCAGGACCAGGTTTTTGTACAACGGCAGTTTAGTGCTGTAGCCAACATTGTTGTTCATATTAGAGCGGGCGTTGTGAGCCAGGAACGCGTCCTTGGCATTGATGATTGCAATATCCTGGTCTGACAGGTACACACCATGCACCAAAAGGGCTTTATCATTGATTAAACCAGCCTCATTCAGGCGGGCAATCACATCTTTGCCGTACATATGGTGGCTGTGGGATACGTCATAGCGGTCTTCGGCTACATGGACATGGACACCACGTCCGGTCTCGCATACAGCGTCGGCCATAAGCTTAAGGGCGGCATCAGGCATGGTGACAGGGGCGTGGCCGCCAATCATGGCCTCTACCAGATGGTTGCCGCCGGTGGCCTGTCTGTCACCTTCGCACAGTTTGGCAAAATCAACATTCTCCTGAACACCGGCTTCGACCTCTTTGAGGCCGTCGTTACGGTCGGTGGTTTCATAGCAGGTAATACCGCGCAGGCCGGTTTCTTCAAAGGCTTGCTTGAGTGTTTTCAGCGAGCCTTTAAGGAAGGCCGGTGAGGCGTGGTGGTCAATCACCGCGGTTGTGCCGCAGCGGATGGCTTCCAGTGAGCATACCATACCGCTGTAGTAGAGGATTTCCTCGTCAATAGCCAGGTCAAGCCGCCACCAGAGGTTTTTGAGCACCGAAACAAAGTCAGGGCTGGGAGCGATATTGGCGGTGATCCCCCGGGCCAGACCGGAGTAAAAATGGTTGTGGCTGCAGACAATGCCTGGCATAACCAGTTTGCCTTGCATATCAATAACGCGGCCGGCCTGATAATGTGCAGCAGCCCCCACACCGACGGCAGCGATTTTGCTGCCGTCAATGACAATATCTACGCCGGATTGAACGGAAGCAGGGTGAAATTCAACAATTGCGGCATTTTTTAATACTAACACTCAAGATCCCCCCTTATTCCTCTACGCGGCCGAACAGCGCCGCCCGGGTAGTGTACAGGTAATTAAATACCTGGGCCAACTGGTCAAAGACTGCATTACCGGTAGCCTGAAGCTGACCGTTTTCCAGCTGGTGGGTGGTAACCTCACCGCTAATCCGCACTACCACTATGTCACCTGCTACCAAGAAGCCATTGTTCCGGCTATGATCAAAGTCGTCACGACGGCTAAAGACTGTAAGCTTGTCAGTGAACGGGCGGCCTTCCCAGGGACAGAAGCCGGCACAGTTGCCGCATTCGTTACAGAAGGCATCCAGGTGGATAATCTGGTTGTGATTAGCGAAACCATCACCTGAACGAATCGCCAGGTTTGCGCGGTTAGGGCAAACCTCGACACATTTGTTGCACACATAATTACACTCTAAACAGCGGCTGTATTCCCTGTCACCTGTGGCCACAGCGACTTTGCCCGGACCTTCGGCAGGCAGGACTGAGGCGGTTGTCAGGCCAAATTTCCTGGCAGTAATGTCTTGGACCTGCTCACATGCAGATGTACCTGGTTTGTCGGCTCTAACCTTAAAACCGGCAATTTCTTTTTGGCAGATAGCGTCAGCCACCTTGCGGCCTTCGGCTATGCATTTTACGATCGAGGAGGCGCCCTGACGGGCATCACCGGCTAAGTACACGTTCTCCAGGTTGGTTACTTGCTGCCCCTGGTTCGTAATGCCCAATTGGGCAAGCAAGCCTGTATTGATCTCTTCGCCAATCGCAATAATGATGGTGTCGGCTTTGAAGGTCTTATACCCGCCGGTAGGTTCAGGCTGGCGGCGACCACTGGCATCAGGCTTGCCAAGCTGCATGACCTGACAGACAAGGTTGCCGTGGGCGTCAATTTTTTCCGGGTTAACCAGGAAGTTAAAGTCGACGTTGTCGGCTACAGCCAGCTGATATTCGGCGCGGTCGGCAGGCATTTCATTGATCGAGCGTCGATACACAACGGCGCTTGTTGCCACACCTTTTACCCGTAACGCTGTGCGGCTGGCGTCCATAGCCGTATTACCGGCGCCAATGGTCACAACGGTTTTGCCTAAGTTGAGGGCAGACACGTCTTTATTAAACTGGGCCAGCAATTGCAGCGCCGGAATGATTTGCAGCTTTTTGTCGCCTTCAACGGTAAGGTTAAACGGTTTTTCCGCGCCGGCGCCTACAGCTACGATTACGTAATTGTAGCCTTGATTTTTAAGGTCTGCGGGAGTAAGGTCAGGGCTGGAATTAAAGACAAACTCAACCCCATGTTCTTTGATAAAGTTGACATCACTGTCAATGGTTTCGCGGCTAATGCGGAAATTGGGGATGACGTGCTGCACTGTGCCGCCTGCGCCGGCGCGGGTTTCGTATACTGTTACACTAAAGCCCTGACGGGCTAAGAAGTACGCTGAGGCAAGACCGGCCGGGCCTGCACCCATTACAGCCACCTTTACGCCATTTTTAGCTTGGGGAAGGACATAGTTTCTACGGTACTCATCCCAGCCTTGCTCGACAGCCAGGCGTTTGACTTCGCGGATACGCACACAGCCTTCATAATCCAGACGGGTACAGTGATGCTGACAGGCATGGTCGCAGATGGTGCCGGTAATGCCAGGCAAGGCATTCTTTTCATAAATAAGGGCCAATGCTTCAGCATAGCGCTTTTGCCCGGCCAGCCGGATGTACTCAGGAATGTCCTGGTTTATGGGGCAAGCCGTTTTACACGGAGCGGCAGCACAATCAAACAGCGGCAGCTGGCTCATGATGGCAGCTTTGTCATGGCCGCGAAAATGTTTTTGGGAGTAGGCGGCAGTCAGGGCTTTCGCTGCCAGCGCTTGCAGTTTGGCCACATCAATTTTGTCTACATCCCAGCCGGGGGCTGTTTCCAGCTTGGCGGCAATGGCAGCCATCCGGGCATAACCGCCTGGTTTGAGCAGCTCGGTAGCCAGGGTAACAGGCTTGATGCCTGTGGCAAATACAGCTGCTGCATTGTGTTCAGTGATGCCGCCGGAGAATGAGATTGGCATTTCCCCGTTAAACGCTGCCGATAGTTTGGCGGCCAGATTGATGCTCAGCGGGAAAAGGGCCCGGCCGGACATGTACATTTCACCACCAGGCAGTTTGCCCTTGAAGTTAACCGAACCCAGGGTATTTGTCAGCTTAACGCCAAAGAAACGGTTGTTAGCGGCAGCCAGCTGTTTGAGCCTGATCAGCATCGGCACCGCATCTGCGTAGTGGAGGTCATGGTCAAAGGACGCCTCGGACAGCTCAACATAGTCAAAACCGGTGCTGTCTAAGATGGAGCGAACGCCCTGATAGGTCAACAGGGTCGGATTCAGTTTTACATACATATCAAGCTTTTTGACTGTCAGCATATACACACAGATTTTTTCGATCTCAGCAGGCGGGCAGCCGTGCATGGTCGAAAGGGTAATCGACCGGCATATCCGGGCAGAGATGCGCTCAGTCAACCCCTGCAGTGCCGGTAAGCGCTGTTCGAAGCCGGTGCCGGTAAGAAACCGGCCGTCAGCCACAATAGCTGCCAGCTCTGCCAGACACTGTTGAAAATACGGATGACCGGCAGCATTCATCATATGATTCAGGAAGCTGTCCATGCGCGGGGACTGAATACCCTCCAGGTTATAGCCGGCGCTCATATTAAAGATAAAGGACCGGTTACCGCTTTGTGAAAGCGCAAATACCGCTTCCACCAGATGCAGCACTACCCAGGCTTTAACATACTCTTCATAGGCTTTTTCTACAGTATATTCACTGGACCACTCGGTATTAAAACCCTCATCATCGGCATCAATACAGGGCTTGGCAACAGGCGGTTCCTGCTCCTGCACGGTCTTAAGCTCAATAAACCGTGCGCCGGCAAGATAGGAGACGACAATATTCTGGGCCAACTGAGTGTGCGGACCGGCAGCCGGTCCCACTGCCGTCTCAATTGTTTCACCCAGCAGCGCTACCGTCTTCGTATTTTGCTTATGGAAAAAATGGCTGTCAGGCAAGCCAAAAACAGAACGGTCTGCCGCATACTCTTCAAAAATCCGCGCAACAAGCTCACGCAAAGGAACAGGCCTCATCAAGTCTCCCATTATGTCCTCCTATTTGACTCAAGGGGACGGTTCTCCTGAGTCAGTTTTACTTATAGCTGTTTTATTTTTTGCGGCTGTACGGGGTGTCGGCCAGCGGCAGGTTGGGACGGACTTTGCCGTCCATTCTCAGATAAGCACCCGCAACCGCCGGAGCGGTGGGGATTGTGGTAATCTCACCCACGCCTTTGGCCCCATAGGCCAGTTCGCTCTGGTTTTTCCCGATAATAATACTTTCGATCTCCGGTACATTGCCAGCCCGGAACAGACCAAGTGTACCATATTTGATCATTGGCACGCCGTCTTTGAGCGGGAAGTCTTCGGTCAGGGCATACCCCAAACCCATAACAACACCGCCTTCAATCTGGCCTTCGACACCGGTTGGATTGATCGCTTTACCGACATCATGGGCGGCAACGACCTTAAGCAATTTGCCGGTTTCGTCCAGAATGACAACCTGGCTGGCATAGCCGTATGCGACATGGCTGACCGGATTGGCCTTATCAGCACCCATGGGGTCGGTTACCCCTGAATACTCGCCATAAAACTCCCGGCCCTCAAGCTCAGCCAGCGATGCCGTTTGCAGCGCAGCTTTCAGGCACAGTGCAGCCTGCCGGACAGCCTCGCCGGTAAATACTGTCTGCCTGGATGCTGTGGTTGTGCCCGAATCAGGGGTCAGGTAGGTGTCAGGATCAGCGGCGGTTAGCACACGATAGTCCAGGCCGGCGGTCTCACACGCAATCTGAATCATAACTGTGACCAGGCCCTGGCCAATACAGGCAGCACCTGTCAAAATGACAGCCTTACCGTTTTCTACTCTGATTTTAGCGCGGCCAATGTCAGGCAGGCCAACACCAATGCCGGCATTTTTCATAGAACAGGCAATACCGGCATTAGGACTGGATTCAAAGGCTGCTTTGACTGCCAGCAGTGTTTCTTTTAGCGCCGTGCCTTGGTCGGCAATCTGGCCGTTCGGCAATATCTTACCTGGCTCAATCGCATTGCGGAAACGGATTTCCCACTGGGAAATGCCGACTTGGGCGGCCAGCATATTAATATTGTTCTCCATGGCAAAACAGGACTGGGTGACACCGAACCCGCGGAAGGCCCCGCCCGGGGGGTTGTTGGTGTATACCCCCAGACCGACAATATCAACATTGTCAATCTGATAGGGTCCTGCGGCATGGGTACAGGCCCGCTGCAACACCGGCCCGCCTAATGAGGCGTAGGCACCGGTGTCGGCGATCAACTCGGCTTTCATGGCTGTGATTATACCGTTCTCATCACAGGCAGTGGTAAATTCCAGCTCGGCAGCATGACGCTTGGGATGAACATTGATACTTTCCTGGCGGGACAGGGTATTTTTCACCGGTTTCCCGGTATGCCAGGCTAATAACGCCGCATGGTGCTGGACAGATAGGTCTTCTTTGCCGCCAAAGCCGCCACCGACCATTTTGCTGATAATGCGCACAGCATTTTCTTCAACCCCCAGCAGCGAAACAATGCCATGATGATCATCATACACGTTCTGTCCACTGGTATAAACAGTCAGGGTACCGTCAGCATTGGGTACCGCCAGGGCGCTTTCCGGCTCCAGAAAAGCATGCTCAGTAGCCGGGGTGGTGTACCGCTGGCTGACCACATACCGGGCTTGAGCGATGGCGGCAGCGGCATCGCCCCGTTTAAGTACCGTTTTCGCCAGGAGATTGCCTTTGGGGTGTATTTGCGGCGCACCGTCCGCCAGGGCTGCCTGCGGTGTGGTTAAGGGCTGTAGTTCCTCATACTCAATTTTTATTAGTTTAATAGCCGCCTGGGCTATTTTTTTTGTCACGGCGGCCACAGCGGCTAACGCATCGCCAATATAGCGGGTCTCTTCACCCTCGGCAATAAAGGCCGGCCAATCAGGGGTGATATGACCCTGGTGGCGGCGTCCGGGGATATCCCGGGCGGTAATGACTGCTTCGACACCAGGCAAGGCCTGAGCGGCTGAGATATCAAGGCGTTTGATGAGGGCGCGGGCACTGGGCGCCCGCAAGATAGCAGCATGCAACATCCCCGCAAGATACATGTCGTCAACATATTCGGCTGTGCCTAATACCTTGCCTTTGGCATCAACCCGGGGCATTCTGTCCCCCACTTTATAGGTCATGCCGGTTGGCGGGGTAAAGCCTTCCCGGAGCGCCTTCGCCACCATAAATATGGCCTGTTCAATCTTTACATAACCGGTACAGCGGCAGATGTTACCATGCAGCGCCTTCTTAACCTCAGCGCGGCTGGGCTCAGGTATTTTATCCAACAATCCTTTGGCGCTGATCACCATCCCGGGAATACAGAAACCGCATTGTACGGCGCCCGCTGTCGCAAAAGCCCAGCTATAGATTGTTTTTTCCAGTTCAGATAAGCCTTCTACTGTCAATAGGCTTTTGCCGCTTACCTTGGCGGTGGAGAGCAAACAGGCCCGCATGGCCTTGCCATCCACTAATACCATACAAGCGCCACAGGCACCCTCCGCACAGCCGTTTTTTACCGAGGTCAGGCGGGCATGATCCCGGAGGAATTCAAGCAGATTGATATCCCCATCAATAGTCGTTTCCTGCCCGTTTAGCTCAAAATTAACCATCATTTTCCCTCCTGTCAGGGAAAGGGTTGCGTCTTAAGTACTCCCCCCGGGGTTCACCGCAGGGTTTACCGCTTTGTGCTGCCAGACAGCCTCTTAAGAACACATATTCAGCTT
This sequence comes from Sporomusa sp., assembly GCF_035561255.1. GTDB lineage: Bacteria > Bacillota > Negativicutes > Sporomusales > Sporomusaceae > Sporomusa. The sequence goes on along the minus strand of NZ_DATMXX010000161.1, from coordinate 23,344 downwards.
GACCCTGCTGGTGCCAGCCTTCGTAAGGGGTATAGTCGACCCGCTGGGTTTGGGATGCTGCCAAGATTGTTGCGCTATGCTTCGGGTTCCAGACAACAATGTCGGCGTCACTGCCAGGGGCAATAATCCCCTTACGGGGGAACAGGCCAAATAATTTTGCGGCATTCGTGGCTGTATAATCAACAAGCTGCTGCAGGGTAATTCTACCTGGCAGCACCCCATAGGTATACAACAGGGCCAGCCGGTGCTCAACACCGGGGCCGCCGTTAGGGATTTTGCTAAAATCATGCTGGCCCAATTCTTTTTGACCATGAAAGTTGAAGGAGCAATGGTCTGTAGCCACAGTATCAAGCAAACCGGTGCGCAAACTGTTCCATAACGCCTCCTGATCCGGTTTGGTTCGCAGGGGTGGTGACATAACGTATTTGGCCGCCTCAAAGCCGGCAGCCTCATAACAGGCATCATCCAACAGCAGGTACTGCGGACAGGTCTCAGCATAAACCCGGACTCCCCGGGCCTTGGCTGCCAGCACCGCGTCCACAGCACCGGCACAACTGAGATGTACGATATATAACGGGGCACCTGCCATTTCAGCCAGGGAGATTACCCGGTGGATAGCTTCGGCCTCGGCGGCGGCCGGTCTTGTCAGGGCATGATACCGGGGCGAGGTCTGGCCGGCCTTAATAGCCTCCTGCACCAGGGTATCGATGACATCACCATTCTCACAATGAAACCCGATCAGGGCCCCGATCCCGTGACTGTGCCTGAGGGTTCTGAAGATAACACTGTCATCTACCTGCAGGTTATGTTTATAAGCCATATACAGCTTGAAGGAGGTTACCCCCTGTGCGACCAACTCCCCCATCTCACAGGCAATACGGTCATTAAAGTCAGTAATCGCCATATGAAACCCGTAATCAGTAAAACATTTAGCAGCAGCTTTGGCCTGCCATGCAGACAGGGCAGCCTGCAGGGTCCCGCCTTTGGCCTGGGTGGCAAAATCTATAATTGTAGTGGTCCCGCCGGCCAGGGCCGCCTTGGTGCCGCTGGCGAAATCATCAGCCGTAACGGTTGTTCCAATATCCAAATCAAAATGCGTATGGGGATCAATACCGCCTGGCAGGAGATAGCAGCCGTCAACCTCGATAATGCGATCCCCGCTTTGGGCAATGCCCTGCCCAATGGCAGCAATTGCCGGGCCGTCGATACGGACATCGGCCCGGTACTCGCCGCCGCCAACGACCGTCCCACCCCTTAACACAGTTCCCATATCAAATCCCCCTTTTATTGCGGCCTTTATATAAAGTGCTGCAGTAGTTTGCAGCCGGTGGTGTGTTAGCAAAAGCAGGCCGGCCTAGTCCCTGCGCAGAACCTTTCCTGCCAGTATTTTATTGTATTGACCATAGGCAAGCACATGCTGCCCGTTAATCAAAACATGTTCGATACCTACCGGATACTGAACCGGATCTACATATGTGCCTTGATCATTTACGGTTGCCGGATTAAAGACAACAATGTCAGCATAAAAACCAGCCTTGAGCAGCCCACGTTCCTTAAAGCCAAATACCGCAGCCGGTTTGGCAGTCATCTTTGCGATCGCAGCTTCCAGCGGCAATGCCTGCTCTTCCCGCACGTATTTGCCGAGAACCCGGGGAAAAGAGCCGAACACGCGGGGATGCGGCTTACCTGCCAGCAGGCCGTCAGTGCAGACATTTTGCTCAGGCCTGGTGAGAAACCGGATAATATGCTCTTCCTGCCCGTAAAAATCCACCATACCCACTGCGTTCTCTTCTTCATATAGCAGATCAAAGACAGCCTGGTAGGGGTCTTTGCCCCGGACCTGACCAATCTCCAGCAGGTTCTTGCCAATTAAATCCTCATTGGCTGAGGTCTTAACACTTGTTACAAAAATCTGGTCAAGGCCCGCAAAATCAACAAAGTTATCCCACCCCGGCAGCCCGTGCTCAATATCATAGATCATTCGCCGGCGTAACTCCGGGTCTTGCAGCCGTTCCAGGAGTTTGTCGGTCCCACCATCATGGACCCATGGCGGCAGGATAACGCCAAGCATGGTACTGCCTGCCACATAGGGATACTGGTCGAAGGATATCCGGATGCCCTCAGCCTGGGCCTGCTCCAAAAGCTGCAGCACCTTGTCGATATACTGCCAGTTCTTCTTACCGCAAACCTTGAAGTGGGAGAAGTGAACCTTCACGCCGGACTGCCGCCCAACCTCAATAATCTCGGCCATGGAAGACAGGATGGTATCGGCTTCACTGCGCTGGTGAACAACAAATACCCCATCGTATTCGGCTACAACCTTGCACAGCTCAATGATTTCCTGGGTTTCAGAATACGCGCAGGGCATATAGATTAAACCTGTGGACAGGCCGTAAGCACCGGCTGCCATTTCCCGTCTGGTAATATCACACATTTTTTGCACTTCTGCAGCATTGGGCTGACAGTTACTGAGGCCGATGGCCTCCATACGGATGTTGCCATGCGGCACCAGATAGCTCTCGTTTAAGCCAATACCCTGCTTTTCCAGCATCGCAAGATAGCCGTCCGTAGTCTCGTATGTCCAGTCGATGTCATCGCTGTCGCCGTCAAGACCGGCCAGATTCTTACGCCAGGGGCTGATATATTCCAGCGGTAGCGGTGCCATGGATATTCCATCCTGACCTAGTACCTCGGTCGTGACCCCCTGACGAATCTTAGGTTCAATGTAGGGATTAACAAGCACCTTTAGATCTGAATGGCTGTGGGTGTCAATAAAGCCGGGAGCAATGACCAGGCCGGCAGCATCGATGATTTTATCGCCTGCCTGCCCGGCAATCTCGCCAATGGCAGTAATTCTCTGACCTTCAATGGCGATGGCGGCAGCAAAGCCTTTTTGCCCGGTGCCGTCAACCACCAACCCGTTTTTTATGATAGTACGCATAGCAGCCACCTATTCAGGCTTCAGCACTGATTTCATGATGCCGTAAAAACCCTCGGCCCCTTTGACCAGATGCTCAATCTCAATATATTCATCAATGGTATGAGCCAGGTTTTCCCGGGAGGGACCAAAGCCAATGGTCTTAATCCCTTTTTCTCCGGCATAATGGCTGCCATTTGTACAGAACGAATACTGGGTGATCTCAGGATTAATACCGGCTGCTTTCAGCCCCTGGCAGGCGGCTTGCACAAATTCATCCTGCTCGTCGTACAGCCAGCCCGGGAAAAAGCGTTCGCCTTCAATTGTTTCACCGGTATGGCATTTTTCAACCCCTACGGCATAAGACACCTTTGCTTTAAAATCTGCATCTGCTTGCTCCATCTGGCTAATGAGCTGCTGAATAGGGGCAAGCACTGACTCTTTAGTCTCGCCGACCAGCAGGCGGCGGTCATAGGTAGCCCGGCAGTATTCCGGCACAACTGAGGCTCCCGGGTAGGGGGTGGATTTTATATCAGTCAGTTCTAAAATCCCCTTGCCCAATACCGGCATCGAGGTAGTATCGAGCTTGCGGATCTGCTCAATAAGTCCGGCCATTTTGTACACAGCATTAATCCCTTTATCCGGGTTTGCCGAATGGGCAGGCTTGCCAAAGGTTTCCACAACAATCTCGGCCCGGCCCCGCTGGCCGCGTTTCAGATTAAGCTCAGAGGCTTCGCCGATCACCACATAATCCGGTTTTACAGCCTCACTGATCATGCGGGCGGCAATGCCTTCGAAGCATTCTTCATGGACTACACCCGATACATAGATATCACCGGCAAAATCGCGGTTAGTATCCCGGGCAAAGAAAGCGGCAGCAGCAATCATCGCGCTGACTGCCCCCTTCATATCTGAGGCTCCCCGGCCATATATCCTGCCATCAACAATCTCAGCAGCAAAAGGTGCATGCTGCCACTTGGAGTCATCGGCAACAGGTACAGTATCGATATGGCCGTCAAACAGAATCTTTTTACCTGGCTGTTTGCCTTTGATATGACCAATTATATTGCCATAGCCATCAACAAACCAATCATCAAACCCAAATTCTTTAAAGGCTTCTTTAATACTGGAAACCACTTTATCTTCTTCGCCGGAGTAGCTTTGCCGGCGGATTAACTCCTGACACAGGGCAACTAATTTTTCTTGTCTTTCAGCAGTCATCATATTCATTCACTCCCCGTCCTTTGTTATAAGACAAACATACTATATTGTTATTATTAATAACTGGGGTATTCGCCATCCCATACAATGCTGCGATACTTAGCAGGGTCGGTATCACCCTCGGTGCTGAATAAGAGAATATGAGAGTTTTCAGCAAAACCCAGTTTTGTTTTAGCTTCAGCTAAGTCCGGTGCGGTGAGCAGTGCAACAAGCAGGCCGATAGGCACTGCGCCTGATTCGCCGGAGATGACCTGGTGGTCACCAGGCAGCGGATTGCCCAGCACCCGCATCCCTTTGGCGGCAACCCAGTCCGGGCAGGAGAAAAACGCATTGCTGTAATCACGCAGGACTTCCCAGCTGATGGTGTTGGGTTCACCACAAGCCAGCCCGGCCATAATTGTCGGCATGTCGCCGGTTACAGCATAAGGTTTGCCATCATTGGCCAGTACTGATTTATACAAGCAGTCAGCCAGATCAGATTCGACAATGACGGTTTGGGGACGCTCGCTGCCATACGTTGCCGCAAAATACCCCTGCACGGCCCCGGCCAGTGAACCGACACCGGCCTGACAGAAGACATGGGTAGCTTTAGGTACGCCACACTCTGCAAGCTGTTCTACAGCCTCAGCCGCCATCGTACCATACCCTTGCATAATCCAGGTGGGGATCTCTTCATACCCGTCCCAGGCCGTATCCTGCACTACTACCCAGCCGTACTTCGCCGCGTTTTCAGCAGCCAGCCGTACTGCATCATCGTAATTACCGTCAATAATGGTAGCGTCAGCCCCTTCGGCCCGGATGTTGGCCAAACGGGTGAGTGATGAACCTTTGGGCATAAAGACCACTGACTTTTGTTTGAGGCGCTTAGCTGTCCAGGCTACCCCCCGGCCATGGTTGCCATCAGTGGCAGTCACAAAAGTAATCTCGCCAAGCTGGCGGCGCACTGCTTCTGAGGTTAGTGTCTCATAATCCAGTTCAGTGATATCCTTACCCAGTCGCTGCGCCAGATACTTAGCCATAGCGTATGCCCCGCCCAGTACCTTAAACGCATTAAGCCCAAAACGATATGACTCGTCTTTTACATAAATACCGGCCACACCAAGCTGCTTAGCCAGATTATCCAGCCGTCTTAGCGGTGTACGGCTATATTCCGGGAAACTCTGATGAAATTGTTTGGCCTTCTGTATCTCTTCATGACTGAGAAAGCAGGTAGACACCTGTTCTGCCAGCATGCCATTTACTACCCATTGAATCTTTTGTTTCATATCTACACCTCTTTTTTAAGCATCTCGACAATATTACAAGCAAGATTCATGCCAAAACACAGGGTTCTATCAAAAAAATCACAGCTAAAAACGAGAAGCATTTCCTTATCATGGTTACACTTTGTTAATAAATTGAACCATTTATACTAATTTAATGTAGTGTTGCAGCATTTAAAACAGAACCACTTGCCCTTCTCACACAATATAACAGGGTTGTTATCAAAACGATAATTAATTATCATTTCGATAACAACCCTGTTATCTATTTTCGCCATTTCTTTATCATAATGATAAATATTTCAGTTTTTCTTCTCTAATTTACGGTACAGTGTAGCAATTCCGATGCCTAATTGTTTAGCTGCCATTTGTTTTCCCTTGGTACTTTCACCATATATCTTTACAGCCTGCAAAATATGTTCATATTCTACCTCATGCAGTGGCCGGATGGCAGGAACACCGGCAGCCGGCCGTTCCTCGGCCGCTCCCGCGAAATCCAGGATATTTTTGGGCAATGTATCCAGGGTGAGTACCCCTGTTTCATCAGCCATATTGATCATGAATTCAATGGTGTTCTCCATTTCCCGTACATTCCCCGGCCAGGGATAGCGCAGGAGAAAACTCATGGTGGGTTGATCAACAGAAACCACATGCTTATTGAACAACCGGCCATATTTAGCCATCATGCTCCCGACAATATCCGGAATATCTTCAAGCCGGTTCCGCAGTGGTGGCACTTCGATCGGAATAACATTAAGCCGGTAGTACAAATCCTCGCGAAACTTGTTTTCTTGAATAAGCTCTTTTAGATCCTTATTAGTGGCCGCAATGACCCGGACATCAAGCTCAATTAACTGATTTGACCCGATCCGCACCAGTTTGCGCTCCTGCAGCACCCGCAGCAGCTTGACCTGCAAATAGATCGGCATATCACCCACTTCATCAAGAAAAATGACCCCCTTATTAGCCAGTTCAAACTTGCCGATCTTACCGCGCGGATCGGCTCCGGAAAAGGCCCCCTTGACGTAGCCGAATAGTTCACTCTCTAACAGCATATCCGGAATCGCACCACAGTTAATAGCAATAAACGGTTTGTCACGGCGATTACTTTCCGCGTGGACGGCTCTGGCAATCAATTCCTTGCCTGTACCGCTTTCCCCGGTAATAAAGACAGTCGAGTTGGAATCGGCAATTTTGCGGATTTTATTTTTGACCTGCTCAATCGCCGCTGATTTGCCGCTGATATGCTGCAGTGTCACAGTTTTAGCCACATTCGTCAGACCATAAATACCTGATTTCAGGCTCTTAAACTCATTGAAGATAAAAATCTTATCATAAGGAGCCAGCCCTGGGGCCGCCGACAACAGTTCACCCATTAAATTAAAGCAACGTTCCCCAACCGCCACCTTAAACTCCTCAGCCCCTAATATTGAGTCCCCGGTGGCCTCAATACTAATCGTCTGATCCAATTCAGTGGGCAACAGCAGCAGCTGCTTAATGGCGCTGCTGTTAATCTGCACGATTTTACTGTCAGTGTCAAGTACAATCACACCCTTATCAACACTGTTGATCACTTGCGTTAACAGCTTCATCATGGCCTGGCTACGCTCGGTTTCCAGGTGTACATAGGCTTTGGCACTGATAAATTCGGCAATCTGGATCAAAAACTGCTGAAAGGCGTCAATGTTGTCTAATAAATACTCCTTTTGCTCCTGGGTAAAACAAATCAAGCCTATAACCCCGATAATATCTTTGTCCAGCTTTATCGGCGTGCATAGCTCCATTTTTTCACTGCAGCAATCCTGTCGCGGGCAAAGCTGGCACAGGGGATGCTGACCAGGCTCCTCAATGACCTGTGGCTCACCGAGTGCCAATACCTGTTGATACACAAAACCCTCTTGAGACATATCCTCATTAATCCGGTCCTGATACACCCCGGTACCGGCAATCCGGGTCAGGCGGTTATCGACAATCTCCACATCAACCTTGATAACATGGGAGATAACCTGCGCGTATTGAATAACGGTTTCCTGAATCTCCTGCAAAATTGATTTGCCCATGTTATCACCTCATCGTGCCTAGTAATGTTTCTCGTTTTCGTAATAGCTACTTTCATGTAAGGCAACAAAAAAAGTTTCCACCTGGCCATAGCCAACACCGGTTATATGCCGGTACAGCGCGGCAGCGACCTGATCCTGCACTTGTTGTCCGCGGTCAAACCAGTTAACCTGCACCAACGGATTAATTGACTGCTGCTCACCATCCATAATAAAAATGCTATTAACGGCTTCAATAGTAAAATAATCCCGCGGACAGCCAATAATCCTGTGCAGTTCATCGACAAGCGGTTTGCTTATCTTTTTAATTTCCTCATGCTCCATGCCCTTAATAATGAGTTGCGGCATAGCTACCTCCTCGTATTCTGGTCGTTAAGACTTATCTATTCTAACGGAATATCACTGCCCCGAAGCCGCTCCGGCGCTTCTGCCAACAGTTTGTCTGTAAATAATATACCCTCTAAATGATCGTATTCATGCTGGACGACAAAGGCGTAAAATGTTTCTAGCCGCAGTGTCTGCCGTTCCCAGTCCTCATCATGGTACTCAATAATAACCGACGAATTACGGTTAACGTAGCCATAACGGCCGGGCAGGCTTAAGCACCCTTCCAGGCTTGGCATTTCCTGCCCGACTTTGGTTATCAGGGGGTTAATCATAATAATAGGCTCATCATCGATCATAACTACAAAGCCTCGCTGCGAAACAGCCACTTGCGGCAGCGATATCCCGGCGATAGGCCGGATACTGTCATCAAGATAATTGGCCATTTCGATGAGCAATTGGATTGTTTCATGGTCCTTGCGGTCGATAGGAGTCGCTTTCTGGCGCAGCACCGGGTGAGGGGCTGTAACAATTCTTTCCTTCACTGTAGCGCCGGATAAGCTGTCACTAATCCACACACAGGTAATGATCACAAATATAGTGAGACAAACCAGCCGTTTATATGTCTTAACCCTATTTTTCAACTATCCTCCACCAGCGCCACCTTTTTTATGCCTAATCAATAACCGGTATGTTTCGCGGTTATGCCTACCTGTATATTACACAAGCACTGCCAAAACTCCTTTTCCCGTCCAGGGTACGGCAAGCCGGTGTTTTTCAGTTTTTTAGTGGTCAATAACCATAAAGTGCCGCGTTTGCGACGACCTGTTTTTGCAGACAATAACAAAAACTAAATATCAAACCTTGGGTACGAAAGGAGAAAAACATGATAAACACCAGCCGCAGAAAAATTGCCAAGCGCAAGTACAAACGTCTAGTGGCCGCCCTTGCCGGTGCCGCCGTTGTAACCTCGGCGCTGTTGCCTGGTCTCCCCATCGCCAAGGTTCATGCTGCTGAAAACACAGTAACAGCCTCGCCGGCTCCGACAACCGAGGCAACCCCGCCCAGCACGGACACCCGCAACAATACCGGTGAACCGACGAAAGAGCGTACCACTGACAACGATACGCAGCGTGACAAAGAACGCCCTAAAGACAATCAGAATGTTGCCGGTTCACCAGTGGCAGCCGTTAAAGCAGCTGCAGCCGCATATGGTTTTGATGCTAGGCGTGATCGCTTTTCCCTGCAATCAAGCAGCGCCAATACAGCTGTTGTTTTAGTTCGTAAAGACAATGGTAAAACCTTTAATGTACGGTTAACGAAAGACCATGACAAATGGAAAATCGTCAGCGTAAAAGAAGTAAGCAGCGGTGGTGTTATTCGTGGCGGCGATCCTGTGGATGTAGTCAGGGACAATGCCGGTCGGTTTGGGTTTGACGCCTATCATGACACCTTTACCTTATTGTCAGTAACAAGCGGCAAAGCTATTGTCCAGGTTAAAACCAGCGGTCAAACGTTCAAGGTTGATTTAGAAAAAAACGGCAGCAAATGGGTGATCACTACCATCCGCGGCATCGGTAACAGCAAATATCCGGCCACCTACCGTCCGGCCAGTATGTATGGTAATAGTACTGTGGTTACTACTAACTCACAAATCCTCTATACGAGTGATGCTTTTAGCGACTGGACCTGGAACCAAAGCACTTATCCGCAAGACATGAAACTCGGAGTTCTGCTTGCCAAGCCGGTATCAGCCGATACTGCCGGTATCCCAGGCATCATTGTCGATAAGGTCGAGTCGATTGATTTTGGCCGCCAGTTTGTACTTTATGCACATCTCGGTTCAGTTGCTGACAGAGGCTTTGGCATTGGTGTTGAAAAAGTTGTTCAGACAAGCAATGACCTCAAGGTTACCATCAGGACTAAAAGCCCGCTGACAAATAACCGGTTATCTGTAACTAAAACTAATGATGTGATCCCGCTTGATCGCTTAACTTTAAATTTTGCAAACCCTATTAACATCACATTTGTTGATCAAAACGGCACTACCCTAAGCACGTATACTGTTGTAAAGAGGTAGGTAAAAAAAGCGAGATTGCTCTCTTATCGCTTGTGTATGACACCTGAAGATCAAATCTTCGCTGGCGTCACCACAATCAATAATTGCAGCAATCTCGCTTTTTTTAAAAAACAGGTTTATCGTAACAGGGCCTGCCGGTCATGCCCGTATTGAAACTCAAGCTTCATAATTTCCTCTGTAATATCATTGGAACGCATAAGCTGTTGCCACATATGATCAAATAACCGCAGTGTTTTTTCAAAGCCGTAAATATAAAAAGGCTTTTTAAATAAAAAACTGACAAAGAAGTTTTCCAGTAAACCGCTGCCCGCCTCAGGCTCAGCAGGTACCCTGCCCGCAGCAAGATCATCCAGCCAATCATAATTGCGATTAAATAATGCTGTTAACTCCCGGGTGATTGTCTGGTCCTGAGTCAGGCTGTTTACTGCCTTAACTGTATCGGCAAGGAATGCCAGGCGTTCGTTAAGCGGCATGCTCCGGCACTGTAACAAATCAATAAAATGGCTCTCCAGTTCAAAATAATAATGAAGTGGTTGCTGGACCGGCTGTTGCTGCGGATAAATCTCAGCAGCGTAGTTATTATCAGCTAAGTCAAGCGGCTGTTTTTCTGAACGGATAATTTGCAGCGGCTCAGCCCGGTCTGCTAATTTTAATACTGCCGGACAGCTAAAACTTAGTGTTATTTCGATCCCCCGCGCCGTACTCATCGGGTAACGGGGAAAGGTTCGGCATACAGCATCCAGATGGCTGTGGCCGGCCTCCTTGTGCAGCAGACACATATTGCTCTCGTTTAAAAACCAGCAGCCACCCCCGGCCTGTTTAGCGATATAGGCGTATTCGCCATATCCCCCCTGACCATTAAGAGCAATAAATGCCTGAGCAAACTCAGCCTCGCGGCCACTGGCACTAAACAGCGCCTCATTACGGCGGTAACTGGGTTCATCCAGCGTGACCTGCCAATGATTGCGGCAACAGACTCCGCACATCTGACAGGTGAACTGTTCACATAGGTCTAGGTAAATGTACGTAAAAACACCTTCTTACTTAACAAATACTGTGTTGTAGCATTATTTTACGATTACTTTCTGCAGTTCTTCGCGAAAAGCCGGCCTGCGCAATATTCAAACATCAGATGTTTAACCAAGTCAGCCGCAATACTACCGCCACCGATTTTTATCAGTAACCGTAAATGAGAGCAGACGCGCTGATACTCAGACCGTTTATTGCTATGAGCAGCTTCCCGCAGTACCAGCCCATTAAAAAACTCATACACCTGCTCCCGGTAATCAGCTAATAAATGGCGATAAAAATCCAATATGCAATGCGGATTTTGTTGGACATACGCCAATATTCAATTATAGCAGACGTATAATGGATTGTTCAAAATCATTCAGTTTCATCATAATACTCCTGTTCGACTCTATTATGTTCGTATAAATTGCTTGCTATCATTTTCATTTCATCAGCAACGGCATCAGGCAACTCTTCATACGCAATAAGGTTCTTAAACAATGCATACGGCAAGACCTCTACCGGTGATAACATAGTATACCGCTGATAAAGTTCCTTTGCCGGACCATTATGAAACTTATGGACTGTTTCCTCCAAATCCCAGATGTCGATTTGATTATTCTGCCATAATATGAATTGTTCTGCCAACTTCTCCATTTCTTGTCGTAACTCCCGCTCATAAGCTCGATTAGATAATTCTCTGATCTTTTTAGAAACTTCTTTTGAAAATTGTTGCAAAAAATCACTCCCAAATAAATTAGTCGCCCTTAAAGCGTAAAAGTATTGATGACTGAGAGTTATTGATAATTTCAAGTTTGGACAAATCATCCGGATTATCTCTTCCACAGTTTCTTTTTGAATTCCTGTCGAAATTAAACAATTTTAACCAAACCGAGAGTCCGGTGTGGTTAGTCGTGGATTTTGGTACTTAAACCCACATAATAAAAAATCCTGCATAGATGCTTGCAGAATTCTAAAGAGCCAGGGGACGGTTCTTGACTCACCTTTTCTCAATTAATACTAATGTGTATTCCGGATTATCTGGACTTTTCATCTTAAATAAGTCAACGATTTGAATAAGTCAAGCCTGACCCTAGAAACTAGAAATTTGGCAATCTTTCGAGCAACACTTGCAAAATGCTGCTCATTAGGTTGGCGCCATAAGCCTTCGGCCAGATAGCAATATCGTAAATAATATAAAAACTTGTCAATTAATTGATGGTCAGGCTTTGCATTCATAAATTGAATATGCTCTGACAGCTGATCTGCTTGCGTAACATGGCAGACCAGGCCAGCTACGTTATAAAATGAGTTTCCCAGCGTAATCACAGGTTTATGACGTACTAAGGACTCAATGCCTACTGTTGAATTCAGGGTAATAACCCCCTGTGCCTGCGCAATTAAATCAGGCGTTGGATAGAAGCGCACAAATAAGATATTATCCTCATGATACTGTGCCTGTAAAGCAAAATAGTCCACACGGCCAAAATCCGAAGGATGTTTCTTGGCAACAATCCAAATATCTTCCCCATGGTTCGAGTTGTACTGTCTTACCGCGTTCACTACACAATGCACTAGTTCTTCCATTGATTTAAAATATGGGGAATACAATAACACCTGGGTATCGTCCTGCACCTGAAACGGAAGAAAGATAAACCTCTCCGGCAGAATAATTTCTTCTGCTTGTCTATTCTTTTGCTTTCTTATTAAATTTTGATACCATTTGCTCTTTATATTTCAGATTGATGCCGCCGCACTATATAATTCTTCAAGAAGCTGCCCCTGTGGAACAATAGCATCATAAAATGAGCGCGGCTTATTTACTAAGCTATTTTGATAGTTGACACCCATGGGATCTAGCGTAGTTGTATCCCTTAGATAGCCATTTTCAAAAAAGATGGTCTTCTTGCCAAGTTTTCTTGCCACCTTGCGGCAGAAGTCAAGGGAAGGTTTATGCCGTTCCATACACATACCAGGTCAATATTGACACGGCACATGTATTCATAAAAATGAAGAGTGGCAAAATATGCCCGGCTTTCCAAAACCGGTTGCGAATGCATCCAGCCGCGAAAACCAGTAAACTTACAGGACTTTCCCTTTACCAGTAAAAAGCGAATTACGTCTGCTAATTCTTCCTCAGTAAAAGCAACAGGCTCTGGCAGTTCCGGTTTTATCAGGGCACCAGAAAAATCAGACAAGCCATAATAGATATGGTGAACATCATATCTACCATTTAGATTAACGCCTAGCTGGCGGAAATATTGTCTTTGATGCCGATTCAAAGATACAAACAGGATTGATGGTTTATCTTTGTTGCTCAAGCTGTCATCTCCTGTGAATAATTACAATTGTTTGGATATTAACCCCTGTGCAGATGATACATCTTAGCTTAACAAGTACATCCACCTTCAAGTTTCCTCTTGAAGGTGGATGTACTTAGAGCGATAACTTGGCGCATAGTATTTAGCTTACTTTCTTAGAATAACTCGTAACAGGTTATTTATGCAGTTTATGTTGTGCTATACTCAGGTGATTCATTTGCTTCAGCTCCCTAACAATTTCCCATGATTGCAATCAATGCTTTTACCTTCTATCAGACTTTCGCCCAATAGATAACAGCACCTTGTGTCAGACAAATCTGGCCCCATAGAACTTCAACAAAACTGGCCCTTTCCAACTACCGAACCGCGGTGTTTAATAAAAGCATAGTTTACAGAGCACGAGTTATGGAGGGATTGATCTGGAGAGTAATTATCGTATTGCCTATGACAAAGGCTGGCAGGATCTTGAGCCAAAAGTGCCTGAAGAGGTCGCAGCCAGTATGGATGTAGAATATCTGAGTGATAAGCAGCAATTTATCGTACCCTATCTAAATGAAAATTTTATTGTCGACTGTGTCAATAAGACCATTACAAAAGAAAAAGACGGCTCTGTGCCAAAGATTGGAGCAGCCATCTTAATCCTTCACTACCTGACATTCTTTCAAACCAGGGAAGAAGTCGCCAATAAATGGGTCAGTCTAAAAGAGATACCTAATGGCGGGATGCTCTTTTATCCGGCGTTCCACAAAGAAGCCATCGGCGGTTTGATTAAAGCCTTCGGCAAGCAGGCCTCACTCCTTTTGGAATGTGCCAAACCGCTTGGTGGTCAACCTGCCAGTTTTGGCGATGCTTCTGCTATTTTTAATGTCTTCCCCAAGATCCCACTCTGCGTAATAGTCTGGGAGGGAGACGAAGAAATCGCAGCAAATGCCACTGTTTTATTTGACCCCTCAATTGCACACTTTTTGCACATCGAAAGCGTTATCGGCGCCGGGGGCTATCTCGCGAATAAGCTGGTTAAGCTGGCCTCACCGGAGCATTGCCAGGGGCATGACATTTGGTAACACTCACGCTTTCTGAACAAAGCCTGTGGTATAAAAATCACAGGCTTTTTTAGTTTACAATTTACAGAATAGGCACACTATATATTCCGCATTGCCACCACACCACCCGCCTGCAAAACTTTAACGCGTTGTATATAGTCAAAGCTGTTATGATTATTTTTATGTTATACTTATAATAGATTATTAACTGATTGAGGCAGTTCCCGGCAGGAGGTTCCCGATGTTTTTACTTAATGTTAAAAGTAAAATCCCCTTGTACCGTCAACTTTATCAGCAGCTGCGGTCCAAAATTCTCAATGGCGAACTCAGTTCGCAAACCAAACTCCCCTCAAACCGCAAACTGTGTACAGATCTCGGTATCAGCAGAAATACTGTTGATATAGCCTATCAGCAACTTTTATCTGAGGGTTATATCTTTGCCAAGCCTCGCAGCGGGTACTATGTCGAAACAATCCATAATACCCTTTTACCAACACTTACGGAATCGCCCCTGCCGGAACCGCCTGCCAAACCACTCACAGAAAAGATTAAGTACAACTTTCAATATGGTAAACTTAGCCCCCAGAGCTTTCCATTTTCCCAGTGGCAGCGCTTAACCAACGAGTGTCTGCGCAAACACAAAGAGCAACTGTTAAACTATGGCTCTTTTATGGGAGAACTGGGATTGCGGCAAGAGATCCTTAAATATCTGCGTGATTACCGAGATGTCAAATGTGGTATTGACCAGATTCTGATTGCCTCAGGAACAGAACACTGCCTGAGTCTTGCCGGTCAACTGTTAAAGACGTCTACTACTACGATTGCCATCGAAGACCCAGGCTTTGCGGCAGCCCACTTCGCCTTCAAGAGCCAGGGCTTTCAAGTATGCCCAGTCCCGTTAAACCACCATGGCTTAAGTGTAAAAGCACTGCGCACCTCAATGGCCAAAGCGGTATATGTAACACCATCACACCAGTTTCCCACCGGGCGTATCATGTCGATAACACGGCGTCTGCGCCTTGTGGAGTGGGCTTATGAACAGGATGCTTTTATTATCGAAGATGATTATAGCTGTCATCTCCGCTATGATGTAAAACCAATATCGGCGCTGCAGGGCTTAGCCCCCGATAAGGTAATCTATATTGGCAGCTTTTCAAAAATGCTGTTACCCTCCCTCCGGGTAGCTTATATGGTCCTACCCAAAGATTTAGCACAGCAGCTGCAGCAGACAGCAGACAATCTTGTCTGTTCAGTGCCGTTCCTGATTCAAAAACCACTGGAATTATTCATGCGCGAAGGGCATTTTGAGAGTCATCTGCGAAAAATGCTGCGCCATTTGAAGAAAAAACATGATACCATGATCCAGGCACTGCAGGAGAATTTCGGTGATATGATTGCGATTTCCGGAATAAATGCCGGCCTGCATCTGGTGCTGCAAATAAAATGGCCGGATTATACACAAGCTTTAGTAGACAAAGCCGCTAAAGCAGGCATACAGATCCATCTGCAAGGCACCCCCTGGATTGAGTCTGATCCCAGTCCGGATAGCAACATTCTCCTGGGCTTCAGTGCTATAGCTCTGGAAGATATCCCCATTGCTGTCAGCCTGCTGCGTAAGGCCTGGCTGGAACAGGGGTGAACCCTTGCAATAGAGAGAAAGCGCCACTTGTCTGCTAAAGACAGGTGGCGCTTCACTTATATTATTAAAGACCTGCTAATTAAATCGGGTTAATGCCCAGACCCAGCACTTCATGTTCATATCCCTTAATCGGCGCCCCCATGTTACCATATAAGGCCACCGCAATCCACTCACCATCATGATTATTCCCCGGTAATTTCGTGCCCCGCACAATGCAAAACAACAACCCGGCACTGCGCAATACGGTGCCAAGCCCGATCTGCCCCCGGCACATGCCGTTATAGGCTTCAAACACAGAATGATAGAGGGCATGCTCTTCCCGGTAGCGCTGATCAATGAGACCCTCTTTTTTCGCCGCTGTCTCGACTGCCGCAAAAATTTTGGCCGAATCCATTGAACCCACTTTCCCTTTATACAGCCGGTAGCCAAACTCTTCTCCTTGCTTTTTTAAGGCGATTTCATCCTCACCGGAAGACATGATTGATAGAATTGCCAATTTTCCCAGACTACCGTTTTTCTCAATATTAAACATCGCTTATCCACCCTTCTCTCATCTGTCTGAAACACTCAGGGGCTGAATCTCCAACACAAAATTCTCGCACGACAGCAGTCTTTCGCTATTGCCGCAATATTTTGCAGCACCATGTGTTTAGTCAACAATACTAGGAACAGGGATAACTCCTGTTCCTAGTATTGTACCATATGTTAAAACACTTAATAGATCTTCATTGGACCAATAGCCGCCTCTACCGCCTTAATCAGCGAACCATCGGCAATTAACTGATAGATATTTTGGATGTCCGGTGCCGGTATCCGGTCTTCATCCAGGTGTGGCACAGCCTCACGGATGGCCTTATGGGCGGCCCCGGTACCCACACCCGGGGTTAGTGGCGCTAAAAAGTCGATGCCCTGAGCCGCAGCTAAACACTCAATCGCCAGAATATAGCGGACATTCTCCAGAATTTCCCTTGCCTGCCGGGCCGCTATTGTTCCCATACTGACATGATCCTCCTGATTAGCTGAGGTTGGAATCGAATCAGCACTTGCCGGGTGAACCAGTACTTTATTCTCAGATACCAATGAAGCTGCCGTATACTGGGTAATCATCAACCCCGAATCTTCGCCCGGATAGGCTGTCAGGAAGGGCGGCAGCTCACTCAAATGTGAGTCCAGCAGGCGATTAGTGCGCCGCTCGGAGATATTGCCCAGTTCTGCTAAGGCCAGTTTCAGATAATCCATCACCAGTGCAATTGGCTGGCCATGAAAATTACCGCCTGATATTGCTTCGCCGCTATCAGGCATAATTAACGGGTTATCGGTGGCGGCGTTGATCTCAATAGTAAGCGTTTCTTCCACACGCCGTAAGGCATCTTTAGAAGCACCATGCACTTGCGGCACACAACGCAGTGAATAAGCGTCCTGGACTTTGGAACAATTGACATGGGACTCAATAATAGGACTGTTCTCAGTCAACCGCAGCATGTTTTCCGTGGTAGCCACCTGACCGATATGCGCTCTAACCTGACTAATACGCGGATCAAAAGCGGTACGGGTACCACGCAGGGCTTCGACACACAAAGCAGCTGACACATCGGCGCTTTTCATTAAGTTGACTGCATCCTGCCACACCATACAACCGACAGCAGTCATGATCTGCGTGCCATTGATTAAAGCCAGTCCTTCTTTGCCGCCGAGGGCTAACGGTTCCAGCCCGCTGACTGCCAGCGCCTGGGCCCCGCTCATTAACTTGCCGTCCACATAGGCATGGCCTTCGCCCAGCATAACTAACACCATATGGGAAAGAGGCGCTAAATCACCGCTGGCTCCTACCGACCCCTTTGCCGGAATAACCGGGCATATGCGCCGGTTCAACAGGTTCAGCAGCATCTCAACTGTGGAAAGCTTAATCCCGGAATAGCCTTTTGCCAGGGAGTTGGCCCGCAGCAGCATAGCCGCCCGCACAACATCTTCCGGCAAATGTTCACCTACGCCGGTGGCATGGCTGAGAATCAGGTTCTTTTGTAATTTCTCTCTTTTCTCTTTCGAAATAAAAATTTGACTAAAGCTTCCGAAGCCTGTGGAAATACCATATACCGGGCTCTCATCTTCGAGAATTTTATCGACAATGGCGCGGCTGGCAATAATCTGATTGCGCCCCTGCTCACTTAAGCCTGCTTCCTCATACCCTCTGGCTACTTTTACAACATCATCCAGGGTTAAAGCATATCCGTCTAATAATATCATTACACTATACCTCCGTTTTTTAGAAAATAAAAAGAGGATAAAACTCATTAACGAGTTTACCCCCTAATATCTCATATCTATGGGCAACCTATCCAACTTTAAATTACATTTTTGCAAACCAGCCGAACTACTACATAACATCTGATCTTTGCCTGCCACACTCTCATATCTAGCATCTAAGGAAGGCGTCTTACTTTTCATGATAGTTGACATCGCTGCCAAAGTCAAGCCTAATATTGTTTAAAATAGCTGCCGCACTGCAATTGCTATATACAACGCGTTAAAGTATTGCAGGCGGGTGGTGTGTTGGCAAAAGCGGAAGTCAAGCGCCAGCGGTGGAGCGTTGTCAATGCACCACCCGCCTGCGCCTGCAAACTTCTTTAATGCGGGATATATAGCATAATTTGGGTTTGAGGGCAGGAGAGGTTGCAACAGTGATCAAACTAGTTAGTTGGGAAGATTTCTGCGCCGAATTGCAGCAGGATTTTAAGCTGTTTATATTTATACTGGGCGTATTTTGCCTGTTCCGGGTAGGTTTTATAGCAGTGATGCACTCGTTTTTAAGTGAGAGTGTAACCTTGAGTGATATTGCCGCCGCCATGTATTATGGCTTCAGGATTAGCCTGAAGAGCGCTGGTCTGATGGTGCTGCTGCCGCTTATCTGTTGCACCGGACTGAGGCCGGTTGTTACCTGGAAAAAGCTCGGTCATATCCGGTTGTACCTGGGGATTTTATATGTTACCCTGCTCAGCTTTCTTTTCCAGGCGCGGATTCCCTATTATCAGGAGTTTCGCATGGCCTTTAATCAACTGTTGTTTAATACCCTTAATGATGATGTAACAGCCATTGTCCATACGGTGACTGAGCAGTATAATCTGCCGGTCAGGGTTTTTCTGGCCGCAGCTACAGCGTTCATTCTGTGTAAACTGCTTAAGCGCTGGCTGGCCTCAAAAACATATGCCTTTCCCCGGTTTTCCAAATGGTATCAGAATATCGCGCTTCGCGCCGTGCTGCTTATCATAATTTATCAACTGACCATTTTCGTCCGGTTTGGGGGCAGTATGACTTACGCCTATAACATTGACTGGGAGAATTCAGGGATAACCAAAGATCAGTTGCTTAATGAAGCGATTCTGGATGATGTGCAGGCACTCTACCGGGCCTATGTCCTGCATGAACGGGTTTGTTCCTCTACCGGTCTTGATATGGACCCGGGGCGGTTGGCCGATTATGGCGGTTATCTTGCTGAACGCCCTGTACAGTCGGCCAATTTAGATGATTTTTTACGCAAAAAGGTTGTGGCCGGGACCAATAGCCCGCCCAGGCAGGTGTTCCTGATTATTGGTGAAAGCTATGCCAACTGGCCGCTGCTGCCGCAATACAGTAATCTCAATATTGCTAACGGCCTGAAGAATATCATCGCCCAGGATGACGCCGCTTATGTGAATAATTTTTTACCTAACGGAATGAGTACAATTTCCGGTGTAATGGGGGTAATTACCGGTTTGGCAGAGGCCAATCTGTATCTTAATTATCTGCCTGAGTCATACCGGGAACCCTATGCGACAGCCCTGGCGCCGCAGATGAAACGCCTGGGGTATACGGCTGATTTCTGGTATGCCGGACCAGCCTCCTGGGAAAAGGTCCGGGACTTTACCCTGGCCCAGGGGTTTGAATCCTTCTATGGCATGGGCGATTTTGCAAGTGACGGCGGTAATGTCTGGGGCTGTGACGATTACTACCTGTATAAAGCTGTGCTTGGACATGTGCAGAATGACAAGCCGGGCTTTCACGTCATTCTCACTGTATCCAACCATTCACCCTACACCGTCGACCTGGCGAAAGAGGGCTTTGACCCTGCTATTGTCACTGCCGGGTTGCCGGAGAGCCTTAAAAATGATCAGGAACTGATCAAAAAACTGGGGCATTTCTGGTATGCCGACAAGATGCTGGCCCAGTTTGTTAAAGAGGCGCGTGAGCAGTACCCTGACAGTTTGTTTGTCATTGTCGGCGACCATGCCGACAGGGTTAATATCGAACCTAATCCCCCCCTGTTTGAGCGGTATGCTATCCCCTTTGTCGTTTACGGCAAGGGCATAACAAAAGAATCATTGCCTGAGCAGGCGGCAGGCAGCCATATCAATGTCACCCCCACGCTGGTGGAGCTTGTCGCCCCTGGTGGGTTTGAGTATTACTCATTAGGCCACAGCCTGACCAAAGGCAACCAATTTGGGATAAACTACGGTTTCTGGATTACCCCCGGCTATATGGGGAAGGCCGACAGCGAGTATACGGAACCCCATCTGTTAAAGACCGGACTGGTGCCGCCTGATCAGGACACAATCAGGCAGGAGGTTGATTCAGCCCGCGCCATTTCCTGGTGGCGGATAAAATATGGCAAACAATTAAAGCTATAATTGGATATACAGAAACGAGCGCCATAGCGGCGCTCATTTCTGTATATCCAATGCACCTCCCGCCTGGACCTGCAAACTTCTTTAATACGGCATATATATGTATCGGTCTAATTAAATTTCCCTCCAAAGGAAAAGTAATATTTATCCTCAACATCAAGGTCTTTTTCATATACTCGGCGGTAGAAGGACGTGGTATGGCTTTGGGTGATGTATTCCAATCCGACATTGGCCTGGGCTAAAAAAGCGTCACGGCGGTTGCCTGCAAAGGTGACATCTGAATAAGCCAGCAATTGTGGTGTGACAGGATAGTTAAACTTGCGGCAATAGCTAAAAGCAAAATCAGAGTAATCGTCAGCAAAACTTAGCCGAAGTTTTGAATGGGTGCTGTTAACCCCCGTATCCAGCGTATACTGAACATAGGTATTAACAAGGCCTGTTGCGCTAGTCTCTTCACATAGAGCGGGCAGAGGCAGCAAAGTTAAAACGGCAACAGCGGCAGCAATCAGAAACATTACTTATGAACCTCCAGGATTGTTATGTCACCTTCTATTCGTGATAAAGGCCGGAATATCCTTCGATTTTTTAAATATCAAGTTTTGAGATGCTGAAAGTCTACAAAGCAAGGGAAGCCAAGGTAAATATCCGGCTTGAGCAAGGAGATGGTGCCCCAGCAACCCCGGTAACCCCCCGGCCTTTGCCGGAAAAAGCGTTCCGCAGGAGAAAAGCCGGACAGTAATCCGTTAAGAATCCGTACTGTTTGAGCGTAGCGAGTTTACGGATTTAGGAATACTGTCCGGCTTTTCAGCTTTTGGAGGCTTCGGGCCTAGACTTTTTGTTACTTTACTATGAAAACATCTCCTATGTGCCAGAAAAAAAGGGCGCACAAATACAAGCCTTATAGTCTAGGGCCCAAAAATTTATGGTATGTAGGCAATTAGGCCGTAGCTGTGGTGGGGAGCTCCCAACCCAAAGCCGCTAATTTCTTCAAATAGGATTGTATTTTCTTCTCCCGGTTAAATCGATTGTAATACTCGGAACCTAACTCTCGATAAGGAACGTCTGTTTTTAGTATGTGGTAGATCGCTATCAGTATGGAATGGGCGACAGCTACGGCGGCTCTGCTGCTTCCTCTTCGTGCTGCAATCCGTTGATATTGGGCTGAAAAGAAGCTTCCCTTCACTTTTTGCGCAGCCTTAGCACATTGAATTAAGATGGCTTTTAATGTTTTGTTTCCATGAGTGGTTTTTCCACTCTTTCGTTTTCCTGCACTCTCATGGTTACCTGGAGCCACACCGGCCCAAGAGCTAATATGGCCATCTGTGGGAAACCGATTCATATTAAGCCCGATTTCTGCTAAGATGGTTTCTGCACTGATTCTCCCAACACCCGGAAGTTCATCTATGGCTGTGATGGCAGCTTCATATTTGCCTAGGTAGTCTTTGATGAGTTTGTCCATATCTTCGATACGCTTTGTCATATCATCAATATGATCCAGGACATTGCGCAGCAATCTGCGTTGCAAAGGTGAGATAACTCCGTCAACAGAAGCCATGATTTCATTGAGTTTACCGTGCATGCTGGGATGAAGTAGCCTTAGAATTTCGTCTTCATCCAGCTTTTTGTCTTGGACAATGCTTTCCAAAAGTCGCCGGGAACTCTTGCCGTTGATAGCACTTACTACGCTAGATAGTTTCACATTAGCCCCCTCTAGCATTTTCTGCAATCGGTTCAGCTCACGGCTTCTCTCATCAATCAAGCTCTTGCGGTAGCGAGAGATTTCCCGCAGTTCCCGTTGTTCACGGTCTGGAATATAGCTTGCTTTTAGTAACCCATGTCGGAGAAGATCCGCAATCCATTCTGCATCTTTGACGTCGGTCTTACGACCAGGCAAAGATTTCATGTGCTGGGCGTTGACTACCATGGCATCCAAGCCGGACAGTTCAAAGATGTTGTACAATGGCTTCCAGTAGGAAGCGGTACTTTCCATGGCAATCATTTGACATCTAGCCTCGACTAGCCAGGCTGATAAATCCCGCAGTTCTTTTGTCGTTGTACCAAACTGACGAAGTTCCTGCTTTCCACCACAGATTAGACAGGCAACTATCATCTTTTTGTGTACATCAATCCCACAACAACGCTCATAAGTTATGTCCACAATATCATCCCCTTGTAGATAAAATATGGCGCGACTTCCTGTAAGTTATTATTTTACTACACGTCCTTTCGCCCGAATGAGCTGGACAATATGTGGTTCAAGCAGGAAGTCATATCAATTTTGGGGTCGAGTTCTTAGCTCAAAAAGTATCGACCTTATGCCACACTTTAATTATACGACATTGTTTTCGTTTATGGTGATGCTACAGCGCGAGTTGCATCTGATTTTGGGGCAATGCCAAAAGTAAAACCATTCCCTTGTATTCCAGGATTATTTGATATGTGCAAAGCCAAAAGACTGCGTTAGCGGTTTTTCTTATTGCACAGATAGAGCGGTATCACTTTCTTGGGGAAACAGCTTCGAGATGATGTGTACACCAAGAAGCGTGGCAGTTATTGTAAAGGTTAACTCTGGCTGGATAGGGGTTATAGGCAATATTTGTTGTATAAAGCAGGATTTTAGCAAAAAAAGTAGAAACCTACCGAAGTCCTGAATATATATGGATCAAGTTTCTACATAGCATAATTTGGGTTTGAGGGCAGGAGAGGTTGCAACAGTGATCAAACTAGTTAGTTGGGAAGATTTCTGCGCCGAATTGCAGCAGGATTTTAAGCTGTTTATATTTATACTGGGCGTATTTTGCCTGTTCCGGG
>NZ_DATMXX010000160.1:0-9453 GCF_035561255.1 Sporomusa sp. | reverse complement strand
ATTATAGATAATGCCCTTTGGGGGGTTGACACCTGTTCGAACTCTGTGCTAACATGAGCCTAATCAAGAAATCGTATTTTTGCTGACCGGAATACCGGAGGTGATCGTTGGCTATAATTAGTCTCGATTGCCTCTTTTGATTTTTGGCCATGCTTGTATTTAACGCAAATACAATCTATGAGAAATCATGATTTTACGCCAAAATTTATAAGGCAGTCACATTAATTACTGACTGGGAGTAACCAGAGGTAACCAACATTCTGTGTAAGATAGAATGTCCGGTTGCCTCTTTTTAATTAAATGAATGTAAGGGGGATGAGGTTATGACGGCCATGGTCATAGGCGCTGATTATTTAGGGAAAATCGAAAAGAAAATGCGTGAGATGGGGGTAACTGAAATCGCCCACATAACCGGGAGAAATCCCGGGGAAATAAAAAGGGTATCAATACCTAAGTCAGTGGATTTTGTCTTGGTATTTACAGATTATGTCAATCACAATATTGCCAAAGTAGTAAAAAATCATGCCAAAGCTCAAGCAGTTCCGTTAGTTTATGCAAAACGTTCGTGGTGTGCGGTAGAGCACAAACTTGCCGGGCTTGGGCTGCGGTAATCTAAGCAGAGTAATTACTAGGGGGTGGTCTCATGAGCCAATGCAAGGGGGATCACGATATCGCAAAACATCCTTGCTTTAGTGCTGAAGCCCATGGAAAATTCGGACGCATCCACCTGCCTGTCAGCCCGGTATGCAATATTCAATGCCGCTTTTGTAAACGGGGCTTTAATAAAGACGAGAATCGGCCTGGTGTTAGCAGGGCTTTATTAGCACCTGAAGACGCAGTAGGGGTTTTGGATAGGGCAGTGGCATTATGCCCTGAGCTAACCGTTGTCGGCATTGCCGGGCCTGGTGATACCTTGGCCGGTGATTACGCATTAGAGACCTTCCGGTTGGTTCATGCACGTTATCCTAACCTGATTAAGTGCCTGAGTACTAACGGTTTATTGCTAAAAGAAAAAATTGATGGCCTGGTAAAGGCTGGTGTAAGAACAATTACCGTGACGATAAATGCCGTAGAGGTTAAAACCTTGGCCAGGATTTGCTCTCATATTATGCATAACGGTCAGTATATAACCGGCGAGATGGCAGCACGCTGGCTTATTCTGGCGCAACTGGCAGGCATTGATAAGGCGGTAAGCCTAGGGGTGATAGTAAAGGTTAACACTGTTCTCATCCCCGGCATTAACGACCAGCATATCGGCGAAATTGCCAAAACAGCAGCGCATGCCGGGGCGGCGTTTATTAATATTATTCCGCTTATTCCTGAACACGAATTCCGCAATCACCGCCCGCCGGACTGCCGGGAGCTCAAGGCTGCCCGCAGGATTGCCGGGGCTTATTTACCGGTAATTAACCATTGCCAGCAGTGCCGGGCTGATGCGTGTGGCATACCCGGCGGGACAACCGACTTTGCAGCAATGCTTTATGACAGGCGGGCTGTTGAAAGTTGCCAGTAACTAATTACCAGCCGTACATGTGGACTGTGATCTGGCAGTATTTGCAGAAGAATACGGTTCACAGTATGGTTCAGGGTATATAAGGAGGAGAAAAAATGAGTTATTTCAAGCTAAAGGAGCCGCCGCGGCGGGAAGACCGGCTACAAGCCTGTATTGCGCATGGGGCAGCACTTGGCGACCTTGCGACCCGCCGGATGCAGTGCTGCCTGCCTAACAGTGAACGCAGGTTTACGCAGAATTCGATCTGTCTGTTATTGCCGGCATTAGGGACAATGAACAGTATCCCTAATAGTGTTGTCCTCATGCACGGCGGTCTGGGCTGTGGTTCATCCTGTCATGGCGGTAACGCTGGCGTGCGCTCTGGTAATAACCACCGCTGGGGTGTGGTTAAAGATGGTACCTGGCTGTCTACCGGCTTGACCGAAGCCGATGTAATTAGTGGCGGTGAGCCTAAACTGGCTGAGGCGATTATTGCGGCTGACAGGCGTTACCGGCCGTCAGTCATTTTTGTGGTTGCCAGCTGTGTGCCCGGCATTATCGGCGATGATGTGGACGGCGTGGTGGAGCAGGTCCAGCCTGCGGTTGAAGCAAGACTTTTGCCGGTACACTGTGAAGGCTTTAAGACGAAAATCTGGGCAACTGCCTATGATGCAGTCTACCATGCTATTGGCCGTACGTTGTTGCCTGAGGCCGGCTTTATAGCCGGTAAGAAGCCTGGAAAAACTGTGAACTTAATGAATATGTCGTCTATGGGGCGAGTCGATGAGGTTGAACTTGAACGTTTGTTAAAAGAACTGGAACTGGCAGTTAATATCTTTCCGGTTTTTTCCGATCCGGGTGCCATGCAGCGTATGGCAACGGCGGACTTATCAATTAGTACCTGTCCGACGCATGATGATTATATGCTAAACCATCTACAGGAAAAATACCAGGTGCCGTTTATTATCAGGCATATGCCGATAGGTATTGAAAATACCGGCAAATGGCTGCAGGATGTCGCTGAATTTTTCGGGCTTGGCGCAAAGGCCAAAGCGATCATAAAGCAGGAAGAGGCCGAGCTTGCGGCGGCGCTTGCGCCGCTCAAACCAATGTTTAAAGGTAAGAAGGCGTTCGTTAGTGCCGGAGAATTCCGGGCTCTCTCAACAGCTATCCTGCTGGCCGAGCTGGGCTTTGAGGTAGTTGGCGTCCGGGCTTTTCACCATGATGAATTTGCCGATATTGAATACGAAAAGCTGTTACGGATAACCGGAACAGATTATCCACTCAACATCGCAAATTGCCAGCCGTTTGAAGAAGCTAATCTGTTACGCAAAATACAGCCTGATGTTTTTTTGGGTCATATGAATGGTAATAGTACGGCAGCTAAAATGGGTATTGCTACCCATGTCATCTACAATACAGGCTTGCATTATGTGGGCTACCGCGGGGCGTATGAGCTGGCCCGGCGTTTGTATCGTCAGTTAAAAAATCCTCGCTTTAATGGCAATATTAGTAAATATGTCAAGCTGCCGTACCAGGAATCATGGTATCGGCAAGACCCGTTTAAGTATATTGAAACTGCAGGCGGTGACCTTGAATGAGCAACTACAACTTTGTTGAAAGACCCCGCTATACCTGTGCCCTGGGGGGAGCTATTGCTACTGTGAGCGCTTTGCCTCAGGCCGTGCCCATTCTACATGCACCACCAGGCTGTGCCGGTAATTTTACCTGGACGCAGGCCGGGGGATGCGGCCTGCAGGTTGGCGGCTATTGCGGCGGGCTGAGCATGCCTGGTTCCAATATCCAGGAAAGGGAGGTTGTCTTTGGCGGCGCCGAACGGCTGGAGGAAGAAGTCCGTAATACCCTGGAGGTCATGCAGGGTGATATCTATGTTGTTCTGACCAGCTGCGTTACCGAGGTCATTGGTGATGATGTCGGTTCAGTAGTAAGGCCGTTGCAGGCGCAGGGTATCCCGATCCTCTTTGCTGAAACAGGCGGATTCCGCGGTAACTCTTATCAGGGTTATGACTTAGTACTGCAAAGCCTATTTAAAAACTTTGTGGACAAAACACCGGATAAACAGCCTGGGTTAGTTAATTTGTGGGGGATTACCCCTTTTATGGATGTCTTCTGGCGTGGCAATTTAACCGGCATACGCCGTTTGCTCGAAAAGCTGGGCCTGACAGTAAATAGCTTTTTTACAGTTGATGACAGTATCACCGGCATCAGGAATGCTGGCGGCGCGGCTTTAAATATTGTCATATCTGACGTCTTTGGGATAGGTGCGGCTCAACTCGCTCAGGAAATCCACGGCACCCCCTTTGTTTCAACCACGCTGCCGGTAGGTCCGTCTGCTACCAGTACATTTTTGAGTACGGTAGGGGCAGCACTTAATCTGGACCAAGCATTGGTCGATAACCTGATTCAAGCGGAGACCAAACGCTATTACAACCTGCTGGAACCGCTTATTGACTGTTTTAACGATATAGATTTGCAGCGGTATGCTGTTATTATCGGCGACACGAACTATGCAGTGGGCATCACCCGGTTTTTGGCCGATGATTTGGGCTGGCTGCCGGAGGTTGTGGGGGTTACCGATATTTTGGATGAAGAGCAAAAAAAAGTTATAACCGGGTTCTTAACCAACCTGGCGAGCAGTATATACCCTGAGTTAATTTTTCACACTGATGGCAGTGTCATTGCTGGGGTGGTACAGGAACATTGGTTCAAGAGTCAGATTCAGGCCGGTAAATATGCCAATCCCCTCAGTCCGGCTTTTGTTATTGGCAGTTCGCTTGACCGCGAGCTGGCTAAGGCACTGGGGGCCGGGCATCTGAGCGTAAGCTTTCCGGTAGCAAACCGGGCTGTTATTGACAGGGGGTATACTGGCTACTGTGGCGCCTTAACACTTATCGAAGATTTAATTAGTGTAATCATTGCCGGCAGGTAATGATTTGAGGGGGGATGGCAATATGTTGCCCAAGGACAGGATTCTCCAGGTTTTGCATGCTAAAAACACTATTCCATCTGAGGGTTCCCAGGTTCCGGCTGCGCTGCTGTCCGGCGGAACCTGGGCCTTCAGGCAGAAGGGGTTAACACTGCTTGAGGTTTTGGAAAAGCCGGAATTGGGTGCTCCCGTTATTGTAGAGATTAACCAATTGATTCAGTCTGATATTGTTTGGCCGGGTTCAGGGTATCATAATTTGCTTGTGCATATCTTTGGGGGCGAGATTAAATTCCGTCCACAAGGCAATATTGATGTATTGCAACCGGCTCTTGCCAAAGTAAGTGAGGTTGATTTGTTTGACCTGGGACAAATCGACAAACACGAATGGATTCGGGCTATCCGCGCGATCATAACGCAGGTGCAACTGCAAACAGGTAGCAGTGTATTGGTCGGGACTTCCAGTTGGGGCCCCTTTACGCTAGCCGGACAGTTTTATGGCGTTGAGAAGCTGATGCGGGGTATGTATAAAGATAAACAGGCAATACATGCGCTAATGGCGGTTATGACGGAGATTTGTCTTGCCTACCTGCTGCCGGCGATTGATGAAGGGGCTGACATCATCTCTGTCGCTGAGCCTACTGCCTCCGGCGATCTGGTTTCTCTCAGGCACTTTGAAGAATTTGTTGCCCCGTATATTGGGCAGGTTGCCCAACAATTAAGGCAACGGGGTGCTTTTTCAACCCTTCATATATGCGGTAATATCAAAGATCGTTTGTATCTTGTGCCCGCTATGCATATTGATCTGTTATCTCTGGATTATAAAGTGGATTTAGGTTTAGCCCAGCAGGTGTTAAATGGTAGGGTGGCAGTGGCTGGTAACGTAAACCCGGTGTTACTTAAAGATGCAGCAACTGATGAGATAACCCAGGCTGCCAGGCAGTGCATCCGGCAGGCTGGTCAGGCTGCAAACTATATTCTTATGCCGGGGTGCGATATTCCTCCCAGTGTGCCGCTGGGCAATGTGCAGGCATTTCTAAGTGCCGGGCGGGAATTTGTTGATGATGTCTCAGTTCAGGAAGAACAATTCGGAATTAGTGTCAAATGAATAAATTTATGGGAGGCTTAACATGTCGGTAAATAAGGAAGAATTATTCGAAAAACTTTCAGACGCTGTTGTGGATATGGATGAAGAGCAAGCTATCAGTCTGGCGCAGGAAATTGTAGCAGCAAAAATTGATGCCTATGAGGCTGTTGAGAAGGGACTGTCAGATGGCATGGACCGGGCCGGGAAATTATTCGAGGAAGAAGAGTATTTTATTCCCGAATTGCTGCTCTGCTCTGATGCCATGTATGCCGGGCTTGATGTATTAAAAGGGCATATCAAAACCGCAGAACAAGGGGAAAAACAAAAAGTAGTCATCGGGGTTGTGGAAGGTGACACCCATGATATTGGTAAGAACCTGGTGAAGATTATGCTGGAAACCTCGGGGTTTGATGTTATCGATTTGGGGAGAGACATTGCCCCCTTAACTTTTGTGGAGAAAGCTAAGGAGGTTCAGGCTGATATTATAGCCGTAGCCACTTTAATGACCACCACGATGGATGGTATGGCCGAGGTTGTGCGCATTCTGCAGGCTCAGGGCATCAAGGCCAGTTATAAGGTAATTATTGGTGGTGGACCGATTTCGCAGAGCTTTGCCGATAAAATCGGGGCTGATGGCTATGCTGTGAATGCTGCCGAGGCCGTCCGACTTTCCAAACGGCTGCTGGCATAGAATCTAAGTAGGAACTGCCTCTTACAACAGATTTCTCCGCAAGCACAGGTGCAGTTTTATCTTTTCAACAGGCTGTGCGATTAACAAGTGGTAAAGTGTCCTAATTCGTTAGAAGTCACACTGCCGGAATTGTCACAGGTATATTCCGATTCCGGCAGTTGACTTCCTGTTTTTCTCAATAGTGGGCGGTGAAGTTTTGAATCCAGCAAAACAAAGATCTTCGGTAATGTCAGCCGGTGGGGTTATTCCGTTGTGGCAGCTGTTTCTCAGCTATATAATCATCGGGTCAATCGGTTTTGGTCCAACGCTTGCTGCCGAAACGAGGAAACGATTGGTGCAGCAAAAGCAATGGATCAAAGAAGAAGAATTTGCTGTTGGACTAGCGCTAACACAGCTTTTGCCTGGCGCAACTTTTGTCAATCTTACCGTATATATTGGATATAGGTTGCGAGGGTTTGCTGGTGCATTAACGGCGTTTTTCGCACTGTTACTTATGCCATTTGCCGCCATGTTGACTTTGTCGCACATATTTTTTTTCTATCAGTCTGTGGAAGTAGTGGGCATCTTGTTTAAAGGCATTGCCGTTGTCATCGTCGGGGTTATTGCTCATGCTGTTCTTGAAATAGGGCGTTTCACTGTTCATGATGTGGAAGCTGGTTTTATTGCGCTGGCTGCAGCAGGATTAATAATTTTCTTAAAAAACCCTTTTGTCGTACTGCTGGCAGCCGCTACTGGCGGTATACTAGCTTACTATTGTTCATTTCAGTGTCAAACTGACTTATTGACTGAGTCTAACCATGTGGACAAAAGCAAAGCAGGCAATTCAGGCATTCAGGTATGGCCGCCGGTTATTTTGGCTGCAATTATTGCCGTAGTTTTATTCATTGCGCCTATTCAACCTGTACTTTTGAAATTGTGGTGGGTTTTCTTGCGTATGGGGGCTGTTTTATTTGGGGGCGGCTTATCTATGATCCCTTTTATACAACAGGAGGTGGTTTCCAATTACGGGTGGCTGACCCTTGATGAATTTGCTGTCGGCATTGCTCTTAGTCAGATTACACCAGGACCGGTCTTGATCATAGCCACATTTATTGGCTATAAAGTTGCTGCTGTCAGCGGAGCTATTGCGGCAACACTAGGAATATTCTTTTCGTCGCTTTTTTTAGTTATAAGTACTGCAGAAATCCACCAAAGAATTCGCAACAATCTGTGGGTGCAGGCTGCTCTCAAAGGAATAGCGGCCTCCTTTATCGGGATGATGACTGTTATGGTTATTGGTTTGGCTCAGCACGCCTTGATAGACTTATTTTCTTTTTATGTTGCGGCGGCAGTTTTCGTAGCCTTGCGGTTTGGCAGGCTGGGTACTATTTCGGTCATTCTTACAGGAACCCTGGCATACTTTGTCTTTGTTTCGCTTGGCTTGGCCGGGTAACAGTCATGATTTCGTCCTTACCAAAATCAACCTTAAAAAACCGCGAATTTCGCGGTTTTTTTGAGTTGAGAGGTTTCGGTTGGCTCCGCCATGTAATTGGCAATAATAAGCAACACAAACAAGGATAATATTGATGGTATACAAATGGATACTATACCACATTTAAGTGCGTACTTGCCAGAACATAGCATCATTTCATATTATGGTTAAAGAAGCTTTTTAATCAGAAAAAATAAAATTATGAGGAACTAGCGGGCCAGGTTATGATGTGGTAAATACATTTAATTAAGAAACGGGGGAAATTTGCCAATGATTATGAGTAGTCAGGAAGTCGAGGAACGTGCAGTAGCGCAGATCGCCGACATGATGTGTGTGGCGGCAAGAACAGCTCCTAAAGCGAAAGGCGTGGACAACCTTGTGACCCTAATTGTAAATGGACAGGAAAAAGAACAACTTTCCGCTGAAATGCGGCGTATTGCCCAGGAATCTGGCATGCAATTTTTCGAACGGGACGCCAACTGTATTGATAAGGCTCCAGTGGTGGTGTTATTGGGGCAGAAAGTAAAACCGATAGGAGTCAAACCCTGCGGCTACTGTGGTTATGCTGATTGCGCAGAATGTGCCCAAGGTA
This sequence comes from Sporomusa sp., assembly GCF_035561255.1. GTDB lineage: Bacteria > Bacillota > Negativicutes > Sporomusales > Sporomusaceae > Sporomusa. The sequence continues at coordinate 1,176 of NZ_DATMXX010000160.1, read as the reverse complement.
CTGGGATATGTGCTATTAGCACTGGTGATCTTGGAATCGCTGTGGGTTCTGCAGTGAATTCTGCTGCTTTGTACCATGCTGATAATCGAGTAATGTTCAGCGCAGGTAAAGCAGCCATCGATATCGGCCTCTTGGGAAAAGAAGTTAAAATTGCTTATGCAATTCCGCTTAGCGTAACCGGTAAAAGTCCATTCTTTGATAGGTGATATGAACATCAAAGAAAAAGCACTATTTGTTCAGTAAACGGGCAAATAGTGCTTTTACCGAAAAGAACAGAGAAGCTTAAAAAAAGAATTAGACTTTAGAGGGGCTTTGTTGCACAATTTGACATGTATAGCTGTGAACAGCTAACTGTGCATGGAATATATTGAGGAATCTGGGATAACGAAAATAAGGAATGAAGGGAGAATAAAATGAAGATTAAGTGGTTAGGACATTCCTGTTTTTTACTTACCTCGCATAATGGTGTTAAAGTATTGACAGATCCCTTTGACAGTTCGGTAGGATATGACGTGCCGCGGGTAATTGCCGATATTGTTTCTACAAGCCATGATCATTTTGACCATAACTATATTCAAGCGGTTCAGGGAGATTTTTTTCACGCAAATGAGACCGGGCATTTTTCTCATAAGGGGATTGAAATTACCGGGATTTCCGTCTTTCATGATGATAAGCACGGTACTCAGCGCGGGAAAAATATAATTTATAAGTTTGTTGTTGATGGAATACATATCTGCCATTGCGGCGATTTAGGTCATGGATTGACTCTGGAACAGGTGAACGAGATCGGTCATGTTGACATTCTACTGATTCCGGTAGGTGGATTTTATACCATTGGACCTGACCAGGCGATAGAAGTTGCTAAAATGTTGCAGCCATCGGTTATTATACCTATGCACTTTAAAACCAAGGCTATTCAATTCCCGATCGAAGGAGTCGAAAACTTCCTGGAAAAAATGGGAGGGGAGCGATTTGGTAAGCAAGAAGTCGAATTTGACAAGGCATCCGTAGGTCTGACGCCAGGTGTGCTAGTCTTAGAATATGTGTAAAGAATTAGAATAAGCTCTTTAGGGGCAGCTGAGGAATTGCGGTTGCTGGTTTTGGGGCCCTATAGTTCAAACAAATGAACTATAGGGCATTTGTTATTGCATTGTTTGGCTTGGGGCAGGGTAATAA
>NZ_DATMXX010000159.1:0-3402 GCF_035561255.1 Sporomusa sp. | reverse complement strand
GCAAATAATAAACTATATATTCCGCTTTTGCCAACACACCACCCGCCTGCAAAACTTAACGCGTTGTATATATATAAATCGATTAAGAAGTATACTCCAATATTTTCACTAAAAACAATCAGCACTAAGGAGGTAAGCTTGTGTTTAAAAGATCGGTGGTTCTTTTCCTGGCATTACTTATTGGTATATCAATGATCGCTGCACTCTTTATCACTCCCGGGTTCAAACAAAAGAAAATGGGTGGCGGCGATAAACTGGCTATCATCTATGTAGAGGGGATGATAATCGGTGGTCGCGGTCAAGTCGGATTATTTAGCGAGGGCGGCGGCACAGACCATTTGATTCGCCAACTGCATGCTGCCCGGGATGATGAGTCTGTTAAGGCAGTCGTACTCAGGATTAATAGCCCTGGCGGTACTGTTCCAGCCTCTCAGGAGGTCGGGGAGGAGCTTAAGAAACTCCGGGCAGCAGGCAAACCGGTGATTACCTCAATGGCGGACATGGCCGCCTCAGGCGGCTACTGGCTGGCAGCCTGCACGGATAAGATATATGCCAACCCTTCCACGATAACAGGCAGTCTTGGTGTATATATGCCCTACTCTAACTGGGAAGAGTTATATAAAAAAATTGGTGTGAGGCAGGAAAAAATCAAAAGCGGCCCGCATAAAGATATCTTATCACCAGACCGGCAGCTGACGCCGGAAGAACGTGCCATTATTCAAGATATGGTGGACGATATGTACAATCAATTTATTGATGTAATTGCAGAAGGACGGCACCTAGATCCAGCCAAAGTGCGCCAACTGGCTGACGGGCGCATTTATACCGGGCGTCAGGCTAAGGAAGTGGGGCTTGTTGATGAACTGGGCAATATGTATGATGCAATTGACGGTGCTGCCGCGCTGGTGGGCATTCAAGGCAAGCCCGAAATTGTCGAATATGGGAAAGTCAGTGCCATCGAAGCATTGTTAGGCGCTCAAAACAGTGTTAATTCAGATCAGCTTATACTTCAACGCCTAAAAGAAATGCTCTCGGCCAGTCCATCGGCCATGCCCCAGAGCAATTAAGGGGAGGGGGCGAGTTTATGGGTAGTTTTATTGAGATAATCTATGATGTATTATTTAAACCTAAGGCTGCAATGCAGTATATTGCCGAAAAAAAATTGACCGGGCAAGCGGTCGCTATGTTTACCATTTGCATGCTTGTGCCGGTGTGGGCAATATATGCCGGAATCAAGGGCGCGACAGGGGTTCCGGTCCCGGGTCTCCTCTTTATCTTTCATGTGATTGGCAGTTTAGTTTTTTGGGTGCTGAGTGCCGCGATTCTTGCGTTTATTGCCGAGCTGGCCGGCGGTCGTGGAACGCCTGTTGGCCTGTTCTCCGCATTGGGGTTCTCTCACCTGCCCCGGGTTGTGGTTATGCCGCTGTGGGTAATTGCCTCGTTATTACCCGCAGGTGTCCAGGAAATCTGTTTCGGGATTATTGGCATCCTTGTCGTACTTTGGACATTGTCTTTAAATGTTGCCGCCCTGCAAGGCGCGTATGGCTTGTCAGGTGTAAAAGCAGTGCTTGTGCTGATGGCCCCGTTACTGGCGATTATTGGTACAGTTGCAGCGATTATTATTTTTGCCGGTTCAGCTTTGATACACCTGCCATTCCATGGTTAGCGGGCTCGGTAAAGGTAAATTTCCCACGGTGACCAGGCTTCGGTAAACCGTTGTAAAAATTCAAGGTTATTTTCTTCATAGTTTGTTATTTCGGCGGCCGATAAGATATATTGGCCGCCCAATTTTTTGAAGGCGCCTACGTCAAGATCCAGATGATTTAGTTTTAACTGATATGACTTTCTTACCTGGTAATACTCAAGCTCGGCAGGAAAGATGTAGCAGGTGATGCCCCAATCATCGAAATACCTTTGCCAGAATGGGTTCTTGGCCAGCTCTTTAGCCATGATCTGACGGAAAGCATGTTTATATTCAAGCGGATAAATATTGAGTCGCCCATCAAGTGTATAGAAGCCATTATATTGGGTAATGGCCGGATAAAGGCCAATGCTGGCAATCCGGTATTCTTGTTTGGGCCGGCCGATATAGTTATCTACTTTTTTAAGTAAACTGTCGGAAAAAAATTCGCCATAACTTATGTTTTCATACAGCCAGGCGTTCTCCATAACCGAGGCGCCTGTTTGCTTTTGTATGGCCAGATCATATTCGCTATTATTGCCAAATAAATATACAAGCTGCAGCACGATTAACAATGTTGCCAGCAGTCGGCCAATATAGCGGATATTAGCGATAACGGACAGACTTAGAGCAAAAATAGTATACCAAATAAGCGGATGCAGCCAGTGAAAACGCTGGACTTGAAAAGCGTTAAAAAAGCTAATGCCAGCGACTGCTGACATAAAAAACTCTGAGTAACGCAAGCCGTAGAAAATCGATAAGCTCAGTGCGAATGCCAGTAACACCAATATGAACTTGCATTCGCGTTTTTGCCGCCAGCCAAAAAGTAACGCCAGTGGTACTGCGATAAACAAAATGTATTTGTGCAGACTGACAGCATGGTATTGTCCGTTAGTAAAGTTCTCTATAATGAGAGCCTGAACACCAGCCCAATCCCGGGCTTGCCCCAGGATAATCCGGTTAATTTCCTCCCGGCTTGAAACAAATCCGGCACTGAAGAAGGCATTATAGATAAGCCATATTTCGGTTACGCAATACGAAGCAGCCAAGAGGGCGATGCCTCCCCAGAATTTTGGGCGATTTTGCCGATTCTGCCAGTAATCATACAAAGCAGCCAGGCTGAGTGTTGCCAGAATAAATACACCTACAAGAGGAAGTGACGAATACAGGGCGAACATAATAATAATAATGACAGAACCTGTCAATTTTTTATCATGAAATAGATTACACATTGCATAGAATAGTAAGGGCTGTCCGGCGATTGACAGTCCGTAAACTGTATAAAAGGGGATGGTAGCAAACGAGGCCGCGCCCGCCCACGCTAACCAGGCCTGCCGCTGGTCGGCAAGGCAATAGTGCCTGAGTAAAAGATACATGCCAATAAATGCGGTGCTATGTACAAGGAGCAGATTGACAAGATAAGCGCGGAACGGCGGCAAGATAAGGTACAGCCAGGTAATGATGTTAAAACCACTTGGCAGACAGCTTCGCGGTACTTCACCAAGCATTTGACTGACTGTTCCGGTCAGATCAAATGTTTTACCACTATTGACCAGAACTGTCCAGGCGGTAATCCAGTCCAGATTGTCATTAATCGTAAAGTGAGCATTTTGCCGGAAAATAACAAATGGCGCTAAATAGGCAAGTAATACGCTGGTAAAAATAAGGGCAGCCTTGTGCCTTAGTAAGTGTTTAAAAATATTATTTAATATAGTAAGCAT
>NZ_DATMXX010000158.1:0-3292 GCF_035561255.1 Sporomusa sp. | reverse complement strand
GAATAATACATCCTCGAAATATTTTCAATACCATTTTGAAAAATTATTGTTGGCAGATACCGGTTTATAAGGTCTGATATATTTTTCGCAGCACTTTCTCAAACACAATTATTTCTTCCTCTGTACACTCCTTGAGCATTTCAGTTCGGACTATATTTAAGACCTCCAGCACTGAATCCTCCAGGGCAATAGCTTTCTCCGTCAAAAAGATATGATATGCACGGCGATCTTCCGGTGAATCTGCCCTATATACTAATTTTGAACTTTCCATGCGATCAATAAGGCCAGTAAGTGTAGAACTGTCCAAGTAACACCGCTTTCCTAGTTCAGAAAGACTAATACCGTCTCCTTTATAGAGTGTATATAGAACCATCATCTGTACAGGTGTAATTCCGATTTTTTGGCTAAGTATTTCTTTGGCAAACTGATTATGCTTTTGATCCGCTTTAGCAAGCAGGATACAGATACTATCAAAAATTGGGAGCATGTTTCCCTCCGTTACTCTTATTAGTTCAAATTAGTTTGTATACGTAAATTAAAGCTAAGTATAATCTGGTTATATTTAAAAGTCAAGTCAACTCCGTAAAGGGTGCTAGGGGCGTCTCATTGCCGCTTTTCCCATTAAGGCGGCAGTTCTTATTCTCTCCCTACCGCGTCAATTGCCACTTGACTTCTGTTCTTATCAATATAACCGAAACTAACCCTATTGTACCGTATCTTTTATTTTGCTAAGCTATAATAGTGACCATTCTTTTTTTGATGATCTGATTTCAAAAACCTTGCGGAGATATATCTAAAGGGAACCTCAGTTTAAGGTCCCTGCCATCACACAATTGGAGGAGATTTATGAGTTTTTTTATTATGATGTTCATCTTGCTGGTGATAGCCGGACTAATTGGTTGGCTCAATTACCTGCTGTTGGAACGTCGGTTTGCCGTTTACCGAAAACCGGTTGTTCGCTATACCTATCTGGTTATCACAGCATCAGCCGTCGTTGTGATGATGTATACCCGGGGGCGAAATTTGTCGCCAATGAATCCGGACGATGAAGTATATTATTGGCTGCTCTATATGGCATTAGCCTGGTTAGTTGGACAGTTTGTACTCATCTTGCTGCAACTGTTCTGTTATGTGACAGAGTGGCTTCTAGGCCTTCGCAAGGCCCGCCCTGCGACCCCGCAGTCAAACCAATCGGTTATGACAAGGCGGAGCTTTTTAACAGGCATGGCCACTGTCTTACCGATAATTTCTGTAGGCACGGGAGCAAAAGGGATATACGAGGCTCAAGCTGAAATGGTTGTGCAGCAATACCGGCTGACTTTTCCCAACTTGCCGGATCATCTGCAAGGTTTTAAAATTGGCCAAATAAGCGATACCCATTTGGGGCCATATTTCAGTTTGGACCGCCTAAATACTGCGCTCCAGCTGGTCAAAGAGCAAAAGCCTGATGTGCTGGCCATAACTGGGGACTTCGCTGATGATTTGCGCTTGCTAAAACCAGCTTTGGAGCGGTTGGATCAGCTCCAGCCGTCTATTCCCCTTGGGATTTATTTCTGTATCGGTAATCATGAATACATTCGTGATGCTGAACGGTTTCGTGCAGAAATAGCAAAAAGTAAGGCAGTGTTGCTGGAAAATGATAACCGGTTAATTGTGGCCGGTTCGCAACCGCTCTATCTGTTAGGGGTAGACTATCCTGGTTCAGATGTTGCCCGTTCGGCTCTCGACATCAGCGTCAACCGCCGGTTGCAGTGTTTTGCTGCAGCTAACCAGAACACCCCCACCAATGCCTTTAAAATTTTACTGGCCCATCATCCTGATTTTCTGATTGACGGTTTTGCTGCTCAAATCCCCCTGACACTGGCCGGTCACACCCATGGTGGTCAGCTAATTATCGGGGGTAAATCACTATTTAATACCCATGTTTATATGCGCGGCCTTTATCAGGAAAATGGTGTGTACGGTTATGTCAGCAGCGGAGCAGGCCACTGGTTTCCCCTGCGTCTGGGCTGTCCACCAGAAATTAGTATGTTTACCTTAACATCATAATGACTCAGGGGGACGGTTCTCTTGAGTCACCTATCCCCTTTGATCGCATTTAATCTGACACAGAAGCAATGAATAACTGGGGCAGGGTCCTGTCCCCCTGTCTCGCCCGGCGCGCCGTGTTTGGCGAGTTCATACCTTTTACCCGGCCAATGCTGGCACAGACTGGATTCACAGCAAGACCTCACGGCTTTTATGTACCAGAGTCACTGCTTCTTTATATAGTTATATTTATGTTTCGTTTGTTAGCTTTTTCTTTTTTTGCCTTTTTACAAGCAGCTTCTTCGATGTTAGCCTTCAACTCGTTAGCTTTCCGCCTGCGGGCGACTTCAGCTGCCGCTATCCCAAACTCAACAGATTCTTTAAGGTCTCTTGCGATCTCATTGCTCTTTCCTGTCAAGCTGTATGGCGAATTTTCGGTGCTACTTGTCTTTGATGCTGACTGGCTAAAGGAAAGAGCTATTCCCGCCCCGCCTATACTATTACACTGGGACACTTTGGCAGCAGCCGAAAGCAGTTTACCTATACTGGCGTTCATTAGAACATGCTCATGCCTGGCTAAAGCCTTTTCCCGATCACGCAGTGTTTTTGCCGCAGCCTCTTCTCTTTTCACTCTCTCTAGCTCAAGTTTCCTGGTTTCTTCTTCATAGATGGTTTGCTGGATCTGTTTATCAGTCGCTTGCAGTTCTACGATAACTTGCTTAATATCAGTATTGTTATTATTGTTGTCTTGCGTAGCAAGTATTTCTTTGTTGCCAATAGCTTCTTGTTCAAGTTTTTTTTGCAACCCATCGCGATATTCTCTTAACGCAGTTAGATTATTCTTAGGGTTCAAATTAGCTAATAAGTTATTTAAGCCCATTTGATCGATAGGCATTATATTCACTCTCCAATAATCATATTTCATTACGATAAATCCCTCACTAAATAATGCATCGAAAATTATAAGGAAGAACTTAACAATAAAATACAAACAGCGCCCCAAAAGGCGCTGTTTAATGACTCAAAAGAACCGTCCCCTTGAGTCAACCTATCCCCTTTGTATGTAAAGATAGCCATAACTTACTTTTCCGTAAGTTATGGCTATTTTCTCTGTACCGTGTTCTTTACGACAAATCATTCTGAAACTAAACTGTTCTTGCACTTTAGGACCCAACAAATTTGTCTTTGGCCCACAGCCCCTGTTGGAGCTTAACTTTTATTAGCCGATCTGTGCCATATTTCAATTTTTGAAGTAATTTCAAGG
>NZ_DATMXX010000157.1:0-2499 GCF_035561255.1 Sporomusa sp. | reverse complement strand
ACTATAAGAAGATCAAAGGAGCGATGCTGATGAATTATCTAGATGAACTGACTCACGAGTTATTTACATTTTTTAATGGTTTTTCTTCGTGGGAGAACTCAGTAATAAAGACGAGCGATCTGGCCGTTTCCGAGGCTCATGCCATTGAAGTACTGGGCAAATATGGACAAATGAATATGAAAAGTCTTGCTCAATATCTGGGGGTAACTACAGGTACTACTACCGTTACAGTTGATCGCCTGGAAAAGAAGCAATATGCCACCCGGGAATCAGTCAAAGAGGACCGGCGCGTCCACTTAATTACTTTAACGGAAAAAGGCCACCAGGCTTTTGCTGAACATCACCAGTATCATTATAATCTAAGTGAGCAAATACTCTCAGTCTTGTCAGATGAAGAAAATGAACAGTTACTTACAATACTAAAAAAAATTAATCGAGAGGCATTTTAAAATGGATAATGAAGAACTCTGCATCTCCAAGAATAAGGTTATTAGCCCAGCGCCGGTGGAAGTAGGAGAACACGACCATGGACATGGTGCAGGCGGTCATTTAAAAGACTATATTGTAATTACCACAACATCTCTGTTGTTAATAGGCTACTGGTTCGAGTGGCTGCCGGTGATTTTCGGGGTTGATACCGCACTTATTGCAGCAATAATCGGTGGTTTGCCAATTATTACAGAAGCGGTTGTGGCCATATATAAGCGGGGGGACACCAAAGTAGGACTTCTGGTAAGCATAGCGATCATTGCCTCTATTGCTATCGGTGAATATTTTGCAGCAGCCGAGGTTGCGCTTATCATGACCATTGGCGAAATGTTAGAACACATTACATTAGAAAAGTCCAACAATGCTTTAAAAAAGCTTGCGGAGCTAACACCTTTAAAAGCCCGTATTCTAGAGGGGGGAACCGAGCGGGAAATCGCCGCCGAACTGGTAGCGACAGGGGATACACTGCTGGTAAAACCAGGGGAGAAGATTCCGGTAGACGGTGTAGTTTCCTTTGGTTATGCCACAGTCGATCAAGCGACTATCACCGGTGAGTCGATTCCTGTTGAATGCCGCAACGGGGACAGTGTTTTTGGGGGTACAATCGTAACCATGGGGAGTATTGAGGTTGTAGCAACAAAGGTGGGTCAGGATACCGCTTTAGGTCATATCATAAAAATGGTTAAGGAAGCTCAGGCAAGTAAGGCGCCTACCGCCCGGATTATTGATCGCTGGGCAAATTGGTTTGTACCATTAAGTCTAACGATTGCGGTATTAGTTTACCTGGTGACCGGTGACATTGTCCGGGGGGTAACTATCTTAATCGTATTCTGTCCCTGTGCGATGTTACTGAGCACACCCACCGCTGTGGCTGCTGCTATTGGGGCAGCGGCGCGGCGGGGTATTTTAATCAAAGGAGGCGAAATACTGGAACGAGTAGGCTCCTTAGATACCGTCTTATTTGACAAAACAGGCACCATCACTTTGGGGAAACCAACTGTAAAAGACATTCGCTGCTATAATGGCTGGCAAGACAATGCGTTACTGGCTATTGCCGCAGGGATAGAGAAACGTTCAGAGCATCACCTGGCAAAAGCAATTATTGCCGCCGCAGAGAAAGAGCGTATCTCCTTTATCGAGCCGGCCTATTGGGAACCTGTTATTGGGCAAGGGATAATTGCAGAAAACGATGGGGTAACTTTCTTATTGGGGAATATATCATTACTTGAAAATAAACAGGTAGTTCTTACACCGGAACAACATGAGTATTGTGTGGTACACCAAAAAGCAGGAGCAACTGTAGTTTTTGTTGCCGCCAATGGGGTGGTAGCAGGGATTATTACGATCCAGGATCCTATACGGGCAGGCTCTAAGGAAACAATTGCAGCATTATCTCATGATAATATCAGGAAGATAGTCTTGTTGACCGGAGATGCCACAGTTGTCGGCAATGCTATTGGCGAACAGGTCAATATCCCAATAATCCATGGCGACTTATTACCAGGCGATAAGGTGAAATATGTTGAAACCTATCAACAGGCCGGTTGCAAGGTCGCCATGATCGGGGATGGCATAAACGATGCTCCGGCTTTGGCAAAAGCAGATATTGGAATCGCTATGGGATACTCGGGCACCGATATCGCTGTGGAAGCTGCAGATATTGTTTTATTATCTGATGACTTAAAAAAAATACCGGAAACAATACAAAAGAGCCGAAAAGCGATCCGTACTATTTGGCAAAATATTGTGGTTGCCAATATGATTAATCTGGCGGCAATTGTTTTTGCAGCCTGTGGCTTGTTAGGACCTGTTGCAGCAGCAATTGTGCATAATGTAGGGGCAATTATTGTTGTATTAAATTCGGCACGGTTATTAAGAAATAATTAACTAAGCCTTTGCGAAACAATGGGCGCTACCCTGATTGAACACCGGATTAAAGCCATTTTAGGGGTAGCCCCTTATGAAAAAAATGGGAAACTATTGACTATGCCTGCATAAATAGTTATAATC
>NZ_DATMXX010000156.1:0-3364 GCF_035561255.1 Sporomusa sp. | reverse complement strand
ATATATATCTAAAAGTCAATAGGCTTATGTGAAAAACCTCTGAAACTATTGTCAATTCTAGCAAAAATAATTTCTATCCCACCATTTTTACAGTTAGGTTATATACCGCTAAGGCCTATGCGGTTAGCTCTGCGTTCGATTTTTTTATGCCCTATTACAGTTTCACCCCATTCAGCCACATCTCACCACCTGCCTAATTGGGTACACGCCCTTCCTAACATCCTCCACGCCCTTCCTAACATGTCCCACGCTCTTCCTAACATCCTCCACGTCCTTCCAAACATCCTCCACGCCCGGTCTAACATCCCCCACGCCTAGTCTAACATCCTCCACGCTCGGTCTAATATCCTCCACGCCCTTCCTAACATGTTCCACGCTCTGCCTAACATTTTCCACGTCCTTCCTAACATGTCCCACGCCCTGTCTAACAATCCCCGCCACCTGTTTAAAAATTTTGCAGCAGCAATAAGCTGTTCCGAAAATACTACTACCTTAGTGTAGAAATAAACCACACATAAAGATTGGTTTATACATATAGTAAAAGGGTATATAAACGGCAATTTTGTTGGCTTATAAACAAGTTATGGCACATTAAATGAAACCCATAGCAATTACCATATTACTGATATTTAACTTGGGTCTTCTGATTGCTCAGGAAACAGAAACATTTTTATTACATCATCCAAAATCAAAAGGCGATACAATCATTTATAAGCGAATAATTCAATTGGACAAAAGCCTTAGTTTATATCATGTTAAGGACTATTTTGACAATGGACAAATCCAAATGGATGCATACTATAGCTCTTTCGATAAGCAGATAAAAGAAGAGTATCAATGTAATTATCACTCCAATATCAAGACAGGACAATATCTGACATGGTATAGAAACGGGCAAGTTGAATATTCTGGGAATTATAAAAATGGGCTACGAAACGGATTATGCACGAGTTGGTATGACAATGGACAAAAAGAGGCCGAAGAAAGTTGGGAGGATGGACAACTACACGGGAACGCTAAATATTGGTCCGAAAATGGGGAGTTGCAATATGATTTAACTCTTGTCCATGGGCTAAATCTGAATCAGAAAAATGTCAATTACCAATATCTTTCATATACTCCAAAGGATTATAATGCAGATACCCTAAAAAGGTGGCCGCTCATTATCTATTTGCACGGAGGCTCCGATAGGGGAAGCGATTTAAAAAAACTATTTAGCCAGGGAATACCCGATCAAATATACCGAGGAAGAGAATTCCCATTTATAGTAGTTTCTCCGCAATGTCCAAAGCATATCCGATGGTCCACGGAGAATTGGTTTGAAAGCTTTTACACAGAAATAAACGCCAAATACAGAATCGACACCAATCGGGTTTATCTCACGGGGATAAGCCTAGGTGGCTCTGGCACGTGGTATCTTGCAGCCAAATACCCTGATGTTTTTGCTGCGATAGCTCCAATGAGCGGTTTTACAAGTCACATGGATTTTATCGACAACAATTTGGAAAAGCTAATCAATATCCCGATTTGGGCTTTTCATGGGAAAGTTGACAATGTTATCCCGTTTGAAGAAACAGAAAGAATAATCAGAAAACTAGAAGGAAAGAATAAGGATTTACAATTCACAGCTGAACCGATGGTTGGACATTGGGTTCATTGGTTAGTATATCCTAATCAGGAATTGTACGATTGGTTTTTAAAGCATGATAAAAGATTGAGAAAAAGAAAATAGCAGGCGTTAACCGTAATAATGAAATAAGGCATTCCAACGCAATGTCTGTTAGCTCGCACCAAGATTATAATTCACAAAGGTCAGCAGCGGCACCGAAAGTTAAATACACAATTCTTATTAGCGCGTTAGATTTAAGTATGGATCGTCGCTAAACGCCACCCAGTCCAAACACCTATTAATCCTTTACTTCACCATACTTGTTCCGCCCTATAGCATCGATGGCGATGAGTGGTATAGCCCACCGGGAGTTGAGGCAATTGCCCTATCAAGCTGCGCAAGCAGCATCTCCCTGTCTTTCGATAGCGTTCCGCTAAGATTCAGGTTATTCGACACGTGGTTGCTCCGGTAAATTGCACCATCAATCTCCAATAGGCCGATAAAGGTTCGCAGCTCCTCGAACAGCTCCACAACGGTCAACGGGATGTAGTCCCCTTTAAACTTATTCTTAAAATGTGCCTCGCCCATGGGCATACTAAGCGTTAGTGTGGAGAGGAACTTAGGGTTTACCCTGCTTATAAGTTTGGCTGAGTTAACGGCATGCTGCAGGCTATACTTTTTACCGCCAAGTCCGTTGATTATCATTACCGATGTTTCGATACCGGCGTTATGCGCTTTTAGAATCCCTTCAACTGTCGAATCAGCTGTTTCGCCCTTACCTATTAGCTTCAATAGCTCGTCGTCGCCTGTCTCTACGCCAATGTAGAGCAGCTTTAGGCCATTGGCACGAATGCTCTTGAGCTCATCGTCTGTTTTACTTAGGATGTCGCGAGGTAATGCGTATGCCGATACCCGCTGAACACGCCCAAACTGCCTATTGATCTCCTCCAGTAGCTGCACTAGCCGGTTGGCCGACAGCACAAAGGCATTCCCATCGGCAAGAAAAACCTTCTTGGCCCCTTGGTAGAGCGTCGCAAGAGTTTCAATTTCGGGCTTCAGCTCGTCGAAGCTACGTGCCCTGAACTTTTTTGAGGAGTACATATCGCAAAAGGCGCAGCGATTCCACGAGCAGCCCAGTGTTGCCTGGATTATGGCCGAGTTTGCTTCGGCAGGTGGACGGAAAAGCGGTTCGTCGTAACGGAAATACATAGCTGATGAGTTTCAAGAGGCAAAGATAGCTTTTTAAAGGAAGACCGGAGCTAGAAGGCGCAGGCCGAACAGGGCAGGAGAGAGGGGCCTCCGTTCGTCCCACGCAGTGCCCCATCCCCCAATCTCCAACAATATACAAATGCACCAGCTCCGTAGGAGCGGCATATTAGTAGCAACGGCTTCCAACTGCGCTAAACTTTCACTAACCATACGCTAGAACGGCGCGAGGGGCTGCCCCATCGGCGAGGGTGCGTAAGCATTTTGTGCGGAGGCAGCATCGATGGGGCTTGATCTTTTGTTTCTTTTCCATCAAGGGAAAAGAAAAGGGGAAGATGCACAAAAGATACTTGTTCTGTAGTTGCGAAGAGCAATTGCACCAAGCATAAACCATCTTGAGCCGTAATGCCCTATATACTTACTGACGAAATCCTTTCACGATTCACCTTTCACACTTTCGCAGAAGCCATCCTTTCATCTTTCACATAATACAAGAAATCGACTATTGGCATCAAATTTTGTATACACAAAAATATCTACTATCTTAGA
>NZ_DATMXX010000155.1:0-12940 GCF_035561255.1 Sporomusa sp. | reverse complement strand
GTAATATATTTATGCAGTATGGTTTCTGCCACATGAACCGCCAGGCAGTCAGTATTTTTTTCAATCACGAGGAGCCCGGCCATGACTTTCTAGATCTTCCGATTAATAGTTAAAAAAACACGAATCCGTAGATTAGTTCTACGGATTCGTATTTACAGGCCGCACCGCGAGTTCTCAAACCCCGGGCAATCGTTTAAGTTATGGATTTATTGCAGTCATAAACAACATTTAAATTTCAATAAGTTCATAGGCTTTTCTGCCAATACCAATTTTCTCGGCATGATCAACACAGACCATCCAGTTAGTTTCCGGATGAGTCGTACCAAAATGATCCCGCTCACCACAGTTAGCGGCTTGGTTTGTTAACTGCTCTGCCAAATAGCTGCCGGAGATTATTGGAGCCTGGTTAGCCATATCAGCGCAGGCCATATCCAGAGCGACTGGATCAAAGGATGCAAACATTCCAATGTCCGGAATAATTGGCAGGTCATTTTCTGCATGGCAATCACAAAACGGGGCTACATCAATAACTAAACTTATATGGAAATGGGGTCTATCATTTAATATCGCCCAGGTATATTCGGCGATTTTTTTATTAAGAACATCGTTAGACTCATCCCAGGCCGCCACAATGGCATTAAAATGACAAGTACCTATGCACCTGCCGCAGCCGACACATTGGGTATGGTCTATCGTTGCCTTGTTTTCGACAAGTGTTATTGCATTGTGTGCACAATTTTTGGCGCAAACCCCACAACCTACACAAACCTTACTTTTTACACCAGGCTTGCCGTCACTATGCATCTCCATTTTTCCAGCCCGCGAGCCACATCCCATACCAATATTTTTTAACGCACCACCGAATCCTGTCAGCTCATGACCTTTGAAATGTGTCAGGCTGACAACTATATCTGCATCCATGACGGCGCGCCCTATTTTTGCTTCTTTAATATATTCACCGCATGGCACCGGAACATAGGCCTCATCTGTTCCTTTTAACCCGTCACCAATAATAATCTGACAGCCTGTAGTAAACGGATTGTAACCGTTTTCATACGCTGCGTCCAAATGTTCGAGGGCATCTTTACGTCTTCCTACATACAAAGTATTGCAATCTGTAAGAAACACTTTACCGCCCAGGTTTTTTATTACCTCGGCAATAACCTTGGCGTAATTGGGCCTGAGAAAGGCCAGGTTTCCCGGTTCACCAAAGTGAATTTTTATTGCGGTAAACTTATCTTTAAAATCAATTTGTTCAATCCCGGCCTGTTTAACCAGTCGCTCCAGCTTCTGCAGCAAATTCAGTTTGGCAGTTGCCCGCAAATTAGTAAAATAAACCTTTGACTTCTCCATAAACATCCTCCTCTTATTATGTAATGTCTTAACCTTTTTTAAACGGATTGCAACAATCTGTACTTTTGCCTGTTACAAAATCCTCATAACACCCCAGCTTCTTATTAATTTTTGCCAGACAACCATTCATCTGTTCAATTTTTTGTTCAACAGCAGCTTTATGCTGTAGTATCATTTGCATCCGGGTTCCAATAGTTTTATCACCCTCCAGACAAAGATCAACATAGCATTTTATTTCACCAACAGACATTCCCGTATCCCGCAAACAGCGAATCAGCATAACCCATTCAATGTCATTATTATTAAATACCCTATTTCCATTCTTATCTCGTTCAACAAATGGCAGTAAACCTACCTTCTCATAATACCTAAGCGTATATGCTGTAAAATTAAGCATCGCGGCCACCTGCTTAATCGTATACCCCATGAATTAACCCCCTATAACATTTAGGTTAGGATTGCTATTGATAGTAATAGATGAACATTCTGCGTTATACAGGTTGTAATCACATCATTGAATATATACCTGTATTTTATAATACACCTTATAGTGTACTCTAAGTCAATAGATACAGTTTTTCTAGCAAACTGATCTTTTGCCATCTGAACTGCAGCAGAGCCGATACAGCTTAACACGATCAACATAACCTCAGACTGCAGCACCATAAAATAACAAAAGATCCGCAGATGCAAGCATCTACGGATCTTTTGTTATTTTATGGCCTTATCGTTTCTTTATAAACCTGCTTCCCATCTTTCATTTCAATAATAACGACTCCTCTAATCGCGTCATGCGTCGCACTCAGATCCATATCACCACTTACACTTTTGAAGCTCTTAGTTGCAGCCAATGCCTCGCTAATTTTAGCGGCTTCTGTACTATTGGCCCGCCTAATACCATCAATTAATAAATAAACGGCATCGTAACCCATAGCAGCCATGGAATCAGGCATTTGACCATATTCTTGCTTAAAAGCCTCAACAAAGGCATTGGAGGCAGGATTCTTATCTTCTACTGAGTAGAAATTAGTGAAATAGGTATTATTTAAGGCACTAGCGCCACCAATTTCAACCAGTCTGGGGGAGTCCCAGGCATCGCCGCCAAGAACAGGTATACTAATACCCAATTCACGGGCTTGTTTTACAATCTTGCCCACATCTTCATAGTAACCGGGAATGTATAACAAATCCGGATTCTGAGCCTTAATCTTGGTCAGCACCGATTTGAAGTCCTGGTCTTTTTGGAGATATGCCTCTTCAGCAACAATCTGTCCGTTTCCTTGAGTAAAAGCGTCTTTAAATACGCGAGCCAAGCCTTTACTATAGTCACTTGAATTATCAATTATAATAGCGGCTTTTTTAGCTTTGAAATTATTCAGCGCAAAATTAGCACCTACTGTGCCTTGGAAAGAATCAATGAAACAGGCGCGAAATGTGTAATTCTTTACTTTTCCGGTTTTCTCATCAACAGTAACCTTAGGATTAACAGTAGCGGCTGCTACAAAAGGAATCTTATTGTCTTCAGAAACCGTTGAACCGGCAATACCACAGGAACTGACAGTAAACCCGGTCACAGCAATTACCCTGTCCTGAGTAATTACTTTCGTCATCGCATTGGCAGACTCAGAGGGTTCACCTTTATTATCTGCAGTAATGACCTGAATCTGTTTACCCAAAACCCCACCGTTGGCATTTATTTGTTTAAAAGCCAGTTTTGCACCACTGGCGGCAGAGGTACCATATGTTGCAGTGTTGCCTGTGAGCTCATAGATCATACCAATCTTAATATCCTTGCTGGCGCTCTCTCCGCAGCCTGATATCATAGCAGCCATACATATCAGGACAAGGACCAGGCAACCAAATCTGGGCAATCTTTTCGTCATGTTCATCCTCCTTATCAACGATCATTGAAGAAACTAACTTTAATCCTGCAACGAAATTACTCACACCTCCCCTGACTCCTATGAATCTGTCCAAATTCCAACCTACTTATTGGCATAAATTTTATTATAATTCGGTACCATTGGCAAGGACTTTTTATTAAAATGTATTTGCATGAAACTACAAAAAGCAAAGTATCTACAGACTAAATGTCTACAGATACTTATTGGATGAGAATCTATGAACCTTGACCCAGGTCAGGGTTGGCATTGTCGCTAGATTTAGTCTGATAAATCTTGTTTGATCTTTTCAAAGCCAAGGCGTTCGATCATATTCCCCAATCGCTCATAGCTTTTAGCATGCTCTTTGTAGTAGTTAACAATTTTATCAACCAAAGGAATCACGTCTTCCTGTGGAACATTCTCTGCTAAAACATTGGCAAGCCGCGGTTTAATGCCTGCATTACCGCCAATCATGACCGTATATCCTTTGGGGGTACCCATAATCCCTAAATCCCGGACAGCAGGTTCACTGCAGGAATTTGCACAACCGGCAACACTCATTTTGAACTTAGACGGCAAATCCTTACCATGGTATTTAGCATCCAATTCAAGCCCTAACGTCACCGCATCCTGCTGAGCCCGTTTACAAAAATGGGTCGCCGGGCATATTTTTATGCTGCGTACACATAAACCAATTGCATGGCCCTTTTTCATGCCAAGTTCTTCCCATACAGGATCAACATGTTCTTCCGCAATGCCAACTATGGCAATCCGCTGCGCGCTTGTCAGCTTGAGCGCCTGAGCACCATACTTTTCCGCAGTATCAACAATCTTTCGCAACAAATTAAAATCCAGAATAATACCGCCCGGTATGTGTGGCGCAATGGCGTAGGTTTTCTTATCCCGTTGTAAGACAGCACCTTTATCAAGCATATCCCGCTTTGTTTCCTGTTTTATTTCCATATTACCGCCTCCATTGTGAGAATCTTACATGTAGCCTGACGTCTTTTAATATGGTACAAAGCGGTCTTAGTTATACTTACAGAAAGGCCACCAGGGTTCTAAGCTCTCTAGAACCCCGGTGGCCTTTTACCAGCTGCCTGATTATAACCTTGATGCCTAATTACAATTATTTCAGCGTATTTTCCAAAGTACCAATTTTCTCAATGGTAACAGAGACAGTATCGCCAGCCGCAAGCCACTGCTGCTGCTCTTCCGGATAGCCCAGAATCACCCCGCCCGGTGTTCCGGAGAAGATAATGTCGCCTGGTTTTAAGGTCATATAGCTTGATACATAGCTGACAATGGCAGCACAGTCAAATATCATATCCCGCGTATTGCCAGCCTGCCGAACAACACCATTTACACTGCAGCGAATGTCCAGATTATACGGATCCAGTTCGTCAGCGGTCACTAAATAAGGGCCAATGGGAGCAAAATGGTCACAAGTCTTGCCTAGCAGCCACTGCCCGGTCCGGAATTGAAGATCTCTGGCACTTAAGTCGTTACCAATGGTATAGCCAAATACATAGGAAAGGGCATTCTCAGGGGAAACATTTACAGCTTCTTTGCCAATGACGATGACTAATTCAGCCTCATAATCAAATTTAACTGCCGTTTTAGGCAGCGAGATAGCCTGGTTATGCGCAGCCAGCGCATTATTAAATTTACTGAACAGGATCGGTACTGCCGGCACCTCGATCTCACATTCATCCCTGTGGCTAACATAATTTAAGCCAACACAAATAATCTTCTCCGGGTTAATAATGCAGGGAGCATAGATCAGCGTATCCTCAGCTGCAGCTTCAACCCCCTTTTTCGCCAATTCCGCCAGTTGTACCAGAGCTGCCGCGTCGGCAGCGATCACCTGCTCCATCGTGGTTGGCACTTCAAGGCCATACACCTGAGCTGCTGCTTTTACATCAATAATGCCACCCTCGCTTTTGATTCCCAGACGAACATGCCCGCCAACCCTAAAATTGACAAACTTCATACGAACTCATCTCCTTATAATTTTATTCATTAGCGCTCAGCAGTCAGCAATTTGACTCCCAAAAGCAAATAAATGCCCCCACAGATTTTATTCAGCAGATTAGCGACATTGTTATTTTGCCGCAGCAGGGTTGTTGCACCAGACGAACACAAAGCCAGGATAAAGCACCATAGGGTACCTGTAACTAAAAAGGTTATCCCTAAAAATATAAAAGGTATAATTCCAAAGCTATTCTGTGGATCGATAAACTGGGGCAGAAAGGAGATGAAGAAGAGGGCAACCTTAGGATTAAGTACATTGGTTAACAGCCCCTGCCAATAGATGTCGCGATTGGACACAACGTTCTCTTGCAGGGAAACCAGCATGTTATCCTTGGCCAGCAGAGTAGTAACCCCCAAATAACCAAGATAAAGTGCACCCGCGGTTTTGACAATGGTAAAGGCCAACGCCGACTGAGCAAGAATAACCGATAGTCCCAGGGCTGCCAGCAAGGTATGGACAGCACAGCCGGAACTGATACCAAGAACCGAGTAAATTCCCGCCCTGCGTCCTTGTGATATACTGCGACTTAAAATATACATGGTATCCGACCCAGGGGTAATATTGAGGATGATGCCCGCAACAAGAAACATTTCATAGTGAACGATACCAAACATCGTATTATTCCCCTTTCTAATATAATAGGTTTATTTTATGACAGGGAGATTCTGTAAGCAATAGTGCAATACGCATTTAGCAACTTTATTTATAAAATCGGCAATCATCGCCGGCGATGAAGCGTTGTTAACCCTACTATCCACCTGCGCTGCAGACGGTTTACCGGGAAAATATAATTACTATTAAGCAGGAATTATTTGCATATTATTAGAAAGTTATTATGAAATATTCATTGGAGGAGGCACAATTATGAACGATCATTTTAGAGCCTTTACAAGTACTGTCCTTGATTATCTGGATGAGGGTGTCTGCTTCACTGATATCAACAAGAATATTATCTATTGGAATGCCGGTGCCAAAAATATTGTTGGCTATCAGGCAGAAGAAACCACTAGGAAGACCTGCTGCCAAATCCTCGCTCATAGTAGTGTAAACGGGGAAAAACTCTGTGATACCGGGTGTCCACTGACTAAAGCGCTGCAGGAAGGCCAACCGCAGGAAAAGGATATGTTTATTACCCATAAAGAAGGGCATTTAATTTTTGCCACAATTCGCTCTTTTCCTGTTTATAATAAAGACGGTGAGTTAGCAGGGTTCATCGAATTGTTCTCTGATCATTCCCCAAAAAAGCTTGGCCATGATAAGGTAAAAGCCTTAACAAGGGTGGCTTACGTTGACTCTCTCTCAGAATTATTCAGTAAACAATATATCGAAAACAAATTACAGATAATGCTCAAGGAGATTCCGGAAAAACGTGAATCATTTGGTATCATATATATAAACATTACCGGCTTCCGGGCCATAAATGAATTGTATGGTGTTTCAATGGCTGACAAGATTCTAAAAGCTGTTGCGAGCACTTTGTCAGCCGGTATTAGCTATCCCAATCTTATTGGGCGTTGGCATGGAGCAAGCTTTATTGCTATTATAGACACCTCAAAAAGAAGTCTGCTGTTAATGATCGCCGATAAGCTTAAACTGCTTGTTTCCGATTCGGCCATCTCCCTTAACGGCGAGAAAATCCGGGTCACAGCGTCTGTTGGCTGTGCAATCTCGCAAAGCTATGATTCCCTGGACTATCTTATTGAACGGGCTACCAAAGCTTCACTGGAAGATAAAGAGCCTGCTGCTGCCAGCATTTCCCCGACAGTTAATCCCGCTCCCGCTGTAGAAAAGCAACGAAATAAATCCGGGTTTCATTCCACAAGGCCCAGATCTGATTAATTACTCCCTAATACGAATGATAAGGCTGCCGTTCCATAGAGCGGCAGCCTTATTGCTATACAGATCTTATGGCCGCCTTTATAGTTGAACAGCCTTCTTATAGATATCAATTGGCCAAAAAATCCATTTTGCCGCAAGGATAAATAAGCCCCCGGATATTCCCCAATATATTGCATAAGGTCCCCAGCTGTCATTAAGTGCGTACCCAATAAGCGGGCCTAATGCCGCACCAATATCAATCGCCAAGGCATAAGACGTCATAAACGCCTTTTGTGGTGAACAACAGGCAACATCGCAGGCGATGGCATCAATTACAGTTGTTAGTATTGTGGCAGTTAAGAGAACGGCCAATATAACCACCAGCCATATTCCAACCGGCAGCTGCGCCGGAATTAGCAAAAACAGCAGTGCTGCCAGGGTTAAGGAAACTGTCAGCATGGCCCGCCTGCCAAACCAGCCGTCAGATAATCTGCCAAACCATGGCGCCAGCCAGGGTTCCCAGCCCCAGCGCAAAGCCTGCAAAACCCCGGCAAGTGATGCAGCCCCCAGCGAAACGCCGAAGATAAGGGTATTTGCCGAGTTATGAACCTGAATTAAATAACTTAATGTTGACACAAAGACCCCCTGATATACTGCGGCAATAAACAAACCTGTCATTAATGTCCAAAAGACATTCATAGTAAAGAGGGCCTGAACATCCAGTGATTTATTTTCGGTATTAGTGTGTTTGCTTGAATTAGAGAGCAGTTGATAGGCAAATGGAATTGCCAGAAAGGTTATCGCGCCAAAGAATATTGCGGTAAACCCGATTCCATATTGATCTGCCAAAACCCCGCCCAGCAGCATCCCCCCCAAGCTGCCTAAACGGTATAAACCATTATATAACCCCATGTAATAACCCCGGTTTGTATCGTTTGAAACTTCAAGAATTGTAAAGTAGGCACCTAAGCGTAAAAACGACCAGGCCAGTCCCCATATGCAACGCAATAATAGCCATAATACAAATCCTTTAGCAACAGAATAAGACAAAGTTGTACAGGTAGCTAAAACCCCGGCCAGCAAAATTCCGTTGCGACTACTCATGCGCCCGTACAGCCAGCCAACCAAAGGATTTAGAGGCAATCTCACAATCCGGTTAACCGAAAGCAGAATACCTACTTCCCACAAAGAATCAAGCCCCACCGCTTGCCAGTGGATAGGTAAAACAATATACAGCATGGAATCACCAAGCAGGCAGGCCGCAGTAAGCAAAGAAATGACAATAACCTTGTTTTTATTAGGGTCTCCCAGAGAAGCCAATCAATAAATCCCTCCTGAAAATCCGGTTGCATCTTTAAGTATTGATTTAATGCTAGCATAGTGTTAATTTTAAATATATTAACTTACTTTGTAAAACGCAATGTTTTAGCATTTAATATTAATTATTTTTATATTTGGAGGTCAGTTATGGATTTATTAGGTGTGCGGGCATTTCTGGCAATTGTGCAGACAGGCACCCTAAATAAGGCGGCTGAGGTGCTTAATTTGTCACAGGGGGCTATTAGCTACCGGTTGAAAATCCTGGAACAAAGTATTGGTGGGCGCTTAGTGGAACGCGGTAAAGGTGTCCATAGAATTCAGCTGACCCCGCTGGGGGAAACCTTTATCAGTCTTGCTGAGCGGTGGAATCTGCTGCAACAGGATATCCGGATTCTGCAAACGCGCGGTCCCCAGTCCACCCTTGCCATTGGTGTTGCTGATAGCCTTAACCTTTATGTGCTCCCGCCCTTATACCGTGCGTTGGGACAGCATTCACCTGCTATCAGCCTTACAATTCGCACCCAACATACAAATGAATCTTTTAAAAGCATCGAGCATAAAGAAATAGACATTGCTTTTGTAGTACGGGAAATACCGTCTCCAGGCACCACCATCGAACCATTTTTTGCAGAAGAAATGGTCTTACTCCGCTTAGCCGACAAGGAGCGCCAACCACTGGAGATTGTCGACATACAATCCCTGGAGCCACAATTCGAATTATATATGAATTGGAGTACAGGCTATCAGTCCTGGCATGACCGGTGGTGGGACCCGGTTTGCCCTTCCCGTATCCGCCTGGATACAGCAGGTCTTATTTCAATACTCATGCAGGATATCTTGCAATGGGCAATTGTCCCTATGTCAGTGGGGAATTCTTTACGACAAGCAGGTAAATTTGTAATACAGCGCTTATCAGAGCCTGCGCCAGAGCGGATTTGTTATAAGGTAAAGCACCGATATCCCAGTCAGGGAACCGCAGAGAGTCTCCGCATCCTTGAACAATATCTCCGGTTATGCGACTTTAAAACTCAGTCAGTATCATTTCCAGCCAGATCGCCAAGCTGAGACACCTACGGTTTACAAATAATTTCGGCAATATGTGTATCAAGAATATTAGCAGCATACGCCGGGCGAATAACTACAGCCGTATCAGCGCCCTTGCCGGTACCGCCGATGGCAATAATATCTTCGCCATACGGGATTAGCCCTGCATCTAGAGCCATGACAGCAATCTCTACGCAGACCTTAACCCCCTGACCAAACATTCGCAGGGTATGTGCCATGATCTCTATAGGATATACCCCGCCGAATTTCCGGCTTATTGCCCGCTCTGCCCCTGATAATACATGTGTTGTTGTTAACAGTTTTACGTTTTGTATTGTTAGCTTATCGCGTATATCTTGCGCCATCTCATTCATTCCTGGTTTATCAAAACCATCAACATGGGTAACGCAAACTATATTCCCGGCTTTTCCAGCAACTAATGCGGCTGTCTGACCGGTGCAGGACGCCACCACAATCGAGCTAATACCATATTCTTTCGCCTTAACCACTGCCAATTCAACTGTTTTTTCCGTATGAGTCACCCCGGCAGATTTCCAATACATGTCCATCATCCCCTCATAAATTATTATGGCTTTATCGCCCTAGCTTCCCAGTCATATGGATAATTTCTATTTTATAGACACTAACAGCTTTTATAGCCTTATCAATATATGCCCTACCCTGATCAAGATAAGCAGTGGAGTATTTTTCTATTAATAAAATAAGTGCCCTTCTTTTTTCTTGTTCGTCAGTAACCTCAAATGCATTACCATAGACAATAGCGCTGTCGTACTCGGTATCAAATTTCTCAGGGAGTAATTTATAATAATTAACAGCTGAAAAACTAACCTTATTGTTTCTTTTAATGTTCTCTATTTTATTACCGGCATGCGCACAGTGAAAATAGATTGCTTGGTCACCATAGGCATAATTTAATGGTACAGAATAGGGATATCCATTTTCGGAGATACAAGCCAATGTTCCGAATTCGGCTGCTTGCAGAATTGTAATTGTATCTTCGTCAGACATACGCTTTTCCTGGCGTCTCATTTCTCTAAACACGGTACCCGCTCCTTCATTAATATTGTCTCCGCCCTCTCCGCCCACACACCAGCTCAATTTCGTCCCCTTCTTTCATCCCATAGAATACTATCTATATATTTCCATAAAAATGCAGAATATCCTTGATTAATAATCAAGTTGCAATTCTAAAGTAATCAAAAAAAGATCGCTGTATACCATACCTATTCTATTCCAGTAGGTATGGTATACAGCGATTTCCTCTTAACCCCAATCCAGGATTTAGCAATGTTCCAACCCCGCTAGTCTTTCTCCTCTCCTTGGAAAAAATTTCGAAGACTTGTTATCAGTTTAGTAATTGACTCCCAAAAGAGGGGAACAATAGCAACCAATAAGGGAGCATAATTGACAACAGACCGGAAAACTGTGCCGGAATGAGCAAACGTAACCGACGGAATAAGCAATAAAGCTAACGCGAGTACCAACGTTTTCATGGTCAACCTCCTTTATCGAATGTAATGGTTAAGCGCGGCCTGCAGCTTACCCATAAATTCCCCATGCTCGCCTTCATTAACTGCATGAACCAGACAGTGTTCAAGATGGTCTTTTAGAATGAGCTTTGCTGTATTATCAAGAGCCTTGCGGATAGCAGCAATCTGAAGCAATACCTCCGGGCAATCACGCCCTTCGGCAACCATTTGCTTGACAGCCCGCGTATGCCCCTCTATTCTGGCAAGCCTGTTTACTACCTGTTTCTGATGTGTATGTATGTGACTATCCATTACAACACCTCCACTAATACATTATCCCCCCCCAGGGGATAATGTCAAGATAAAATGCAAAAAAAAAACGGCTCATTTAGAGCCGATTCTCAACCTTGAGCTTTTCAGTAAAGCCCAGGCACTCTCGCCCGGATGACTCCCTGACAACAGCAGAAGGCGTTTTGAAGCTTTTAAACCCCATAGACTTACACCCGTAAGGGAAATTTTTATCCCAGGTAATATAATAGTGTTGGCATTTTGTACATTTTGGTGTCTCAGTCATTTGCTGCTACCTCAAACTTATAAATTACCGGCGAATTTGAAAAACTTCATTTTCTTGCTTACGCGGGCTCACTGCAGCGTCCTTGGCGGGGTATCCTAAGATAATTGCTGCTGTAATAATTTCCGAATCACTTAACTCAAAATATTTTTTGATTTCATTGTACAAGACACTATCAACCCCAGAGAGTTCATTGTCAATCTCTCCGACAATACATGCCCCCAGCCCTTGATTCAAGGCCTCCAGAATCATAAAACCATAGGCAATACCCATGTTCTCAAACGTTCTTGCCAATAAAGAAGACGTAGTGTTGGCAAGGGCCTCAGCTATCTGATTATTCAGGAATGTCTTATCAATATCCTCACTTGCCATCATGACCCCGGTGTTTGCAAGCAGCTCTCTCAAACACTCCCGCTGATGGTCACGCTCCCAGGCATCCGGTTTCCCAACACATAAAATAACTGCAGGTGCCTTCTTTATCAGGGCCCCCATGGAGAACCCGGCAGCCAGTTTTTCTTTATCTGCGGCACCGGTAATCGCGATAAATTTCCAGGGTTGAATGTTTTTCCAGGAAGGTGCTCTGCGGCCTGCCCGCATAACGCTTACGAGCTTCTCTTCTTCTACTGGTTGAGCTAAAAACTTTCTGACACTTTTCCATTCTGTAATTTGCATTAACATAACATTCCTCCTAATTATATTGTTTCTATCCAAATATTGTGTAGGCAAAATATATACATACACAAATTATCCCTATAACTTGGCAAAGATATTCAGCAGCACTTTGCGAAAAACAGCGATTTCCTCCTCAGTACAATCCGCCAGCATAGACATACAAATACGATTCATAACATTATCAACTTGGGGTTCCAGGTCTTGAGCCGCCTCTGTTAAGCGTATGAAGAAAGAGCGGCGGTCATCCTGTTGCCCAACCCGTAATACTAATCCGGCTCGTTCCAACCGGTCAATGATGCCGGTTAATGTAGAGTTGTCCAAATAGCATTTTTTACTTAGCTCAGTGATTGAGATATCATCACCCTTATATAACGTATACAAAACAACCATTTGCCCAGGAGTGATATTCAGCTGTTCTTTATCCAACAGCTTTTTGGTATAGTTATAATGCTTTTGCTCTGCCTTTGCAAGCAGCACGCAGGTACTGTCAAAAATCTGTAACATAATTTATCTAATCCTTCTGCAAGATACTTTGCATGCAAAATATATTATAGGTATTGTACCATAGCTGCTTTCACTGATGCAACCTAAAATAGTATTTACTACAAACGACTGATAAATCCCTGAACTATTGTCAACACCCACTGGCTGCCGCAAACAATACCATCCCGGCAAAATCACAAGAACCATATTTTTATAACGAGGGTTTTGCACAACTCAAAATTATTATTGACAATAAAGACATTCCTATGAT
>NZ_DATMXX010000154.1:0-8345 GCF_035561255.1 Sporomusa sp. | reverse complement strand
CTTTAATTTTTGTCTAATCTCAAAAATTTAAAATGCATTTTATTATGTTTACTGGAAAGTGTTTTAAATGCAAAAAAACCGGACAAATGCCCGGTTAGTTGTTATTAATTATTTCAACTTTGACGATTGAGTCTGACCCCTGTATAACCTGTACCCAAGTTATCATATGCATTTGCTGCCAGATGGCGTTGCTTACTCATATTTTGTAGCCGTTGCAAAGCCATCGCAATTATTTTATTTTGCTTTTCTATTGACAGGAGTATAGTACGTCCCTCCAGAGATGCTTTAAAGCCATCTTCAGGCAAATCAGCAATCGCCGTTTGAATCGTGTCCCGCTGATCCATTAGCTCTAAAAATAGATCCAAGTCCTGTCTCAACAGCATCTTGGTCATTTCACCGGTTAAAAAAGCATATTCCTGCCAAAGTTTCCTGGCCGCACGGTCATCTTTGACCATTACCGTGCAACCGCTCTCTGCGTCTTTGTCGATTTCATGGCCTGCACCCAGGCGTCCCGTAACTCCTGGAGCATATTTTTAGCTTCTTCTAACTGCGATTTATCCTTTTTTAGATTGGCCTGAATCAGGCGATACTCAATATAGTCATAAAGCTTATTATAACCTTGGGAAATTTCATATTGCATATCCAAAGTCGCCATAAATTCACGCATAATCGCCTGGGCCCGTAAATTGGAATTATGGGATTTTTCCATATTGCCATGGTCAATAGCCTGCATGCTTTCAGCAATAAACCGGAGAGCTCCATTATAGAGCATTAGGGTTAGTTCTTCAGGTGATGCGGTCATAATTTGCTGATGTTTATAGGTATTAGCCATATTGGCAGCATTCATATGTAATGCCTCCTTAAAAATACCTGGAATAGACAATCAACTACTTAACTGAGAAGTCAACCAGCTACTTTGTTGGCTTAACTTGCTCAACGCTATTTCCATGGCGTTAAACTTATTATAATAGCTTTCTTCCATATTATCAAGCCGGTCAGCGAGAGAGATCATTTGTTTATCATAGTCTCTGATTAAGTTAGCCAATGTACTTTTAGTGTCACCACTAATACCAGCAGTATAGCCTGCTTCGTTCCCAATATTATCCATACTGACTTTGAGGGTATCATATAGACGACCAGCAATCCCTTTTTTGCTGCTGGTATCACCGCTGGCATTAAATAGCTTGTTAATAATGTCCGGATCTTCTTCGAGCGCTTGTTTAAGCTTAGTATCGTCATCAAGGTGCAGTATCCCGTTCTCAGAATAATCGCCTGTGGTAATGCCCAGATTTGAGAGGCTGGTGTATTTGCCGGTTAAACCTGCAACAGGACTGTAAACCGCGCTTCGCATTTTCGTCACTGTATCCTGAAGAGTGGGGTTACGGCGTAACGAACCACTTTTTGCCTTGGCTTCCCAGGCCGTGATTTCAGTTTCGCTCATAGCCTTCTTTTGCTCAGTAGTAAGCGGCAAATAATCTTTGTATTTATCCTCAGTAAGCTCGGCATTGAGTTTACTTAAAGTACTATTGTAAGCCTCAATGAAAGCTTTAACATTGGCGATAGTTTTGTCATTATCAGGTTTGACGGCAACAGTTGTAAGGCCTTCGCCCTGGAGATTATAAGTAATTCCCGAAATGGTAAAGGTGTTGGTCGTCTGGGTTACCATAGCACTGTCTAATGTAAACTTAGCATCTTGTCCCTTATTATCAGCCGGATTAACATTTAGTTTAAGGTTATCCTGCAAAAAATTTATTCCCGCAGGGTCGCTGCCGGTGAAATCAAGTGATGCGGAGGCACCAGTGTTGGTAGTTGACAGGAAAAAACGGTCAAGCGTTGTGTCATAGCTTGCTTTAACGTTAATACCAGCATTGTTAATATCACTGACAACCTGGTATATGCTTTGACTAGTATCAATTGATATCTCTTTCGATGATGTGCCATTGGTGATTTTTATTGTAAATGTGCCGCTCAGACCTGTAAACTGGTTAGCAAGAGTATCTTTGCTAGTACCAGTAGTAATCGTGTCATCGGTTGTTGTGGTATTATCTGAGCCTGCACTTGTCAACGTCACGCCCTTAGCGAGTTGCGTAACATTGAGACTATGTGTGATGTTAGCAGCATCACCGTCAGCGGTTACTGTAGCTACCGCCTGATTTGACGAAGTCGCCAGCTTTGGCGACACAGTGCTGCTCATCTTATAATTAAAAACTGTATTGCGGAAATCGTTGATAGCAGTATACATAGTATTATAATCAGACTTTTTCCACTCTGTCTGCGTCTTTTTCTGAACCAGGGTATCATAACGAGCTCGTTGAGCTTTCATGAGGTCTTTGACCATTTGATCGACATCCATCCCTGATCCACTCAAACCATAAGTTCGTATTGCCATTTAAATCGCCTCCATCGGTCACTATACTTTTTTATCTAGTAGAATTCCTACGTATTCCTGAATTGCCGCCATAGTATCAAGCAGTTCATGGGGCGGAAATTCTTTCAACACTTTATTTTCTTTAGTATCGATTACCTGTACAATCAGTCGATGCGTTTTTTCATGTAAGACAAATTTTAGATCGGCATTTATCAATTGCATAAACTTGTTAAGTTCAATTGTCATCTTTGACAGGTCTTCTTTATTAATTTTTTCATCTCTGGGATTGGTGCTATCAGTTGACTTCAATACTACTTCAGTTGATGCCGGTTCTATAGGACTGCTGCCTGTTGTTCTGCCCGGAGAATAGGCAACAACTTTACCTGCATTTACCTCCATTCCAACCACCTCCACTTTACAACTCTCTATGTATATTATCGGAGGTTGGGAAAAAACCTTTAGCTTTTTTTACAAAAAAGGACGCATCGCGTCCTATTTTTGAGTCCTGATGCCCTTAAGTACATCCATATTATTCAGATTAACCGGATTAGCAGACTGTTTATTTTCAGCTATAATCGCCTCATAAATTTCGCCCCGATAGATTTTTATTTCTTTGGGAGCTTCAATTGCCAGGCGAACACTGTCACCTTTAATATCAACTACAGTAAATACAATATTATCTCCAACAATAATACGTTCGCCAATCTTACGGGTAAGTGCAAGCATACTATTCCGCCCCCTTGGCAACCGGTCGGTCTATCGATAAGCCTTGCGGAAAGAGACGGTGGCGTACTGTATAAAGTGGCTTTTCCAATACGATTTGTTTGGCAAGACGTGTTTTCCAGTTAATAATAATTGGGGCAATGAGGTTTGCCGTCATTTCCTCAATCTTTTCCGGTATACGGACAATGTTAAAAATGCGGGGTGGATTATCATTAGAGAGTCCAAGTTCCAGTAAAACTTCTGCTTCCAGTGCAAACGAATAGTCTTGAAAAAAAGTAAATGGCTCTACAATCACAAAAGTAAGATCAGGATCTGTTACTGATTGCAGAAAAGCAAACGGACTATCCTGCTGATATGGAAGAAAAGCGAACAGATGCTCATTGGTAAAACCGGGAATCCCTTGCGGAAACCGGATAAGCTCGCTGTCAATAATCTCTACTTGACCAAAACGTGTTGACTGGATAAGCATAAAGGTCCTCCTAAACAACCATATGTAGAACTATTCAAAACTTTAAGTGGACAGATCGATTGCGGTGTCTGTTGTCCACATTCTGATACTGGGATATTGAACCACACGAAGGTTAATTGTGCCAGGATGATAATCACAATCGACCGTACCAGGCTGTACATTGATTGTAAGATGCCCTGCCACAAATGTAAATTCAGGTGGATGCACTATATAATTAACTATCGGTTTTTCTAAGTGAGCCCAGGTAATCTCCGGTGCAGGCGGTGAGTTAGTATCTGCAGCTATATTAGGTATGGCTGCTTCTCCAGACTCTATTGCCGCCATTCGATCACCTTCCTGAGCAATACGGCCTACTGCTTCCAGACCGGCTTGACGACCGTATTCAGCACAGTCACGTGAAAACTCAGCAGGATCTTTTATCCCGTAAGATGCCCTAAGAGGCGTGTAGTCAATCTCCAGTTCGCCTCTTGGCTGGCGGATTTCGAGCGTTGCTGCCTGAGATTCCATAGTCATTACCGGCGGAGTAGTTTTTATTCCGAGATATGACCGTTCTGTAGTTATTTCAATTTTAGCATCTTGTTGGGAGATGTTGAGTCTAATCATATTATCCTCCCAAAATATTTATTTCAAGAAATCAACAAGCGAAACCGGCATAATCCGGGCCCCGACGGACAATGCGTTCTTATACACCGTCTCACTTGTTTTAAAATCAACAATAGCTTTAGGGATATCCAGATCTTCATTTGCGGCCAGATCGCCGGTAATGATAACATTAGCATTTTCCAGCATCGTTTCGGCTAGTTGGTAAGTAGACATCCGTGCCCCAAGCTGAGTGTGGACTTCCAGCAACTTATTATGGTCTGCCTCCAGATTAGTCAGCCCGGTATTTAAGACAGCATCCATGTCAGGTGCTCCGGTTATCAGTTGATTCTTAATGTCAATCATGTGTTGCAATAATTGGTTATTGGCACCAAAAACATCTTTGCCTGTCAAATTTACACTGTCCTGCGCCGGGGTTGCTAATCCAGGCTTTATTGGCATTGATATTTTATTATTATCCCCCTGATAGATAACAGTATCACCATTTCTGACAAAGGGTTCTGTTTTATCCTGCTGACCGGAAAATAGGTACCGGTCACCGATTTTGGAATTGCCCACAACGATCGCCTGGTTTATCAATTCGTCCATTTCAGCCGCAATTGCCACATAGGCAGCAGCCGGTTTCGTACCGTCCGCACTGATTGTCAACTCTGTAAACTTGGTTAAAAGCGAGTTTAAACTGGTCATTGCCCCATCGGTATTGTCCATCCAGGATATAGCATCACCAAGGTTTTGGTTATACTGTTCATTCTCCGTCAAACTGACTTTGGCTCGCATGCCGCGAATCGTTTTAACCGGATCATCAGATGGCCGGTGCAGTTGCTTGCCATCAGTCAACTGTTCCTGGATGTCATTCTGTCTTTGTAACGACTTGTTTAAGCTTGTTAAAAAACTATATGTTATCATATTGTTTGACACACGCATTCAAGCAACCTCCTTATCTTCCCACAACACCTGTTCCATTAATAAGCTTATCCAGCATCTCATCCATGGTCGTTAATATCCTGGCAGCAGCATTATAGCCTTTTTGGAATCTGATCATATTACTCATTTCTTCATCCATATTGACACCTGCCACCGATTCGCGCCAGTTAGTTATCTGGGACACCAGTGTGTCCTGATTTGTTGTTAATCGCTTTGCATTTTGAGTCTGAACACCAAGGGCACCGATAAACGAACCATAAAAGGTATCCAGCGACGACTTGCCAAGCAAATCTGAAGGATCCACCTTCAGCCGGTTAGCCATATTAACAGCATTGTCACCAGCGGCATTCCCCTGGGGCACTGTAAAGGAATAAGTATTGGTTGAGCTATTATGAGAATTAATTTCGATTGATATTTGGACACCGTTGCTCAAGTGAAATGAACCATCCGCATCAAGAGTCGCAGTGACAACCGGCCCGCCATCCACAGAATAGTTTATAGTATGAACCTTCCCTGCAGCATCAACAAGTCCCAATTCTACACTATATGCCTTATAACCGGTGCCACCGGTGTAGCTGTCATATAGGCTGACTGAAGCGCCACCTGCTTCACTGTTGCTTTTGTCAATAGTGATATTTTTAGAAAATGATTTGGCGGCAATCCTGCCAAGTCCGTTGGTTGTATCGAATAAATCCGGATTGACCTGTAGTGCCTTTATCCATTCAGACGGCGGCACATCACTGGCAGATGCTACCCCAAAAACAGAAGTTAAGTCACTTGCGCCATAGTCAGGGTCAGCGTCCCCACCCTTACCGAAAAAGTTGTTACCTGTCGAATTATCTAACCCGAAGCCGGTGCGATGAACCGCATTAAACTCCTGCAAGAGGAATTGGCTCATTGTGGCCAGCTTATTCAAATAGGCTTTAATCCCAGTATCACTTTCCCGCGCCTCACCGCTCGAGGTTGCAGACGTCTTATCCCGTGAATCGATCAGTCCTTTTATTTCACCATTGGTGAAGTTTATAACAAGACTGCTGGACGCATCAGCTACATCGACAACTTCATACCCATAATCAGCGTCCTGGCGTGACTGAACCTTTAATTTATTCAACTCATTACCGTCTACCAATACAAAACCAGAAGATTGAATAACATAATTTCCTTTTGTGTCTTCACTTACATTAACGTTAATCATTTTTGACAACTGGTCAACAAGATAATCACGCCGGTCTCTGAGGTCATTAGCATTGTCAACTTTTCCTACCTCAATCCCAGCAATTTGCTTATTTAAAGTCAAAACTTCCGATGTGATTTGATTGACTGAATCAACGCGAATTCCAATTACAGTATTAATATCAGAAACCATATTCCGCAGCTGAGTATTGGCCTGCTGGATTGCATCGACCATTTCAACAGCCCGTTCCCGGAGTGCCGTACGCGCACTATTGTCTGAACTATGGGTAGATAAGGTATTCCAGGCTGTCCAAAAGTTATTGAGTACCGACTGCATGCCTGTCTCAGTTGGTTCCTGGAACACACCTTCAATTTTATTCAATGTGCTTAAGGCAGTCTGCCCATACCCCAGCGTTGATGATTCTTTCCACATTTGTTGATCAACAAATGTATCCCGCAGTCTGGTGATAGATTGTGTTTCCACACCGGCCCCCAACTGAACCTGCCCTCTACCCGCATAAATCGTCTGCGGCGTCACTGTAGCCAGATTCACCCGTTGCCGGGAAAACCCTTCAGTATTGGCATTGGCAATATTATGCCCCACTGTATCAAGAGACATTTGCTGAGCCAAAAGCCCCCGCACAACTGTATTTAAACCACCAAAAGTCGAGCTCATATCTTACTCCTCCGTTTATTGCATTCGCTAATTCTATGCCCTGGTATCCAAAATGGAACGGCTGGAGCCAGGGGGTGCAGTCTGGCCTTTCGGCGCATATGTGGGGCCTACAACGCTCTGGCTTAAAATATTGATATTATATTTAATAAAATCCAGGGATTGCTCAATCAATTTAGTATTAATCTCATTAATTTTAGCAAGTTCACCAGTCACCTGTTCAAATTCTTCGCTCAGTTTTTTCAGTTTATCTGCAGTGTCGCTATCAGCCCAGTCAATCATTGCTGACCAAGCAACCACCCCACTTGTAGCACTGCCTACCGCTGTCGCAATTTCACGGGTAAGTGTTAATCGCTTAGTTTCCAGTTTACCGGCTTCAATGATAAGGACCTCTTCCTGATTGGTCAGCAAATCTAGTTCCTGGGGTTTGGCTTCTACTAGAATATCGCGTTTTTTCCTACTTAGCTGTAGTAGCGCCTGATAGAGTTCAAGGGTCTGGTTCAGAAGAATGATCAGTTTATCCCACATAGCTGTCACTCAAACAGCCCCCCTTTCTAATACAGGCGTTCATTCTTGGAATAGGCAATAATTCTATCGGCAAGTTCGCGGGAATCAACCTTATACTCGCCTTTAGCAATCTGCTCTGAAAGCTCTTTCACTTTATCTTCCCGCACTTCAGGCAGCCCTTTGGCTGTCTTAAGAACCTGGTTTAACTCCTGAGCGTGAGTGGATAAAATGACCTCGTCCGGACGCTGTGCAGGGTTCCCCCCCTGCCCTTTACAGTTCTTGGATACCTTGGATTGTTCACCATAGAGCTTAGCAATATTTTGGATATTTTTGATATTCATTAGTGAGCACCTCACACCTCGGGAATTCTTACTATATTATCGACAGAAATGGCGGGGTTATTAATCCCCGCCACACGTGATTAGAGAAGTTTATCATGCATTTACTCTCGATATGAACATATTACTCCTATTATCAACGATCTCAATTATCCCCGTCTCTGCCGTACATGCGTGAACGAATTTTCACATCAGGCTCATGCTCTTTATGGCGCTCCTCGGCTTTTATCTGATCAAGGAAATTCTTACTGCATTTATTACAAATCCGTCCCTCAGTAATCAGATCGCCGCAGCTGTCACAGGGATAAGAAATGCCACCGACAATACGGCCGCTGCGCAGCAGACGCAGGATTATTTTGTGCTTAACCCCGGTAGCATGATGAATCTCTTCCAATGTTGCTTTATTG
Organism: Sporomusa sp.; assembly: GCF_035561255.1. GTDB lineage: Bacteria > Bacillota > Negativicutes > Sporomusales > Sporomusaceae > Sporomusa. Next base: position 163 of record NZ_DATMXX010000154.1, on the reverse strand, counting down.
GTATCTCTCAGGTATTCCATTACTTGCTCCGCATCCTCTTCCTGCTTGCGGTAACACTCCGGACAAAGCCTGGCTACATTTTCTACATACAGCTTGCCACACTCCGGACAGTTATCTAATCCCATAGCGCTGCCCCCTTTATCTTCCACTATCTTTATTATAT
>NZ_DATMXX010000153.1:0-6025 GCF_035561255.1 Sporomusa sp. | reverse complement strand
AGGCTATATAAAATAATTCAGTTCGCTATCTGCAAACAAAAATTGGTTGTGAATTGCAATTTTGTATCGCAATTTTCGTATTTTATTCCCTTTCATAGTGTCCGTAGGCTAATTGCCCCTTTAAAGTACAATTCCCTGGGCAAAACGGCAGCATTCACGCTAACGCGTGCATACTGCTGTCCTGCCCAGGGAAGAGTTTTAATAAGGGTCAATCTTTCTATATGCGGAACGAATTAACTGCTGACTGCAGATCTTGTGCTAAAACAGCCAATGCCTGACTGGAAGAAGCAATCTCTTCCATGGAAGCCAGTTGTTCTTCTGACGCAGCAGAAACCCCCTGTGCTTCACCGGCTGATTCTTTCCCGAGGGAATCAACCTTTTGGATCGATAACACAATTTCTTGACTGCCGGCAAAAAGCTGCTGCATCGCCGCAGAAATTTCTTTAACTTGCTTGGAGACTGCATCGACAAGCTCAACGATCTTTTGGAAAGTCACCCCTGCCGTATTAACAACCTCAGCACCTATCTTAACCTCACGGGTGCCATTGTCCATTGCAACTACAGCCTTCTCTGTGTCTCCCTGTATCTCGCCAATCAATTCTGCTATTTTTTTGGCGGCATCCTGCGATTGCTCTGCCAGTTTGCGTACCTCCTCCGCAACAACGGCAAAGCCGCGGCCTTGTTCGCCCGCACGGGCTGCCTCAATCGCTGCGTTTAACGCCAGAAGGTTTGTTTGGCCCGCAATACCGGAAATCGTGTCAACAATTTGGCCAATCTCTTTTGATCGTTCTCCCAGCTTACTTACAACCTGGGCGGAGGAAATAACGGTTTCTTCAATTTGCCGCATTTGTAAAGCAACTTTTTCTACTACCTTATCTCCCGCTTGTGCTTGTTCGGCCGCTTGATCCGAATGAGAAGCGGCCTGATCGGCACGCGAAGTAAGTTGCTGCAAGCTGTCAGTCATCTCAACAATAACAGTACGGGTATACTCTGCTGCCCCCATTTGCTCATTTGATCCTTCTGCAATCTGGGTAATAGCCGTTGTAATCGCATTTGCCGCCTGTGCCGACTGCTCAGAACTGGCGTTTAGTTCCTCGGCCGAAGCCGCTACCTGCTCAGTAGCCCCCAGTATCTTTTTTACTAACGTATATAAATTATGGGACATAAGCTCAAAGCTGCGAGCCAATCTGCCAATTTCATCATTTGAATGAATATCCAGTTGCTCCAAAGAAATGTCCCCACCTGCAATACGGTTGGCAGCGGTCTCAAGCAGTAGAATCGGCTTAACAAAACGTCGGGCGTACCACGCGATCAACAAAGCAGTTACCGCCAACACTGCCAGAATGGTTATAATCGTCGTAACTAGAAGCTTTGATAAACTATCGGTAATCTCTTCTATAGGAGCGGTAACGGCCAATGACCATTTTACCCCTTCGATAGGATAATACGCGACAATCCTCTCTCTATCTGAATATTTATACTGCACGATTCCATTGGCACCATTAACCATTTCTTCGGTAATTTTTCGCAATGCTGGCGAAATGGTGGTGTCTGTCAGCGTATTAAGTTTCAAAATGATATTCTTGTCAGGATGAATAATCACCGTTCCATCGCCCTGTACGACATAGGCATAACCTGATTTGCCAATTTTCGTTGAGGTTACTTTTTTTGACAGGCCTTCCATATCCACTGTGGCAAACAGAATGCCAGTTACTCTATCTCCTGACTTAACCGGAACGGCCACTACTGTGACATAGTTTCCTTTAACCGGCGAAATTCGCGGATTAGTTATGACGGTATGTCCCTGCATCCCCTGAGTAAAGTATTCGGCTGTAGCTACATTGCCTGTCATTCCTGAACTACCGATAAACGATCCGTCGGCAGCGGCATAAGCAGCACCGTCCATACCCTGCATGGATTTTACAACTGAACTTAAATAAGGTACCATTGCCTCTTTATTTCCGGATACAATAACTGGATCCATAGCCGTAATTATTAATTCGTTTTTCCGGGCAGTTAACCAATCATGCACTTCGCCGGCGGAACTTTTCGCCACATTCTCCATATCATGAGACAGGCTCGCGCTAATGATCCGATGAGCCTCCCAATAATTGATTCCGCCCAATGTGCAAAGTGCCACGGTAATAATCGACAGTATTATTACCGTTAACTTTGTCTGAATGCTATTTCGAACCAATTTCACACATATCACTCCCGGCATCATATTTTTGCGCTTCACTTCCATTTGCCGTGGGTATCAAGTTTTGCTGAAAATATGCCAGTTCTAAACCCTCGCATCAATAAAACGGCTTTTAAACCGAAACCAATTCCTGTATAATGCCATTGTTAAAATTCCACTAACATTCTCATTGTTTGAAGTAAAAAGCCCAGTCAAAGGCGAAAGCCAAATCTCCCGCCAGTAACTGGGCCTCTACAACAAAAAATCACTTTTAAAAAACAATGTTAATGGAAGTGGCATTGCTTTTACCCTGTAGCTAGTTTTTCTCACTCTTTTTCTACTGGCATTTACAGTAACAGCATACTCAAATACTAAATTTCGCAAAAAAACATCGATATTTTAGTAACGTTCAAAAATTGTCGCCAAGCCTTGGCCACCGCCAATGCACATAGTTACCAAACCGAGTTTATAATTCTTCTTCACCATTTCGTGTACGAGCTTAGTTGTCAGAATCGGTCCCGTACCACCGATAGGATGTCCTAATGCAATCGCCCCGCCATTGGGATTTGTTTTTTGGATGTCCAGGCCCAGATCTTTTATGCATGGCAGTGCCTGTGCGGCAAACGCCTCATTGAGTTCAATAATATCCAGGTCTTTTATAGTAAGTCCTGCCCGCTGCAGCACTTTACGTGTTGCCGGAACCGGCCCGTATCCCATAATATTGGGATCTAACCCAGCTACAGCAAAGGACCTAAAGCTGGCCAGCGGAGTTAACCCCAACGACTTAGCCTTCTCTTCCGACATCATAACCAATGCGCCGGCACCATCCGACCTGGGACACGAATTCCCGGCCGTAGTCAGTCCACCTTTATGCAGCGGTGCCAGTTTAAGCATGGTTTCCAAAGAGGAATCATAGCGCACGCATTCATCTGTATCGATTACTTGTACCCCTTTTTTAGTTTTTACTTCGATCGGGGCGATCTGATCTTTAAATACTCCCTCTTTAATCGCACGTGCAGCTCTGGAATGTGACAGCAAGGCAAATTCGTCACACTCCTGTCTGCTAATGTTATGCATAGCCCCCAATGTATCGGCGGTAGTCGGCATATCAGGGTTCCCAAGTTCGTCAATTGACAAACGGTTTGGTAAAAAAGCCGGTGGCTTAGAAGAATAAGCGGCTGTTTTCTCTAATTGATAAGGGGCTGTTGTCATATGCTCAACACCGCAAGCGATATAGATATCTCCATACCCTGCCATAATATTTACCGCAGCATTAATCACCGCCTGCGATCCCGAACCGCACTGCCTGTCAACCGTAGTCGCCCCGACTGACAGGGGCAGCCCGGCCGTCATAGCTGCTATCCTGGCAAGATTACCGTGTTGCCCCTGGATATTCCCCATAACAACATCTTCAATCTCTGCGGGATCAATTTTAGCTCGCAAAACCGCTTCTTTAATGGCCGCCGCAGCTAACTTTTCGGGGGGTACATTTGTCCACTGCCCTTTATGTTTGCCTACCGCAGTACGAACTGCCGATATAATGACTACTTTTCTCAATTTAAATTCCTCCCTAAATATGAATTACCAATCTAACTGATCTACATAAAAGTGCCGCCGTTGACCTGTATCGTTTGCCCGGTCACATAATCTGACAATGGCGATGCAAGGAACAGCACTACATTCGCAATATCCTCCGGTTCGCCAATCCGCCCGACCGGTATTCTGGAAATCATCTGTTGCTTTACTTCATCAGGAATTTTATCGGTCATTGGGGTATTAATAAAACCAGGCGAAACAGCATTTACATATATGCCTTTTTTCGCCAGCTCTTTCGCCAGCGTTTTTGTCATGGCGGCCACGCCGCCTTTGGTGGCAGAATAATTTGCTTGTCCGATATTGCCAATAAAGCCGGCAATAGAAGAAGTATTAATGATCTTCCCCGACTGTTGTTCCATCATCAATTTGGCAGCAGCCTGGCAGCATAAAAAAGTTCCTGTTAAGTTAACCGCTAACACGCGGTTCCATTGTTCCACTGACATCTTGTAGGACATTGCGTCAGCAGTAATACCGGCATTGTTTACCAGGATATCAAGACCGCCAAACGTCTGCTTAATCTTAGCAAACATTTCAGCAACCGAGTCCTGACTGGTGATATCCGCACTAACGCAAAGCGCTTTTCGGCCTAGCTTTTGCACCTCAACCGCAACTTCATCCTCTTCAGAGATCTCGATATCATTGAGTACAACATCAGCTCCGTACTTAGCCAAAGTAATCGCGATTCCTTTGCCAATTCCTCTTTTACAACCTGTAATCAGCGCTTTTTTTCCCTCTAGCATCCTGCATCCTCCTCTTTTATATGACGATTATTTTTTTCTCAGCGTATCCTTGCGGCCCGCTGATTTTTTAATTCTTCAATCTGCTCTTGTGTATAACCTAATTCCTCAAGAAGCTCTTGCGTATGCTCGCCTAACAGCGGACCACTTTGGCGGGGAAGCGCCCCAGCCTCAGCCCATTGAATCGGCGAACTTGGAAGTATCGCCTTCGCGCCGTTGGCAAAGGTATTTTCATATAGGTAGTCGTTAGCCCATGCTTGTTGATCATTTTCAATTTCTCTTAAATGCTGCAGCCGCACATGCACAATGTCTGCTTCGCGCAAGCGAGTAAGCCATTCAGCAATGTCTTTAGTCTCAAATGCTTCCTCCAAAATAGGAATGAGGGCAGCACGGTTGTTTAACATATCAAGCCTTGTTTTAAACCTGGCATCGGTTATCAGGTCCTCCCGCTCAATCACTTTGCAAAGCGCCGGCCAATAGCGATCATACTCAATGACTGTTAAGAAAACCCATTCTCCGTCTTTGGTTTTATAGGGAATTACCATCGGATTCCCTTCCAGACGTTCTTTGGGATATTTATTCTGATAGCGTGATTGAGTCGAGGTAATCATCAGCCCTGCCAGCCATACCGATGCACCGAATAAAGAAATACTTACCTTTTCGCCTTTGCCGGTTTTCTCCCGCTTCAAAAGCGCGGTGCTAATGCCGCCGCACAATATAGTCCCTACCGCTAAATCGCCAAAGCCGGCCGGGCTGTATACCGGATATGCCCCAGGCGGGACCAAATCAGCCAAAAATCCACTGCGCCCCCAGAAAGCCACACTATCAAAACCTGGCTGGTTAACGTCCGGTCCATTTTCGCCGAAGCCGGTTACTATACCGTAAATTAACCGGGGATACTTTTCTTTAAGGCTTTCGTAATCCAAATTGATTTTTTTCAAAGCCTCTATCCGGTTATTAGTAATAAACACGTCTGCTGTCTGTAATAAATCATGAAGCACCTTCTGCCCGTGCGGATTTTTTAGATCCACCGCAATTGCCCGCTTATTCGTATTAGCAATTTCCCAAGCTGGATTTTCATCTTCGTTGACAGGCATTGACATAGTCTGACCGAAAGTCCGCCAGGCATCACCAGCCGGACTCTCCACCTTAATGACATCAGCCCCCCAATCTCCTAAAAGCCGGGCACAAACGGGGGCTGCAACAAAAGTTGCCAGTTCAACAATGCGGTATCCACTTAAAGGTTTTTGGTTATCCACTTGCCTCATCTCCTCTGTCCTATCAATCATGGTGCTCACTGCCACAAATGCAATATACGCAATATCCATGCCAATCAGAAATAGTTCTTGCTCACGCTAATACATCCGGCACATATATAGAGTTGTTACCCGGGTTATTTAAATGATTTGCCATTAGAATTATTTTAAAGAATTCTTTCTCTTATTTTTTTAAAGTCAGATTTATATTCAAAAAATGTATATGCTTTCAAAATTGTAATACAAAAAAATGTAAC
>NZ_DATMXX010000152.1:0-31163 GCF_035561255.1 Sporomusa sp. | reverse complement strand
GCATTGACATCTGGGGGTTAATTATTAAGGCCTGCTTTGTAATTTGACAAAGCAGGCCTTATCAGTACATTTTTTTTATAGCTTGATATCCTGACGCAAGCTGGTAGCGTCATGCAGGTAAACATGTTTAATATCCCGCTGCCGGGTATCGGTATTCCAGAGAATTAATACACGAATACAGAGCGGTACTGCCTCCGGACACTCTATTTCCTGTGTTCCAAACAAGGGCACCTGTGTCCAGCCTAGCTTTCTCGCACCGGCCGCTGGAAAAGCAGCAGTCAGGTCAGGGGTCGTACTAAAGATTACAGCGCCAATATCCTCAATATCTATTGCATTTTCCTGGACTATTGCCGAAAGAAGCTCAGCCACGCGTTCAAAGATCTCTTCTCGAATGTCGGCTGTAACAGTTGTTGCACCACGAATACCGCGTAGCATGGTCACCACTCCTAGATAAGTATTAGTCAAGGTTACAGTATACAATATACGCGCAAAAATCGTTTTTTCCTGCTACTACTGTAAATTCCTTTGCTATTAAACGCTTTTAGCTGGTTTATTGCAGTGGCAGGAGGCGCATAAATGGCACTGCCACCAGCCACATTCCGGGCAGACGGAATTTGCCGGGGTAAGCTCAACATACTGACCTTGTTCGTACTCTGTCCAGCAAAAAGTAGCCCCTGTTAGTTTCTTTAACCTGACAGCCCGGGTATCTACCCACAGTTTTTGACCTAAGACAGTGATTAACAACTCATGACAGCTCTTTTCCTGATTATACCGGTAATCTTCAGCCTGAAAAAGCTCAGGTTCCTCCTTCAGTGTAAGAACAACGTTGAGAACACTGTAATTCACAGCCCCACCTCCCGCATTTGTAATACCTATGTATGCGGCAGGCAGTTTATACTCCAGGAGCGCAAAATATCCACTACCCGGACGGCAGTCACGGCCACACCTGGCTGCACCGTTTCACTCAGTTCCAGGCCAACATCAATGACTGCCGGTTGAATACCGAAAATGACAATATCCTGAACAGGCTGTTCCAAAAGCTCCAGGGCGGCGAGTACATCCTGAATCCCCAGTTCGTGCAGTGACACCTTGTTTTTGAAATAGGCTTTGACGTCCTCATTGGCAAACCGGTATAATTCACCAGGTTCTCCACCACCATTTACGGCATCAATAATCACTAACCTGTCAGCACCGGTGATAAATCGCAGCAGTTCCATCCCCAGCGTACCACCATCAAGAACCTGAACATTATCGGGAAAGCGATAGCGCCGGGTGAGTTCCTCAACCACCCGGACGCCAAAGCCTTCATCCTGCATTAAGATATTACCGACACCCAGTACAATAATTTTCTCCATATTTGAAGCTCCTATTTTGCCGTAGTTTTCTTAGTGTCTGTTATATCTCCGATATCATCAGGCTCTTCCTCCATATATTTGACACCTGAGAACATAGCCGAGACCTCGCCGCCCTTTTCGGTTAAGTCAGCCCTGATCGCCATATACACATGGACAATGACAAACAGGATGATAAACCAGGCAACAAAATGATGAATAATATGTACCATATATTCATTAACAAGCCAGTTGTTAAACGGACCAAATACTTTTGCCAGAAACCGGTTGGGCTCAATCATGTAATACATCGCAAAGCCGGTAAAGGCCTCAATGAGAAACATCAGATACACAGCTAAATAACCGGACCTGGCCAATGAGTTCCGCAAATAAGGCCGGTGCTTACCGCGCATAAGCATATAGTGCATCTGGGTATCAATCATCCCGGTCCAGTATAGCTTGCTCCAGGGCTTTGGCAGCAACCTGTCGCCAGGGTTAATAATAAAGCCGTAAATCCGGGGAATAAAGGAGATAACAAGCACATAGCCGGCGATAAAGTGGATATAACGGATCATTTCCATTGATAAAACATTGTTAACAGCAAAGGTTGGCTCCATTCCCTGGGTCCCCAGAAAAAAGGGGTTGCCAATATAAAGCCCGGTAATAAACAGAATAAATACACATATTACCATAACCCAGTGGAAAATCCTCGTCCATGGGCTAAACAGGTAATAGGGTTTCATAGCGCCTTGACGCATGACCGGTATTCCTCCTTTTTTTTACAAATACGGGTCTGTGCGGACTACTGTAAGCTCCTTACCCTTGCTGTCATACAGATGCGTAGCGCAAGCTAAACAGGGGTCAAAAGAGTGAAGAACCCTCAGTATTTCAAGCGGTTTTTCAGCAATTTTTACTTTAGTGTCGATCATGCTGGATTCATAGGCACCATAACCGGCTTTGCTGTCCCGCGGACAAGCATTCCAGGTGGAGGGAACGACAGCCTGATAGTTGTCAATTTTACCGTTTTTAATTGTAACCCAGTGGCTCAGCCCGCCGCGGGGCGCTTCGTGCAGGCCAACCCCTTTAGCCTCTTTCGGCCAGGTAGCCGGGTCCCAGGTAGCCGTATTAGCTACGGTGGTGTCACCTGCTTTAATACTGTTAATAAGCTTGTCAAAGAAATATTTACTTATGTAGGCATTTAACTGGGCATCTAAGCCGCGTATCGCTGTCCGGCCAACAGTGGTCGGCATCCATTTTTCCGGCGGCAGATTCAACACTTTGGACACAGCCTCAATTTGATCGACAATCATTTTCTCTGCCCAGGTCGGCTCCTGAATAATCCCTTGTTTAATTTTAGTATAAATAACAATATATTTAGCTAAAGGGCCAACCTCAGCCATCTTACCATTCCATTTTGGGGTTTTAATCCAGGAATATTTGCCGGCTTCGTCAAGATATTTCCAGTTAGTCTTGGTACCCTCTTTGGGTCCGGTATACTGGGGGCTGGTAACCCCGCTCCAGGGGTGAAGGTCTTTGCCGGCCTCAGGATAACTATACCAGGAATGCTCAATACCCTCGGCCAAAACATTAGGATCGCTTAAATCTTTGCCTTCCAGCGGATAGAAGGTAGCCTTAGCCACACCCTGGCCAAAGTTTTCTACAACGCCGTTCGATTTGATTAACAAGTTTTTAAAGTAGTCGCCATTCGAAATACCGGTATAACGCTCGTCCGGGTAATCGCCAAACGACAATACCCGCTGTCCTGCTAAGCCACCGCCATCAACAAAACCGGCTTTAACAAACAGGTCGCCAATAGCCAGCACATCAGGCACATAAAAATTATTTACCAGGTCGATACTCAGGTTAACCGATGTATCGACAACTGCCAGCCGTTCAGTGTTGACCGGGGCATTCATATCATTCATGGATATCGAGCAGGGCATCCCGCCGACAATATAATGGGGATGGGGGTTTTTCCCACCGAAAATAACATGGGGAATTACAATTTCGCGCTGACGGTCAAGCATATTGAGATAATGGGAAACAGCCATGAGATGAGCCTCTGGCGGCAAGACGTCATAGTCGGGATGATCCCAGTAATGACCGGCAAATATGCCTAGCTGCCCGCTCTCAACAACCTTTTTAATTCTGTTTTGGATTTCTCTAAAGTATGCGGTGGTTGCTTTAGGAAATTCTTTGGCGTACGCATGGGTATCAAAACCAACAGGTCCCGCCAGTCCCAGGCTGTATTTATCCAGGACGGTATTCTGGATAGCCGCAGTTGCTGCCGGATCGGCTTTGAGCGCGGCAACCGGACTTACCCAGTCTAAGGCATGCAGGTGGTAAAAATGGACGGTATGATCATGCACCGTTTGTGAAGCGGCAATTATATTGCGGATATAGTTAGCGTTTTTGGGTATTTCAATACCTAACGCATCTTCAACGGCACGCAGGCTGCCTAACGCGTGCACGGTAGTACATACACCACATATTCTCTGGGCAAACATCCAGGCGTCACGCGGGTCGCGGCCTTTTACGATCAGTTCAATCCCCCGCCAGGCAGTACCGCTTGACAATGCATCTTCCACTTTGCCGGTAGCTTCATCAACCTTTATCTCAATCCGCAGGTGGCCTTCAATTCGGTTTATGGGGTCAACAACTATGCGTTTCATCTAAGCCCTTCCTCCTCGTCCGCTATTCATTATCATTACTGTGTTCAGGCTTATTCTCCTCAGTAGCTTCCTGCGATTTTTCCGCTTTGGACTCATGCATCTTATGCTGGAAATAGGATGCCACACCATGAGCTACAACCCCGGCAGTAGTCACACCAGCTAAGACAGCGCCAACCTTATCGGCATTGGCAATAGTATTAGGGACAGGAATATTGGGCAGCCGCTCATAGAACGGATCATTATCCCAGAAGTTGTTTGCCGCACAGGCTACACAGGGCGCACCTGATTGGATAGGATAGCTCATACCATTCCACCAGCGCATATTGCCGCAGGAATTATAGGCCTCCGGCCCCCGGCAGCCTACCTTGTACAGACACCAGCCAGCCTTACTGCCTATATCATCAAACTTCTCGACAAACATACCGGAATCAAAGAAGGGGCGGCGGTAACAGGTATCATGAATGCGGTTACCGAAAAACTGTTTGGGGCGCCCCTGATTATCAACAGGCGGCAGCTGCCCGAATAAAATATAATGCATAATGGTGCCTGTCAACACCTCTGGAATCGGCGGGCAGCCAGGCACTTTGATAATTGGCTTGCCACTAACAACTTCACTGACTGATACTGATTTAGTAGGATTGGGTCTGGCAGCCTGAATACCACCCCAGGCAGCACAGGAACCGTTTTCAATAATGGCTGCCGCATTCTTAGCGACATGCTTTAATGTTTCAAGAATTGGTTTGCCGCCAACCATACAGTATATACCGTTTTCTGCAGTAGGTACAGCACCCTCAAAGATTAAGACATATTGACCTGAGTAGTTTTTGATCGTCTCTTCCAGTTGGTGTTCTAGCTGTTCACCGGCTGTAGCTGCTAAAACATCCATATATTCAAGAGCAATCATGTTCAACACAAGGTCTGATGCCAACGGCGTCTGTGAGCGGATAAATGTTTCATCACAGCCTGTACATTCATGACCGTGGAGCCAAATCACAGGCAGCAACGGTTTCTTATCGGCTGCTTCAATAACCTGGGGTATAAATTCAGTGGATAGGCCCATAATGCTGGTCAGGGCCACGCATGTTTTCAGGAAGTCGCGGCGACTCACATTTTTCTTCTGGAACAATTCCCAAAGGGTATCCCGCTTTTCCATAGTCCCCCCCCTTAAAAATTAGTATTGGCAAATAATCCTTAATCTGGTATTCTGTTTTTTCACTCAGTTTTCCTGTTATATTTGAGGCAATATTTAAATTTATTATTTATTAAAAAGCGAGATTGCTTCATCGTATCATGTGCAATGACATTTTTCCTTTTAGTCATTGTAAATGATAGCGTGGCAATCTCGCCCGCGTTCGTTATATTGGCACTAGTATGGCCATGCTCGCTGTAATCGGTCAGCTTTAATTAGATTTCCATTCTGAATAGCGTTTATACCTACCTGTCATAAGTCAGCTTGACCCCTGTTTAACAAAAGAGAGAATGCCCTATAGCATCCTCTCTTTTAGTTTCACTTATCTCTAATACCCCGGCTGCACCAGGGTTCTTCTGCCAGATAATCCCCTTCAGAGTAATAATAGGCTCTGGCCCGGCAGCCGCCGCATAAACTGTCAAAACCACAGGAACCACAGCCGCCTTTAAGAGGCTCGTGGCGAAGCTCCTTGAATACCTGACTATCCTGCCAGATCGCATCAAAGGCTGTTTCCCGCACATTGCCAACTCGCAGCGGCAGGTAAGGACAGGGCTGGACATCGCCGTTTGGCAGTATTACGCAGTAAGTAGTCCCGGCCAGACACCCTCTGGTATAGCGCATAGGTACGCCCCGCTCTTTGGCAATACGCATAAATTGCGGAGCACACGTCGGTTTTAACTCGATCGAGGTGGCTGCCTGTTTATCAAGGATACGTGTCAACAGCGCTTCATACTGGGCTGTCTTCAGTGTCGTATCTTCAATATCTTTCCCGCGGCCTGCCGGCACCAGAAAAAAGATATGATGAGCCACAGCACCAAGGTCAACAGCCAGGTCAGTAAGATCAGTCACTTCGTTTTCGTTCCAGTTGCTTACCGTGGTGTGGATTTGGAAAGGCAAGCCCGCTTCCCGGCAGGTTTTTATACCTGCCATAGTCTGTTCCCAGGCACCTTTCAATCCGCGAAAGGTGTCATGGCGCTCAGGATCGCGGCTGTCCACACTGATACCGGCGCACATCAAGCCGGCAGACTTGAGCCTGCCAGGCACATCACCGGTAAGCATAATACCATTTGTCCCGAGAACAGGTCTCAGACCAACTGAAGCAGCATAGGTGATCAGTTCATAGATATCAGGCCGCAGCATGGGTTCCCCGCCGCTAAAGATCATAATCTTAAAGCCGGCTTTCGCGATCTCGCTAAGCAGTTTTTTGCCTTCGGCGGTACTTAACTCATCTGTCCGTTTAGCACCGGCATCACGGTAACAGTGCACACAGTTAATATTACACTGTTGGGTGGTATTCCATGAGATTATCATGTAGTAGTTACTCCTTGTAGTCAGTAAGATAGCAAGCTGGATCTTCACTCCACAGGTCGCCTGACACTGCTTCGGCCCTTATCCGGCAGCCGCCGCAAAAGCTCTTATACCGGCATTCACCACAACGACCGGTGACATAACTTGGTTTATCACGCAGCTTACACAAGAATTCATCTTGATTATTCTGCCAGATTTCACTAAATGACTGTTTGCGAACATTGCCCAATGACTTATGCCCCCAGAATTGACAGGCATGAACCTCTCCCTGTGGGTCAACATTAGCCATTTTCTGCCCGGCTGAACAACCGCCATGCATAGACAAAAGCTCTTTAATCTCCGGCACACGTTCAGGCTGAGTGCGTTCAAAGTATTGCAGGATATAGATACCATCAGCATGATTATCTGTAGTAAGGATCTCAACCTCAATCCCACGCTTGTGGAAATCAAGCGTCCGTTCAATCAACAGTTCAATGGTCTGGCGCTTCTGTTCCGGTGTGGTGTCAAGTTCAGCCATTTCCTTGCCACGTCCGGCATATACCAGATGATACATACAAAAACGGGGGATCTTCTCACGTTCAACAATGTCTAAAATATCAGGTAACGTGTGATAGTTAAGTTTATTTACCGTAAAGCGGATACCGGTCTTATTACCAGCCGCGATTGAGTTGCGAATCCCGGCAATCGTTTCCTGAAAGGCGCCTTTTTTGCCCCGGAAATAGTCATGAACTTCTTCGCTGCCATCTACGCTGACACCAACATACTGGAAGCCGGTAGCTTTAATACGCTTGGCTGTCTCAGGTGTAATAAGAGTGCCATTTGTCGAGATCACCGGGCGAATCCCTTTTGTAATTGCATAGGCGCCCAGCTCAAACAGATCATACCTGACAAGCGGTTCACCACCGGAAAACAGCAGTACCGGCACCTTCATTGCCGCCAAATCGTCAATAAAGGCTTTGGCTTCGGCAGTTGTAAATTCTCCGGCATAGTCACGGTCTTCAGCACAAATATAACAGTGCTGGCAATTCAGATTACAGCGATTAGTCGAGTTCCAGACAACAATGGGGGTTGCGTCTGAAGAAAATTGAAGCATCTGAGGCGGCAAATGCTGAGAACTGCGGCCATATTTTACGATGTCCGACACGGTAGCTGTGCCGCAAAGCAATTTAGTGCAACCTATCATCTTTATTTATGTCTCCTTAGCAATTAAGTTTTACTGACATTTTCGACATGTCTCAGGGTGTTCCCTGCTAACAGGCAAACTTTCATACTATTACATAAAATCAGGCTAGTTTTACTTATATACGCATTAAAGTTTTGCAGGCGGGTGGTGTGTTGGCAAAAGCGGCAGTCCAGCACCAGCGGTGGAGCGTTGTCAATGGCCACCCGCCTGCGCCTGCAAACCTCTTTCTACGTGATATATAGTTTAATTATGTCAAATTTTACAGACTAATACAAGTTAGAACCCAATAAAAACTCCTGGACTGTAGTCCAGGAGTTTCAATCTTACATCATAACGCTTTTTCCAGCGTATCCCCGATATCTTTTTGTGGGCGGAAACCGGTAATCCGGCCTACCTCACTGCCAGCTTTAAAAACGATCAGGGTAGGGATACTCATCACATTGTATTGACTGGCCAAGTCTTGCTGCTCATCAATATTTACCTTAGCCACAACAGCCCGTCCCTCAAATTTTTTAGCAACCGCTTCAACCTCCGGCGCTACCATTTTACAGGGGCCACACCACGGCGCCCAAAAGTCTACCAAAACAGGTTTGTCAGATTTGAGCACTGCATCATTAAACTGTCCTGTGCTTGCTATGTTTAATTCACTCATTTTTTCCGCCTCCTCATATTATTATTGCTATTTTACAACAATATTAACCAGTTTCTGCGGTACACATATAACTTTAACAACCTGCTTGCCTGCAATGAGCTCCTGAACTTTTCCCTGTCCCAGGGCTGTCTTTTCCAGTTCTTTAGCACTCAGGCCAAACGGAACAACAACCTTGTCGCGAACCTTGCCATTAATCTGAAGTACTATTTCAACCTCTTCCACTTCCATAGCGGCAGCCTCGAAGGTTGGCCACAGCTGCTTGTGCACACTGCCCTCAGCAATGGTTTCCTGCCACAGTTCCTCAGTTACATGTGGCGCAAACGGTGCAAGCATCTTTAAGAGCCCGGACACTACTTCCCGGGCCAAACCAGTTTGCGGTGTTACCCCCTGCTCCTTAAGTGCATACATTGCATTTACCAGTTCCATAATGGCGCTGATGGCTGTATTGAAGTTAAACCGTTGCCCAATATCTTCGGTTACCCGCTTGATGGTTATGTGCAGGATACGGCGCAGCTCTTTCTCTTCTTTGCCGAGTTGTTTGGGATCATAGACATCAGCTTCCGCATTGACAAGCGGCGCATAATAACTGACAATCCGCCATAAACGCCCTAAGAAGCGGTATGCCCCCTCAACCCCCTGATCACTCCACTCCAGATCGCGCTCAGGCGGCGCAGCGAACAGGATAAACATTCTGGCAGTGTCGGCACCGTACTTACCAATAATTTCTTCAGGTGAGACTACATTACCTTTGGACTTCGACATCTTGGCCCCGTCTTTGATAACCATCCCCTGGGTCAGCAGGTTCTTGAACGGTTCATTGACATTAACCAGACCGGCATCCTTGAGCACCTTAGTAAAGAAACGCGAGTATAAAAGGTGCAGTATAGCATGCTCAATACCGCCGATATATTGATCCACAGGCATCCAGTAATTGGCTTTGTCAGGATTGAACGGTTCATCAGTGCTATGGGGGCTGGTATAGCGGAAATAGTACCAGGACGAGCAGATAAAGGTATCCATGGTATCGGTTTCACGCCGCGCATTGCCGCCACACTTGGGACAGGTGCAGTTAATAAATTCTTCAGCTTTGGCCAGCGGCGATACTGACCCACTGGCAAAATCAACGTTCTCAGGCAATAAAACCGGCAATTGGTCTTTTGGTACAGGTACTGTACCACAGTCCGGGCAATAGATGACAGGAATGGGAGCACCCCAATAACGCTGACGGGAAATAAGCCAGTCGCGCAGCCGGTAGTTAACGCGGCGTTTGCCAATACCCTGCTTTTCAAACCATTGCGCGATTCGAACCTTACCTGTTTCATTATCCAGACCGCTGAATTCACCGGAATTGACCATCGTTCCCTGACCGTCAAACGCTCCCGCCATCTCACCTAGACTAAGCTCTTTGCCTGCTGGTTGAACTACAACCTTTTTGGGTAATCCATATTTGCCCGCAAACTCCCAGTCGCGCTGGTCATGCGCCGGTACGCCCATCACAGCCCCTGTTCCATATTCTACCAACACATAGTTTGCTACCCAAATAGGCACTTGTTCACCAGTAAAAGGATGGAGGGCGTATGACCCGGTAAAAACACCCTCTTTTTCGGTTTCATTTGATGTGCGGGCGATCTCACTTTGGCCCCGGACACGTTCAATAAAGGCTTTAACAGCCACTTCTTCCGGTTTGCCGGGGATAAGCTTGTCCACTAAGGCATGTTCAGGTGCCAGCACAATGTAACTTACACCAAAAACAGTGTCATGCCGGGTAGTGTATACGGCAATTTTGTCGTCAATCTCAGGAACAGCAAAACTAAATTCAGCACCCTCACTGCGGCCAATCCAGTTTTCCTGCATGGTTTTAACGCGTTCAGGCCAGCCTTTAAGGTCAGCCAGGTCGGTTAAAAGACGATCGGCATAATCTGTTATTTTAAAGAACCATTGTTCAAGATCTTTTTTTATAACAACTGAGTCACAACGCCAACAGCGACCATCAACAACCTGTTCATTAGCCAGTACCGTATTGCAGTCGTTGCACCAGTTTACTGCAGCTTTCTTTTTATAGGCTAAGCCGCGTTCCAGGAACAGCAAAAACAACCACTGTGTCCAGTGATAATATTTAGGGTGACAGGTAGCGACTTCACGATCCCAATCATAGGATAAGCCCAGTTCTTGCTGTTGGCGGCGCATATTAGCAATATTTTCCCATGTCCAAGACGATGGATGAATGCCATGCTTGATAGCGGCGTTTTCGGCTGGCATGCCAAAAGCATCCCACCCCATAGGATGCAGCACATTATAGCCTTGCATTACCTTAAATCTGGCAACAACATCGCCAATTGAGTAATTACGTACATGACCCATATGCAGGTTGCCTGACGGATAAGGAAACATTTCCAGAACATAGTATTCTGGACGCTGGCGATTAATTGTTGTGCTGAAAGCATCGTTTTCAACCCAGAGTTTTTGCCATTTGGCCTCAATCTCGCGTGGCGAGTATTTTTCATTCATCGAGTAATTCAATCCCCCTCGGACAGATAGTAAAAAAGTCCCGTGGCTAACGCCAGGGACGAGACTTCTCGCGGTACCACCCTGCTTGATGACAGTTGTCATCCACTCTTTAGCCTGTAACGCCGGCCTGCGTCGACCGCTGTTAGAAGTTCACAGTCGCTCCTCAGCAGTGAGTTCAGGTATAGTACAGATTGGCTCACAGCAACCGCCAACTTTCTGAACTGCACATATAGACTTACTATTCTGCCTCTACAGATTTGTATGTTCCATTATATAGCAATAAATTGCAAAAGTCAACTTGCGGCGATACTGACAAAAACTGTTCTATATCAGGTAAATAGTCATACAATAGTTCATAAGGAGGTGCATCATGTATAAGCTTATTATCGGCAATGTCAGAGTTACTGTAAATGATGACAGTATTAAGCGGGAGCAGGCCGCCGCATATGCCAAGCAGGCTATTTCCACCGCCGGCCAGCAAGGCAAGTTGCTTTCTCATGTTGAGCTGAGTGCCGGCCTGGACGGTATAGAGGTCGCCAGCACTGAAAAAGCCGGTTGCCGCATGGTCAGGAAAAGCATCAAACAAAGCATGTTTGATGGAATCTTGGATGCCGCCAAAGAAAAACTTTATCCCACTGGAACCTTTTCGCAAAAGGAATTGTGGTTTGACAGCGAGACAGGCCAGGAATGGCGTGGCGTGGAGGTGGACACAGCCCGCGCGGAAGTTCTGGCTAAGTTAGAGGAATGGATCAAGTCAATCAGTTCTAATAATTAAATGAATGCGCAGTTAACTACGCAACAAAACCACTCAGAATTCCGCAAACCGGAATCTAAGTGGTTTTGTTATTAGCAGTAGAAATCCGCCCGTTTGCCATCGCCGCCTGGGCGATTATGCTCCAATACATAGCTGTATTTATTGGCATAATACTGGCGCTGGCTGGCAATGTGTGATAATAGATCAAGAAAAACCTCAATCTCACTAATCGTGTTATAAATGCCAAAACTAATCCGGACCAGCCCTGGCAGCTTTTTGTCATCATGGGTTTGATAGTATTTAATCTCTTCATCACTGAGCCGCAGTAGTTTTTCAACATAAGGATGGGCGCAAAACAAACCGTTACGAACAGCTATGCCCGCTTTCTGGGACAAGATTTCAGCAATCTGGCTGTGATGCAGCCCCTCCAGGCTGAAAGATACCAGGCTTACCCGGGCCTCAGTCCCATCCCTGATACTATATAACGTAATGCCCGGGATGGTTAATAACCCGCTAATAGCATAGTCAATCAGGCGCTGTTCATAACTATGAATGCTGTTAAGATTTAGCTTGGACAAAGTCTCTATTGCGGTGATAAGAGCCAATACACCCATCATGTTGGGGGTACCTGCTTCACACTTGGCAGGTGGGTCATCCCATTCAATAGACTGTTGTGACACCAAACCTACAGCGCCGCCGCCCTGATAAACCGGAATGGCATTATCAAAGGTTGCTTTCGGCCCAATGAGGACCCCAGTGCCAAACGGCGCATACATTTTGTGTCCTGAGAATGCCAGGTAATCAATGTGTTCTACCGAATCAGGCGGCCGCATGTTAACAGAAATATGCGGCACCCACTGAGCACCGTCCACAAAAATCCGGGCTCCGTATTGGTGAGTCAACCGGGCAATCTTATGAATGGGATTGATATAACCGGTAACATTGGAAGCACCGGTGACGGCCACAAGTTTTACCCTACCCTCGTAGGCCTGCAGCTTTGATTCCAAACTTCTTAAAGATAGTCTGCCTGCCTTTGTTAACGCAATATAGTCTACAGTGAATTTATCCCGCCAGGGCATATCATTGGCTAAATGCTCCATATCAGTTGTTAAAACAACCTGTTCTTTTTCGGCAGCTAAGGCATAAGCTAGCATATTGATTGATTCAGTGGTATTCTTAGTAAAAATTACGACATCCCGTTTATCGGCATTAACAAACTCTCTAACGACTTCTCGCCCTTGTTCATAAAGGTCAGAGCATACAATTGACTTATACCCCTTACCGCGATGAACAGACGCATACCAGGGTGCAAATTGAGTAATTTCCCGTATTACTGCAGAAAGCGGCGGCGTAGTGGCCGCGTTATCAAAGTTAATCCCTGTAACATACTTACCATTTGCTAAAGGTATTTTTACATCAGTCCCGGCCACTAGGTTCCGGAAACTGCTGCCTGGGTTACGATAAATCATATTTCCCCCCCGCTTTTACAATAATCTAAGCGAATACGCCGTCGATATAATGTATGCTAATTGCCAAGCCCGGGGAATCGCAGTGCAGGATTTTTATCTGCAGTTAGATAATTTATTATAGTTATAATGAAACGGGAAGGAGCTATGATGTTAACAGAAGAGAAAATTAAAGCCGAAGCAGAATCTCACGCCGCTTATATCAGAGGCTGTCATTATTACCAGAATAATTGTATCAAAAATCTGCATTTTTCGCTTGAAGACAATACCTTTGAAGCCCGGGTCCTCGGGCAACATCTTTATATTGTATCTGTAACGTTTTCGCAGCAGCAGAAAATTAAACATTATGCCTGTGATTGCCCGGCATTTTATAACTATGACGGCGCCTGCAAGCATGTTGTAGCCGTATTGAAAAGGATTCAACACACCTGGAACCAATATTTCAGCACTCCCGGTCAGATGACCTTAACACGCTCAACCCGGGAATTGCTGGATTTCTTCCAGATTAACGATAACAACACTACGGCAAATAAGCCACGTAAAGCAGCACTTGTAAAACTTATTCCTGTCTATAACTTCTACTTGTATAACAATAAAAAGACAAGCTACCTGGAGTTTACAATCGGCACTGAGCGGATGTATGTCCTAAAAGATATCCCCCAGCTTCTTACAGCCTTAAATTCCAAACAAGCCATTGTTTTCGGTAAAAATTTTACCCTGAAACCGGGGGAATTTGTATTTGACGAGTTGTCAGCTGCATTAGTCAACCTTCTGCAGCATGCTTACGATGAAGAAAAGCAGCGTTCTGCCTGGAACTTCCATTCTTATTCTGGAATCAATGCGAATTCTGCCTTTGGTGAACCCCGCCGCTTTAAGCTAATTCATTCAAACCTTGTGCGTTTTTTGGAAATAATGTATGCACAGCCGTTTACAGTAGTGATTAATGATCAAACAACGCCAGGGGTCAGAGTTCAGAGTAGCCGGCCGCCGGTTGACCTTGCTGTTAAAGCCTTCGAGGATGGCTTACGACTGTCGATGAATCTGTCCGGCGATGTATTTTACGGGCTTGATACTGATTTTCGTTATATCTACCATAACAAAACTATTTACCATGTTGATCCTGTGTTCGCCAGTTATGTAAGACGGTTATTAAACTGTTTTAATGAGAATAGAAAACCTGAACTGCATATTCCTGCGGCCACCGTTTCCGATTTTATGTCAGGTGCACTCCCGGCTCTGGAATCAATTGCCTCAGTAAAAGTAGAATCCACCGTCTACAATAAATTTCATAAAGAACAACTGGAGAAACGCATATATCTTGATCGATTTGGCGCTGGAATAAGCGCTAGGATTGAGTTTTGCTACGGCGACTCAATTATAAACCCACTTAGCGACACCGGGCCAGGCGATGTGACAATTGCAGGCAAGTGGCTCCTCCGTTCGACTGCTCAGGAAAGGGAATTATTAAACATTTTCCAGCGCTACGGTTTTTCCTGGTCAGCAGACCGCCTGGTTCTGGCGGAAGAAGAAGCAGCTTACAGTTTCTTGCAGCAAGCTTTGCCCGAACTCTACAACAGTGCAGAAATCCTTTATGCCGATGATTTGCACCAGATTAAAATCAAGCCGGCCGGCAAAATTGCCGCTGGCGTAAGACTTAATACAGAGACCGACATGCTGGAGTTCTCACTTCAGCTTGAAGATATATCCCCTCAGGAATTAATTGCTTTGTTAGCTGCTTATAAGCTAAAAAAACGCTATCATCGCCTGCCGGACGGTTCTTTTATCACGCTTGATTCCCCGGAATTTCAAACAGCTGCCGGTTTAATTGATGAATTGAGTCTGGGCCCGGCAGATATTGAAAAACAGGTTGTAGAACTGCCAAAATACCGCGCCCTCTATCTGGACAGCCTGGCACGCGAAACAACTGACTTTACCGTTGAGCGCAGTAGTGCCTTTAAGCATATGGTACAAGATATCCGTGAACCCCAGGATATTGAATATACAATCCCTCAAGGTATCCAGGGCAAACTCAGGGACTATCAGAAAACAGGGTACAAATGGCTTAAGTCACTGTCTAATTACGGTTTAGGCGGCATTTTAGCCGATGATATGGGGTTAGGAAAAACCTTACAGGTACTTACTTTTATTCTTTCAGAAAAAGAGAATACCCCCGCCCCGTCACTTGTCATCGCCCCGACCTCACTTGTTTATAACTGGAGGGAAGAGGTTCTGAAGTTTGCACCCAGCCTAAAGGTTAGCGTTATCGCCGGACAACCCTCCGAGCGTTTAGAACAGTTCAAAGATATTGACAACGCCGATATAGTTATCACCTCGTACGGCCTTATTAAGCGCGATATCGATTTTTATGAACAAAGAACCTTCAAATACTGTTTTCTTGATGAGGCCCAGCATATTAAAAACCCCAACACCTTAAGCGCCAAATCAGTAAAGCAAATCAAAGCCAAAAGCTATTTTGCCCTAACCGGTACCCCAATTGAAAACACGCTGACAGAGTTATGGTCAATCTTTGATTTTATTATGCCTGGTTATTTACGTACCCACAAAGCGTTTATTAGTCGTTTCGAAATTCCTATTATCAAAAATAACGATCAGAAAGCGCTCCAGGAGTTAGGGCGTCAAATTAAACCCTTTATTATGCGGCGTATGAAAAAAGCGGTTCTTAAAGAACTACCGGAAAAAATCGAGAGTAAAATGGTTAACGAAATGACGGCAGCCCAAACCAAGCTATATACAGCCTGGCTCTTAAAGGCCAAATCAGAGTTTGAAGCTGAGGTCAGTGCCAACGGGTTTGAAAAGAGTCAAATTAAGATCCTGTCACTACTAACCAGACTCAGGCAAATCTGTTGCCATCCCTCATTATTTATTGAGAACTATCAGGGCAGCAGCGGCAAGCTGGAGATGCTCCAGGAATTAATCAGAGATGCAACAGACGGTGGTCACCGCATCTTATTGTTCTCACAATTTACCGGCATGTTGGCCTTAATTAGACAGGAACTCGAAACCATGAAAATCAGTTATCATTATCTGGATGGAGCAACCAAGGCTGAAACCAGACTCAGCCTTGTCAATTCTTTCAATGCTGGTGAAAAATCAGTTTTTCTTATCTCGCTTAAGGCAGGCGGCACAGGGCTTAATCTGACCGGGGCAGATATGGTAATTCATTATGACCCCTGGTGGAACCCGGCTGTCGAAGACCAGGCCACAGACCGCGCCTACCGGATTGGCCAAAAAAATTCTGTTCAAGTCTATAAACTCATTACCAGGAATACTATTGAAGAAAAAATATATCTACTACAACAGAAAAAGAAAGAATTAATTGACACCCTGATCAAGCCTGGTGAAAACTTCTTAACGAAGATGAATGAGGCTGAGATTCGGGATCTCTTCACACTGTAGGACCATTACCTGGATTTGAGGTAATTTTGCAACACTTGTTGTTTATTCATTGCTATTCGCTCCAATATTGGATAAAATAATTCCAGGCATTGCCACAACTAAACGCGAGGAAGCTGTTGTTTATGAAGATATTTGCCATAGCCGACACCCATTTATCAGGAGAACCTCCGTCTAAGCCAATGAGTATCTTTGGCAGACACTGGGAAGGGCATTGGGATAAAATTAGAGCAAGCTGGCAGGAACAGGTAGCGGAAGAGGATGTTGTCCTTATTGCAGGCGACATCTCCTGGGCAATGAAACTACCTGATGCCCTGGTCGATTTGAATGCTATTTCCTGCCTGCCGGGAAGAAAAATCATAGTGCGCGGTAATCATGACTATTGGTGGCAGTCAGTTAAAAAAATGACAACAGCCGTTGAGGGTAAAATTGAGTTTCTCAATAACAACTTCGCCGGTGTGGGTGAATGGGCTGTCTGTGGCAGCCGGGGCTGGACATGCCCGGAGGACCCGCTGTTTAAAGCCGGTGATCAGCCCATTTTTGACCGTGAACTGCTGCGGGTAGAGGCCTCACTCATGGCGGCCCGGGATGCCGGCTTCTCCCGTATCCTCCTTATGCTTCATTTCCCGCCTTTTTATGACCATAATACTGAAAAGGGCTTTGCTGGCCTGATCGCTAAATATAATGTAGAAATCTGCATTTATGGTCATCTGCACAGCGACTCAATTAAAAATGCGGCTACCGGTATAATTAACGGTGCCGCCTACTATCTGGTATCCTGTGATGCACTGGACTTTAAGATTAAGCAACTTATTTAAGTGACCGCCTTAGCTAAAAATGCCCAAAATTACACCTAACCCCTTTTCTATTAAATCAAAATAAACGAGGACGCCTGCGGCAACCAAGACACCTCCGGCTGCCTGTTGTATGAGCGGCAGCCATTTATATACACGCTGAACTTTATTAAGGTAGCGGTTAATTAAGATGGCAATGATCAAAAAGGGCAGGCAAAATCCCATAGCATAGCTAAACAATAAGAAGGCCCCCTGGCTGACAGTGGCCGTTGCACCGGCATACATAAGCACAGTAGCTAAAATCGGACCAGTGCAGGGTGTCCAGCCGGCAGTAAATGCCAGCCCCAGCAAGAAGGCGCCGCCGGGACCGGCAAAGGCTCCCTGTAACAGAGGCCGGTATTCCCGGGCAAGGCCGGGAATCTTCAGAACACCAAGGATCTGTAATCCCATAACAATCATGAAAACTGCCCCTGCTTTTCGAATAACCTCCTGGTATTCGAAAAATAGCTCACCAATATAAGATGCGGTTGCGCCCATGGCCACAAATATTAAGGTAAAACCGCTAAGAAAGCTAACTGCATTAACAAAGAAGGTCCAGCGCCCGGCGCCAGCCCCGGTTTGAGCCCCACTCCCTGCCAGTAGCGCGGTATATGTCGGCAGCAGCGGGAGCACGCACGGCGACAAAAAAGAGACTACGCCCGCGCCAAAGACAGTTACCAGGGTGAGGTTATAATCCATTCAGCACTCCTTCCAGTTCAGCCACGGTAACCGGGCCGGACTTCCGGTATTTAATAGTTCCTTGTTGATCAACCACCAGGGTTGTGGGGATCGCATTAATGTGGAAGGTTTTCGCTACCTCGCCATTTGTGTCTAACAGGACATTCATAGTGTATTTATTCTGAGTCAGAAACTCGGCCACCTTGGTATTACTCTCCTGAATATTAATAAGATAGAACGATACGTTACTGCCGTATTTCTGGGCGAATTTAGCCAGCTCAGGCATCTCCTCACGGCAGGGTGGACACCATGTTTCCCAAAAGTTCAGCACGATAATCTGTCCAGCCGGGGTAACCTTGGTTGGCTTGCCGTCCAGAGCACTCAGTGTAAACCCAGGCAGCATTTTTCCAACTGTTACACCGCTATCTGCAGACGGTTTATTGGTTTCAGTCTTTGGCAGGTTAGCGGGCTGCATCGCGACAAATCCAATAGCGATTGTCATAGTAATCACTGTTACTGCCAGAATGATAAACCTTTTTGGCATGTTAGTCTCCTCTCTCTGTTTTAACAGATATATGATTTATCGCTTATTAATATTAATTAATTGTGGAGGTTCAAGACACTATGCATCAATACCTCTTTTTTATCGGTGATTTTCCCATCAGGGCGTACGGATTGATTTTAAGCCTGAGTATTATCTTAGCTACCGGGACTGCCTATTTCCTTGCCAAGCAGGATGGGCGCTGGCACCGGCATGTGCCTGATATGGGTATCTATTGTGGTTTAGCCGGCATTGTCGGTGCCCGGCTATGGGATGTTTTCTTTTTTGACTGGGAGTATTATCAACATCATCTACTTGAAATCCCTTTTGTCTGGCAGGGTGGTATGGCGATCCAGGGGGGGGTATTGCTAGGGGCTATTGCGGGGATCATTTATACCAAAGTTCATAAGATTGATACCTGGGCTTTTGCTGATATTGTAGCCGCTCCAGCGGTCATCATTGGCCAAGCCATTGGCCGGATGGCCAATCTGATGAATGGCGATGCCTTTGGGCACCCGACAGGTGGCAGTTTTGGCATTGTATACCCCTCGACAACCCTGGCCTACCAGGTATATGGCGATAAACCGCTATGGCCGGCCGAGGTGTGGGAAGGACAGATTGACGTTGTTATCTTTGTCCTCTTACTAATCTTTAGAACAACCAATCATGCCAAAGGGCAAGTGTTTATCCTGTATGCCGTTTTGTATTCGACAGCCCGTTTTTTCCTGGAATTTCTCCGGGGGGATTACGGTACACTGTTGTTTGGTTTAAAATCCGCTCAACTCACCAGTCTGGCAATTATACTCATTGGTGTAATCCTGTTCATCAGGCAAAGCTACTGTGCTGAACGTATCGGGCTTACCGAAAAAAGCAAATAGTATTAAAAAAGCCGAGACCTCAAAATAAAAGGTTTCGGCTTTCTTAATTTATGGATATACGGCTATCAGTTCAATCTCCACACTGACATCACGCGGTAGTTTTGCCACCTGAACGCAAGCCCGCGCAGGTGGTTCCTCGGTAAAGTACTGACTATAGACATTGTTCATTAATGCAAAATCGTCCATGTCTTTCAGGAACACCGATGTTTTAACCACATTAGTGAAGGTTAGGTTTTCCCTTTCTAAAATAGCCCGAAGGTTAGCCAGTACCTGGTGGGTTTGATTCTCGATACCGCCATAGACGATTTGCCCGGTAATGGGGTCAAGCGGAATCTGACCAGAGACAAATAAGAATCCATTGGCCTTAATTGCCTGGGAATAGGGTCCGATGGCCTGCGGGGCACGGTCAGAACTAACGACTGTTTTCATGCTGCAGCCTCCTTATATCGTTTCTTAGGACATTCTATATTATTTGGAAAAAACCTGCCTATTAAATACAATTTAAATACAATAAAGATTTTCTTTTTGCAAACGTCTGTACTGCGGAATATATATATCTACTTAGTATCGCCAAAAATTTTTTCTGATAACGCTAAGCCGGTAGGTGTAACTGCCAAACCTCCCTGCGCTGTTTCTTTAAGCGAACAGTGCATTGATTGGCCAACCGACTCCATCGCATCAATTACTTCATCTACAGGAATGACACTTTCAATGCCAGCCAGCGCCATTCCGGCAGCAACAATAGCCTGGCCCACCGCTCCGGCATTGCGTTTAACACAAGGCACTTCGACCAATCCGGCAACAGGATCACAAACTAGCCCCAGCATATTTTTAAGGGTAATGGCTACAGCATGACCGGCCTGAGTTGGCGTACCCCCGAGGAGAGACACCATGGCCCCGGCTGCCATAGCGCCGGCTGAGCCGCATTCAGCCTGACAGCCGCCGGCTGCTCCGGCGAGCGAGGCCCGTGAGGCAATAACCATCCCAATAGCACCAGCCACTATCAGTCCTTTAGCCAGTTCAGGCTGACTAAGGCCAAATTCCTCCTTAAGAGTAAAAAGTACTGCCGGTATTACTCCGCTCGAGCCGGCAGTCGGGGCGGCCACAACCCGGCCCATAGCGGCGTTGGCCTCGCCGACCGCCAGTGAATAAGCCACCGCTTTACTGAGAAAACTCCCCATTATGGTTTTTTTTTGGCTTTGGGTGTATTGTTGCAGCTTTAGCGCATCACCACCCACCAGACCGCCTTTAGAGCGCGGTCCTTTAAGCCCGGCACTAATTGATTCTGCCATAACGCTAAGTATCGCTTCCATACGCGTTATTACTTCTTCAGCCGTTACCCCCATCTGCTGAGACTGAAAATCTACGCAAAAGTCAGCAAAAGAAACTGATTTTTCGTTGGCAGACTGAATCCATTCTTCCAGAGATAGTTTATCCAATGACATTGTTTAATCACTCCTTGTCAGCCAATGGCGTTAATGCTCCGTACAGCCTTAATCATCGACAACCCGGCTACAGCGGCAATATCAGCCTCATCCACCGGTTGATCGGTCTCAAGCACCATACTGGCCAACCCGCCCTTATTTCTCCGGAATACGCGCATCTGAGCAATATTAACACCACGCCTGGATAAGATGCCTGTTACCTCGGCCACCGCACCGGGCCGGTCTTCATGCAGTGTGAGAATTGTTGGGAAGTCACCGGTAAATTCAAGCGGAAAACCGTCCACCTCATTAATCACTACCCGCCCGCCGCCAATCGACGCTCCTGACACCTGACTCTCCGCCCCCCCCTGCCCGGTCAACCAAAACCTGACAAAGTTAGGATGTGCGGCATCACCGGCATTAATCGTACGGAAAGAATACTCAAGCGGAGCCTCTCTGGCATAATCGAAAGCCTGCGGAATTCTCAAATCGTCAGTCGGCCAACCCATTAGCCCCGCCACTAGCGCCAAGTCAGTGCCATGTCCCCGGCCGGTCTGGGCAAATGAGCCATGCAGGCCAATTACTGCCTTGGCAACCGGCTGACCCAAAATAGCCCGGGCCGCGTTGCCTAAGCGTACGGCTCCGGCTGTATGAGAACTGGACGGTCCAACCATAACCGGACCGATGATATCAAAAATGTTCATTACTTAGGTTACCTCCTATTCGATTAACGCAGGCAGCCTAGCCTATTATCCCCTGTTAACGCTCAAACCACACATTGATTATAAGAAATTGTCAGAAATAGAAATTGCACACAGTACGACCGCCAGATGTCCAGCGCTGCCATTCTATGTGCACCATAATTGACTATTCTGTTATATTAGGGACAATTCCAATAATGCTACGGCAAACATAATCATAGTAGCAAACCCCATTCTGACAAATAATAATTGATATTTAGTACTATCTCATTGTAACATAATAATGTACATAAGTGGAAAAAAACTTAAACTTTATATAAATTTGTTATTAGGATTTAAAAGGGGAGTATACGCAATGGAAAAAATTCGTATTGTTATTGCCGATGACCACGCCGTACTGCGTTCCGGGCTTAAAGCACTGCTGAACTGTTCGCCCCTCTTTGAGGTTATTGGGGAAGCCGGGGACGGTCAACAAGCATTTACTATGGTGGAAGAATTGCGTCCTGACGTGCTGTTGCTGGATATATCCATGCCAGTCATGAGTGGAGTCGACTGTATTAAAGAGATAAAGTCCCGTGGTCTTTCCTGCCGTATTCTTGTCCTCACAATGTACGATGATGATGAGTATATTAAAGAGGTTATGCGAGCCGGTGCTGACGGCTATGTCTTAAAGAAATCGGCTGATACTGAACTTGTTGAAGGCATTATAAAAATTCATTCAGGAAAAAAGTACCTGAATGAAACCATGTCGCAAACACTTTTAACCAGTCTGTTGCGGGTAAATAATGAAAAAAGTGACCAGCGCGATCCCTATACCTTGTTGAGCAGCCGGGAACGTCAAGTGCTTAGATTGTTGGCGCAGGGGCATACTAATAGCGAAATTGCTGAACACTTATCACTTAGCTCCAAGACGGTCGACACTTACCGGTCACGAATCATGAATAAATTAAATGTACGAAAAAAATCAGAGCTTGTTAATTATGCCCTCCAATACAAATTGATTAGCACGTGAAAATCAGCACTTTTTGTCGGATATCGCCCTACAATTGCTTACGGCACTTTCTTACTTTATTTTAGGGTAAGTACCTGATTTACATTTATGCAAAGTTTAGCGAGAATAATGTTAAAAGTACTATGTCCTATAAGTTGTGAAAATTTAAAAAATAAAGGAGCCTGAGCAAATGCAAAAGCAACATATTGACGCGTTCAAAAAAATTGTTGGCGATGAACACGTTCTGACAAGTGTGGAGGACCTGCACTGCTATTCTTATGACGCTACCCCTGGCTTTTCTCACATGCCTGATGCGGTAATCAAACCGGCAACCACCGAAGAAATAGCCAAAGTATTAGCATTGGCCAATGCTGAGAAGATTCCCGTGTATACCCGTGGCTCAGGCACCAACCTGAGTGCCGGTACTGTCCCCACCAAAGGCGGCATTGTCCTGCTGATGACACGAATGAACAAGCTGATTGAAATCGACACTGAAAACCTGGTAGCTGTGGCTGAACCTGGTCTCATTGTGTCCGACCTTAATAAAGCAGTCGAAGCCTACGGCCTCATCTACCCGCCTGATCCTGGCACAGTAACTACTGCAACCTTAGGCGGCACTGTTTCTGAAAATGCCGGTGGTCTGCGCGGACTCAAATACGGTGTAACCAAACACTATGTAATGGGTCTTGAGATTGTCCTTGCCAGCGGGCAGGTTATGAATGTGGGCGGTAAAAATGTAAAAGATGTGTCCGGTTACGACATGACCAAACTCTTTACCGGTGCCGAGGGTACTTTAGGTGTAATTACCAAGATTATTGTTAAGCTGGTACCGGCCCCGGAGGCTAAAAAGAGCATGATGGCTATTTTTAAAAATCTCGATAATGCCGGCAATGCGATTGCGGCAATCATTGCGGCCAAAATTATTCCTGCAACACTGGAAATCATGGATAACCCCACAATCCGCACTGTTGAAGATTATGCCAAAGTAGGATTGCCGATCGATGCTGAGGCTGTCTTGCTTATCGAGGTCGACGGCATTCCAGAGGTTGTGGAAAAAGAAGCGGCCAAAGTTATGGAGGTATTAAAAATCTGTAAGGCTGACGAAGTCAAGATGGCGAAAGACGCGGCCGAACGTGATAAGTTGTGGGCTGCCCGCCGCGCGGCACTGCCAGCTCTGGCGAAACTCCGCCCCACTACCTTTGTTGAAGACGCTACCGTCCCGCGCAACAAGGTGCCTGATATGATTCGTGCCGTAAACCAAATTGCCGCTAAATATAATGTAACGATCGGAACCTTCGGCCATGCCGGCGACGGCAATATGCATCCTACCATTGTTTGCGATATTCGCGATAAAGAAGAGATGGATCGTGTCTATAAAGCCATGGATGAAATTTTCAGCACTGCAATCAAGCTGGGCGGTACGCTTTCGGGCGAACATGGCATTGGCCTGGGCAAGCTTAAATATATGGAAGATCAGTTTGGACCGGTAGCCATGGAAGCTATGAAAAGTATCAAACGCGCCCTTGACCCTAACCTCATTTTGAATCCTGGCAAACTAGTGGGAGAGTGTTAAAATGAGTGATAAACCTGTTACAGCGCAAGCAATTAATGAGAGCGATAAAGAGTTGTTAGCCGATCTCCAGGACGCGCTTGCCAACTGTATGAAGTGCGGCAACTGTATGGAGGTGTGCCCGATCTATAAGGAATTGGGCACCGAAACCGCAGTTGCCAGAGGTAAGCTCGCACTAATGGAAGCCGTATTAAGCGGTAAGATTCCTATTAGTGAAAACTTTGATAAGTGGATGACGAAATGTGTATCCTGTAAAGCATGTACAGTAAAATGTCCTTGCGGCGTACCGGCCGATGAACTTATTGTGCGCGGTCGACAGGCTGCCGTAAAAGCGCGCGGTCTCCATCCGGTTAAAAAACAAGTATTTAATCTATTGAAGAACCGGATTATGTTCGATTTAGCACTAAGGATGGCTGGCCTCTTCGGTCCGTTAAGCTTTAAAAAACTGCCCCGCCCGATGGCCGCGGTAGCCCGCTTTCCGATGCCGGGGCTTGATAAACGCCGCGTAACAGCCCCCTTTGCCACATCCCCGTTAAGAAACCAGCATCCGGAAGTCATTAAAGCCGACAAACCTAAAATGAAGGTTGGTTTCTTTACTGGGTGCACAATCAACTATATCTATACTGATGTTGGCCAGGCTGTTATTGATGTCCTGAAGGCCAACAACATCGAAATCGTTATCCCGGCCCTGCAGCACTGCTGTGGTACTCCTATCTATATGTCCGGCGATGTGGAGTCTGCAAAACTTTTAGCCAAACACAACATTGAGGTTTTTGAGCAATATAATGTTGATTATATCATTGCTGCCTGCGGTTCCTGCACAGAAGCATGGAAGATTGAATTTGTCGAACTGTTCCATGACGACCCGGCCATGAAGGCGCGTGCAGAGAAACTGGCGAAAAAGACCTATGAAATCAGTGAGTTTTTAGTTGATGTTGTAAAAATTGACAAAAACAAACTAGGCCCGGTTAATGCCACAGTTACTATGCATGACCCGTGCCATATGGCCCGCGGTATCAAAGTAACTGCACAACCACGCCAAATTCTAAAATCCATACCCGGACTAAATTTCGTAGAGATGAAAGATGCCGACCGCTGTTGCGGATCAGGCGGCTCATTCAGCCTTGCTAACTACGAAATCTCCCGCAAAATTAATGATCGCAAAATCACCAATATTGCTGCAACCAAGGCCGATACTGTAGCTACAAGCTGCGGTACCTGCCGGATGCATATTATTGACGGTCTTGTCCAAAACAACCTGAATCAAAATGTTGTTCATGTGATTCAGTTATTGGATAAGGCTTATAAAGCAGGCCAAAAGAAGTAATGCTTCTTCATAAATGCTTGTAAGATTTGGATGGTCTGACTCACCCCCCACAATCATTACAAGCAATAATATGGCACTTTCCTTTTAAAAAACAGAAAGCGGTTAATGGGCTTGGCCCAAACCGCTTTCTGTTTTTTTCCGGCGACAAAGTGGTATCTCTACAGTAATTACTGTACCCTTCCCTTCGGCCGAATCAATATAAAACTCACCTGACAACAAAGCGATTCGCTCATGCATACCATGAATGCCAAGACAGGTGTCACTGCCAACACCGTTTAAAATACCGGCATTAAACCCAATCCCATTATCTGTGACGGTTAGTATTAGCTTATCGCGCTGCTTCTTTAGCCGTACTCTGACCTGGGTCGCTTTCGCATGTTTGGCGATATTTGTCAGGGCTTCCTGCAAAATACGGTATAATGTAATTTCAATTTCAGGTAAAAATCGCTGCCGCGACAGGTTGATGACATTAAGCTCTACGGCAATACTATATTGACGGGAATAGTTTTCTACATACTTTTGGGCAGCCGCCACCAATCCCAGATCATCTAATAGAGCAGGTCTAAGCTGTACAGCCAGATGGTGGACATCCTCCAGTGTTTTTACTGCTAAGTCCCGCATTCCCAAAATTTTTTCCCGTTCGCCTTCACTATTGACATGCTCAGACAATACCCTGAGACCAACAATGATTGACGTCAGTGCCTGGCTTGTTTCATCATGAAGCTCCCGTGAGATCTTTTTTCGCTCTTCTTCCTGGACACTAATTATTTTGCTCAAAAGAATGGATTGAAGCTCTTCTTTTTCCTTAAGGGCCCGTACCAATTTTTCCTGCCTGGCATTAGATTCTAAAGCTGCTTCAACAAATTTGGCTGCCAGGCGGGCATAAGGCGCGGCCGTGTCGGGAGTTCCGGTAACACCAATAACGCCAACACAGCCGTCGCCAAACATAATCGGAACATTAAACCCTTGCCTGACGCCTTTAAGCTGTAGCTCTTCCTCTGCCGTAACCGAGAATTCCCGGATAGGACCGTTTATCAGCATACGGGCAGCCGCCTCATGGATATGCGACACACGCTCTTTACTGAAGGAAGCAATAATAACGCCGTGATTATCGGTAATATTAACATTCTTCTTTAGTTCTGCTGCCACAATATCAACAAGTGACTGGGCAAACCGCGGGTCAAGCTCCATGCTTCTCGTCGCTGCACTTGGCTTCATTTGCTTGTTTACCGGCTTCATTAGCGCGATTTTTACGCCAATAACCAATCCCCAAAACAAATAAGGTTACGCCGGCCTCCAGTAGTAGTGAGTAGGGTTTAAACCACACACCAAGTACGGCGTCGGCAACCATCATTTTGGCGGCCGTCCAGCCCAGAATACCTGCCCCGGCATAGATAATGACCGGATATTTATCCATGAGTCTCATTAACAGCTGGCTGCCGAATACTACTAACGGTATACTGAGCGCAAGACCAAAGATTAATAACCCCAGGTGACCGTCAGCTACACCGGCAATGGCCAATACATTATCCAGACTCATAATCAAATCAGCAAAGATGATAACCTTTATTGCTTCCCCAAAGCTATTGGCCCCCTCCAGGGAAACCTCCTTATGTTCGTCACCAAGCAAATTAACCGCAATATATACCAACGCCACTCCGCCAAGAAACTGTACATAGGGAATTTTTAGTAAAAGCGCCGCAACCATAGTAAGTAAAATCCGCAGTATAACAGCCCCGGCGCTGCCCCATAATACAGCTTTCTTCCGCTGATCCTGGGGCAGGTTTCTACTGGCCAGAGCTATGACAACAGCGTTATCACCACTTAGTATTAGGTTAATAAGCGTAATACTACCTAACGCTATCAATAGTTCCATCGAAAATAACCCCCCAAAAAAATATATTGCCTGATGATATTCTATTTATTCATACCTGCTGCGTATTTTTTTACAACTCCCCCTCTCAATAATTAAGGACCTTTCCGTCAGTGACGGTAAGGTCCTTTCCTAACTAAATAGCAATTAACCTTAATGTAGTATATATTAGGCGATATACTAAAGGTCTCACTATTGGACTGCTCCAACGACACAGCCATGCACAGGGTGCAGGATTGTTGACTGTATCTGACAGTTACTCCCCCTTAGGGTACTTAACATTAATATTTATTTAGTTTTATCATATTATAGAAATTGTATCCAGTCAATACAAATTATCATATAGTAATATTCCCATTACTGTCTAATAATTCTTGCTAATCACAGACTCATGAAGTATTATGGTAGAGGACATTATTTAAAATTGATTGCAATAGGAGGAACTTCTCAATGTCAAACCACCCTGTTAATTTGGCTGAATTGTGCCCGGAAAAGCAAGGTCTCAAGCGCGATATGAAATCCCGCCACCTGCTCATGATATCTATTGGCGGCACTATCGGCACCGGGCTGTTTATGGGTTCAGGCCAAACGATTAATCAAGCCGGTCCGTTTGGCGCGATATTGGCGTATATGGTCGGCGGTCTTATCATGTATTTAGTATTATTATGCCTTGCTGAACTAACTGTCGCCATGCCGGTATCCGGTTCTTTTCAAAGTTATGCTACCCGCTTCATTTCACCAGGTGCCGGTTTTACCACCGGTTGGCTCTACTGGATTAACTGGGCGATATGTATTGCTGCTGACTTTACTGCTGCCGGCATCATTATGCACAACTGGTTTCCTGATGTCGCAGTCTGGCTTTGGTGTACTGTATTTGCGATAGCACTGGCCGGACTCAATCTGGTATCAGTTAAAGCCTATGGCGAGACTGAATTCTGGTTTGCCAGCATTAAGGTTGCTGCTATTGTTTCATTTATTATTGCCGGTTCGGGGCTGATTTTCGGGTTTAGCAGCGGACAAGCCGGGTTGGGGTTTTCTAATTTCAATACAGGCGGCGGTTTATTCCCGAATGGCTTTGGCGCTGTATTTCTGACTATGATTGCCGTTATTTACTCCTTTCAGGGTGCAGAGCTTGTCGGTATTGCCGCCGGGGAGTGCAAAGATCCCGGCAAAAACGTACCACGGGTCATCAAAGGGATCTCAGTCCGGATTATTATGTTCTATGTACTGGCCATGATTGTACTTGCCGGTAACATACCTGCTTCAGAAGCAAGTGTACTGGAGAGTCCGTTTGCTCATGTTTTTGGTAAAACTGGTATTCCTTTTGCTAAAGACATTATGAGTTTTGTAGTTCTCACCTCAGCCTTATCGGCCGGTAACTCAGCACTATATGCCTGTTCACGGCTGCTATGGTCAATGGCCCAGGATCACCAGGCCCCTTCCTGGCTCGGCAAACTCAATGCCAGTGGCGTCCCTTACAACGGCGTACTGATCACACTGGTTCTGGCATGCATGTCACTCTTAACTGAAAGATTTGCCGCAGATACGGTTTACCTGTGGCTTATGTCCAGCACTGGTTTGACAGGCTGCCTGATTTGGATGATTATTGCCTGGTGCCAGATTAACTTCCGCCGCGAATATACTAAGCTGGGTGGGAAAATTGAGGCCCTTGGCTTTAAAACCCCTCTCTATCCCCTAGTCCCTGTTCTTGCATTTATTCTTAATCTGGTCGTAATTGTCAGCTTGTATTTTGACGAGGCACAACGGATTGTCATCTATACCGGCTTTCCAATCCTGGCTGCCATCTACGGTTATTACCGGCTATTTCTTGATAAAAAAATCCAGAATAACAGTTCGTTACCACTGCGTTAGTGCACCATCAATTACCATTAGACCGTCTCCCCATCCAGTGTGATATAATTATCGAGTGTCGATATGTTATGTCACCTAGATGGGGAGGCTTTTTTCTTTATGGATACTTTATCCCATGCCTTAGTTGGCATTGCTGTCGCTGGATTATCCGGACACCCGTTTAGTGTCAGCGATCCGCTGTACTTAGCAAGTATCATTGGCGCCCAAGCGCCTGACTTTGACATAATTGCCCAGCTTCGCGGCAATTTTTCCTACCTCAGGCAACACCGGGCTTTTTCTCATTCAATTCCCGGTCTTATCATGTGGTCAGGTTTAATTGCCGCCGGTTTTTTCATAGGCATGCCAGAGGTTTCGCTTTTCCAGGTTTTTCTCTGGTCATTTTTAGGCGGCTTGTCCCATATATGTATTGACTTTTTCAATGCTCACGGCGCAGCCGTTTTATTCCCTTTTAGCCGGGAGCGCAAAAGCTTTAGTCTCCTTAATGTTTTTGACCCATTATTACTGGTAATTATGCTGACGGTTTTTATGCAAGGGTTGACACCACGCGAAACATCCCTGCTTTTTTTCGCAACAACAGGGCTATACACCCTGTTAAGGTATCTGCTTAAATTAAAGGCAATACTTGTGCTCAGACAATACTTCACCAACGGAATTATCCGTATACTGGTTATGCCGTCACTTAAAAGCGTAGTCTACTGGGACTTCGTGATTGAGACCCAAAACAATTATTTTATTGGTCAAATTGGTATCCTCCAGCCGGCGTTGACCCTTCACACCGAATTTCAGAAGCAAATATTATCGCCAGCTCTTGAGGGCGCACAAAAAACAGTTTTGGGCGAATTCTTTTCATCCTTTACGCCATTTAGCTACTTTACCGAATATCAGGACACAGACCAGCAGGCAAAGCTTGTGCGTATTTATGATTTACGCTACTTCTTTAACCAAAGCTTCCTTCACACCGCCACAATAATTTACGGACATGATGAACAACCCTGCGATTCATATATTCAGACATATGGTCGCAAGATTAAAATACCATGCTAATGGTGAGTCAGTTCTTTTCCTGATTTAATTGCTTTGTTCTTGAGAGTATCGAACCAACAACTATGACGCTAACCGCAAAAACAGCAGGTATTGCCCAATGTGTCCAGGGATATGGCTCTAATAACGGCATAATTTTTTTATCTGCTGTTGCCATCTCACCGGCAGTCCATCCCAAAAATGCGGCACCAATTGTAATAATTATTGGCCACCGTTCCATAAGAGCATGGATTACTTTACTGCCCCAGATAATGATGGGGATACTGATAGCCAAACCAACAACAAGTAGCATAAAATTGCCTTTTGCAACTGCTGCAATGGCAATAACATTATCAATACTCATCACCATATCTGCAACAATAATTGTTCTGATAGCATCTCCCAGGCTGTTTTTAGCTTCTAATTCTTCGTGATCTTCGTCGCCAGCCAAGAGTTTAATGGCAATCCACAGGAGCGCCAGGCCGCCAATCAGTTGTAAGTACGGAATCCTCAGCAGAATTATGGCCGCAAACGTTAAAATTATTCTCAGCCCGATAGCTCCGGCCCCGCCCCAGAATATAGCCTTTTTTTGTTGTTCATGCGCCAACTTGCGGCTGGCTAAAGCGATAACTAACGCATTGTCACCACTTAAGAGCAAATTAACAGTAATAATACTAATGAGTGCTACTGCCCAATCCACAGCTTCACCTCAATTATTATTTTATGTTGTATAAGAGACTATGCCGCGCCTGTAAATTTTATATTGAGCGCACTAATATTATGCCGAAAGAAATCTTTACCTTATTGGATTTCATCTATAGCTTCCGCATCAAAGAAGTTTGCAGGCGCAGGCAGGTGGTGTGTTGACAACGCTCCACCGCTGGCGCTTGACTTCCGCTTTTGCCAGCACACCACCCGCCTGCAAAACTTTAACGCGTTGTATGTAGCTGCGCGTACAATAATAATAGTATTACCACA
>NZ_DATMXX010000151.1:0-2318 GCF_035561255.1 Sporomusa sp. | reverse complement strand
TTAAAAACCCTTTAAAAAATAATAGCCAAGAACCATTTAATAGGTTCTGGCTATCTTTTTCTTTCAATGGACCTGTTAGTGCTTTTAAAATATTACCTTTATGAACATGACACCACTGTCATGTAAAAATGGAACTCCTTGAATTTACTGGCTTCATAGGCATTCTCTTGCTCTAGTACATGCCATTAAGTCGTTCCATAACGTCCATTTCCGTATCTGCAGAGGCCATAATTTATATGCCTTTGGCACTCTTAAATTTATTCCATAACATGCCACGAAATAGAAATAGACATTAGTCAATAATTTAACCAATGTCTATTTAATGCGTGAGTCAGAAAACCATCACCCGACTCAGTCTTACCTTTTATGCAATATTTCTTCTGTTATTAAAGCCCGAAACGCTTCAATACTCATTGTTTTAGTTTCACCTTTTTTCCGGTCTCTGACCGCAACTACATTTTCATTTTGTTCCTTATCCCCTAGTATAAGCATATATGGTATTTTCCCTAACTGGGCTTCACGAATTTTGTAACCGACTTTTTCACTCCGGTCGTCCAGTTCAACCCTTATATCTTCGTTTCTTAATACCTTCAGCACTTTATTTGCATACTCATGATTTCTCTCCGATATGGCTAATATCTTTACTTGAACAGGTGCAAGCCATACAGGAAAAGCACCCGCGTAATGTTCAATCAACGTTCCAACAAAACGTTCCATCGAACCAAGCAAAGTTCTATGCAGCATAATAGGTGTATGTTCTTTACCATCAGAACCGACATAGGTCATGCCAAACCGCTCAGGTAAATTCATGTCTAGTTGAATAGTTGTTCCCTGCCATTCGCGTCCCATAGCATCCACGGCCTTTAAATCAATTGCTGGGCCGTAAAATTTAGCACCACCAATGTCCTTTTTAAATTCAATTCCCCGATCGCTGAGAATCTTTTCAAGGGTGCTTTCTGCCAGTTGCCACACAGGTTCATTATCAATGAATTTCTCCTTATCCTGTGGATCACGCACAGAGAGATATACGTTTAGCTTGTCATAACCAAATGCCTTATTAATATCAAGTGCAAAGTCAAGAACATTATTTACCTCATCCACAAACTGATCTTCAGTACAAACAATATGGGCATCATCTTGAGTAAAACCACGTACACGCAACATACCGTGCAAAGCTCCTGATTTTTCAAAGCGGTAAACACTACCAAGTTCGCACCAGCGAATAGGCAGTTCTCTATAACTGCGTGGTCTGGTCTTATACATTCTCACGTGGAACGGACAGCTCATGGGTTTTACATAATAGTAGGTATTCTCTGTTTCATCCTTGGCTGCCATTTTCATTTTAGGATACATACCCTCAGCAAAATGATCCAGATGCCCTGAAGTTTCCCAGAGATTACTTTGTCCAATATGGGGAGTATAGATATATTCATACCCACGCCTACGGTGCTCCTTACGCCAGTACAGTTCTATTTCCTCGCGCACAACAGAAAGTTTAGGATGCCAAAGGATAAGCCCCTGACCGATATATTCATCAATGGAGAATAAATCAAGTTCTTTGCCAATTTTACGGTGGTCACGTTTTTTTGCTTCTTCCTGTGCAGCCAGGTAGGAGTCTAACTCCGACTGTTTAGTAAATGCTGTCCCATAAATACGTTGGAGCATTTTGTTATTGGAATCACCTCGCCAATAGGCGCCTGTGCAGGAAATAAGCTTAACGGCCTTTATCATACCCGTATAGGGTAAATGAGGCCCCGCACAAAGATCAACAAAATCCCCTTGTCGATAAAAAGTGATTGGCTGGCCATCAGGCAATTCCCTAATCAATTCTGCTTTGTACGGCTCATTAAGCCGCTCGGCAAACTGTAATGCCTCTGCCCGGTTAAGTGCAAACCGCTCCAAAGCTGAATTTTGTCTAATTATCCGCTTCATTTCGCTTTCTATTTTTTCTAAGTCATCTGATGAGACGGGAACTTCTGAGTCAAAGTCATAGTAAAATCCGTTTTCGATTGCCGGTCCAATGGCAAGTTTCACCTGAGGGTAAAGATTTTTAATAGCTTGTGCAAGAACATGGGCAGCCGTATGGCGCAGCACCTTTTTACCTGCTTCATCGTTAAAGGTAACCACATGTAAAGAACAATCCGCGTCGACGGTGGTCGTTATATCCACCACCTTTCCGTTAATCTCAGCAGCAAGCGCTTCTTTTGCAAGTCCTGAACTGATTTGTTT
Organism: Sporomusa sp.; assembly: GCF_035561255.1. Taxonomy (GTDB): domain Bacteria; phylum Bacillota; class Negativicutes; order Sporomusales; family Sporomusaceae; genus Sporomusa. Next base: position 89 of record NZ_DATMXX010000151.1, on the reverse strand, counting down.
AGCAATTTCAGCACAGGTGGTAGAGAACGGCACCTCTATTGAATTTCCGTTCTTAAGCTTTACACTAATCACCCTCAACACCTCTTTCT
>NZ_DATMXX010000150.1:0-7734 GCF_035561255.1 Sporomusa sp. | reverse complement strand
GATGTATACAGGGGCGCCCTGGCAAAAGAGTATGAAAGTGTGGAACTCTATAAAAAATTAACTGAAACTGCAGCAACACACGAGGAAAGACTACTTTGTGATAAACTTATGCATGAAGAAGAACAGCATGTGGTTGTGCTTGATCATATTATTGAGTTGCTAAACCATGTTACTGACTGGGTCGAATCGGCAGAATTCAATCTTAAAGAAGAAAAATATTAATAGAATAGAGGAGGAATACATATGACGAAAAAGAGAATAGGGGTTCTTGTAGGCAGTCTGCGCAAGGAATCGTTTTGCCGGAAAATTGCGAAGGCATTACAGCTGCTGGCTCCTGAAGCCTTTGAGATGGAAGAAATCGAAATAGCCGGGCTGGAAATATACAACCAGGATTTCGATGACGAGGGTAACCCGCCTGCAGCATGGACAGCTCTCCGTGAACGCGTGAAAAGCTATGATGCAATTCTTTTCATAACCCCTGAGTATAACCGCTCTGTCCCTGCAGTGCTCAAAAATGCTATAGATATCGGCTCACGGCCATATGGCAAAAATGTATGGGATGGCAAACCCGGTGCGGTAGTGAGTGTATCACCTGGCGGAATAGGTGCTTTTGGCGCTAATCACCATCTCAGGCAGTCACTTGTCTGCCTGAATGTTCCTGTTATGCAGCAGCCTGAGGCCTATATCGGAAATGTTGCTACCCTTTTTGACGCTGATGGGGTTCTTAGTAGTGATAATACTCGCGAGTTTTTACAAAAGTTTTTGCAGGCATTTGCAACGTGGATTGTCAACAATGCCCCAAAACAGCCGCTGAAATAATCATTATATAACATATCTTCAGGTATCGGATTGTTTAGTCTGTAGATACTATCAGTGTAAAGGGCTGTTCAAAAAAGGGGGCATTCAATGGAAAAAATTAAGCTGCCCAACAGGCCAATTGGCCCATTTCCAACCGTGCTTGCCGGAGTAGAAGTCAATGGCAGGCCCAATTATGTTACAATAGGGGCCTGTGGAGTAGTAAGTCTTGACGCTGTACTTTATATATCCCTAAAAAGTACCCATTATTCGATCAAGGGGGTCAAAGAGACCGGTTTTTTCAGTGTCAATATACCCTCGGCAGAGACGGTTCGAAAAACAGATTATTGCGGTGTAGTATCAGGAAAGAATATAGACAAGTCAAATTTATTTACATCCTTCTATGATGATCTTGGCAGAGCACCAATGATCAAAGAGTGCCCGATGAACATGCTGTGTAAAGTCATTAATCAGGTACCAATGTTTGGGTTTGAGATGTTCTTTGGCGAGATTGTGGCTGTATATGGCAATGAGCAATGTCTGACAGACGGAAAATTAGATCCGCTAAAAGTTAACCCGATAATTATGATGGGGTCAGCTTACTTTAACTTGGGGCATGAAGTGGGCCAGATATTTAAAGAGGGTAGAGAATTTAAAAAAGAGTTAACCTGAGATGTAATATATTTCCAGGTATTAACTAGCTTAATCGGCAGATACTATCAGTGTAAAGGGTCTGTAATGGTTGAGCCAAGACTGGTATCGGGTCTGAAAGGGCTCGGTATTGGTCGGCCAAAGATTGGCGTCGGGTCGCAAGGTTCGGCGTTAGTCGGCGGGAAGACTGGCATGGGTCTCGAAAGGCTGTACGGTAGCCCAACTGTTGCCGTGTGGTCCCAAGGGATTTATGTTGGTCGAGCTAAGACTGCTATGGGTTGCGAATAATAGGGGTCGTTTGCAGTCGTGAGATTGCAGGCGGTTCAGTAGCTATCTGTGGTAGTCGAGCAAAGGTTTGCATCGGTTGTGTAATGCTTGTGGGTAGGCGAAAGTCTGCGTATAGGTATGTAATGATCGGTGTAGGCTGTAGCGTAGATCATTGCGGGCTCTTTACTTTATAGCGGATTATCTGAGTCACTCACAAGGAGTGACTTTTTTAGTTTGTGGAATGCATATAAAAAAAGCAGGCACCTTACGGTACCTGCTGAGTTAAGGACGTCTATTCGGTATAGGTTCTTGCCAGCTGGCGGCTGGCGGCATTAATGGAAGCTGTAATCTCCCGGGTATAATCGGTACTGCCGCTAATAATGTCAAGCAACGTTTTTTGTTTAAACCGGACGAGATCGAGTTTGGACTGAAGGCCAATTGCCTCAGTCATCATTAGGTATTCATCTGAAATATCTGTGGGAATACCAAGGCTTGCCGCGTATGCCCGGAGTTTTCCGGTCTCCTTTAGCACTGTTTTACTTTCCATATCGTTAAGCGAGGAGCCCAGATCATCCCAGAATTCAACAGGCTTATAAATTGAGTATTCATATTCCATGAATCGTTGGGTAAAGGTCGCGGCACCATCAGAGAATCTGAAACCAAATTTATCGGCCTCCTTATACCAATTTGTTTCCGGGAAAGGTCCGGGAGGATTCACAATAACCGTATCCGGCAGTGCTGCATCAATTAAGGTTATATTGGCCTGAAAGACTTCTTCCATAGCAATCCCTGGTGGCAATGGGCAGGGATAAATCAGCGAGAGTCCGACCCGGCAAGGCAAACTGACTGCGTCAGATGCCAGGCGAATAGTAGCGATCGTATTAATAATATCTTTTCGCTCGACCCCCTTATTCATTATTTCCCGGTTAACTCCGTCATGTCCGGTTTCACCGCCCATAAATACAGCCCTGAGACCAGCCTGAATCAGGAGGCGATAGGTTGCCAAAGTCTCCTCACTTACGTTGGCGGCACGAACAAACATAGAAAAACGGATATTCAGGCCATGTGTTAAAATAGCTTCGGCAATTTTCCGCCCATGAGCCATCGGCGTTTCTGAACTGCTAAACCGGAAGAATGATATTCCGCGTTGGAGCATTGCTTTAATCTCAGTAATAATATCCTCCACAGGTCGTGGCGTAAAAGGAACAGCGCAGCGGGTATGGGAGCAAAAGTTGCAATTATTCCAACTGCAACCAACACCGTCGACAATTGTGTGAAAAAGAATTTTGTCGTCAAGATCGGCGTTGTGATAGTTGGGAATTGTTTGGGCCGCCAATCCCCGGATAACATCGTTCTGATTGCCGGCAAATCCACCTGTTTTTAGCAACCGTCCCCCCAGTTGCTCGTGGACTTGCTCAAGAAAAACGCTTTTAGACTGGGTTTGCCGATATAAAGTAATAATCTTTTCAAGAATTTCTTCACCAGGACCCATGATGGCGAGATCAAATTCTGAGTGCGAAAGTACGAAATCTCCATATACTTTAACCTGCGGCCCGCCTGCTATAATGACTGTTTCCGGGCTATGCCGCCTGATTTCAGTGGCTAGTTCACGGCACCAGGTATAGGCTTCACCATACCATAGCTTGAGGCCGACGATTGGAATGTGCCTGTTCTTTAGGTCGACGGCGATATCGCGCAGCCTGTTACGCAGATATTCGCGCCTGCACTGGAGGGCATAGGCCTGCAACGGCCAAGCCGCAAGTAACAGACCGGCAGCAACCGGTTTGAGTCGGTAGGTTTTCATTAACAACCGCGTCATGACTTTTAAGAGCTGCAGGCACCACTGTGGTACACCATTCTCCAAAGTGGTTACTCTTTGATCATCGATAATCTCAGCCTGAATCCCTTTACTCTCCAGATAGGTACGAAGAATAACCAAGCTGTTTTCAAGGGCAGCATCTGAAACCACCCGCTGACGTGGGGCATAACTGTTAATCAGAAGTATATCCGGGGTGGGTTTCATTTATTTTACCTCCTTATATTGATTAAGACGCAGTTTCGTACCAATTTCCGGCCAGGAACGCTGAAGCTTTTCAAAGGAAAACCTGGATATCGTCAATATTTCACAATCAGTAACAGCCGTTGCATCAAACTGGTGATGAGTCTGGGCAAACAGTCCTACTGTGCCAAAGGCATTACCAGCCTTAGCATAGTGAACATATCCTGTTTGATCGGTAATACGCATTTTTCCCGCAATAAGCAGGTTAAGTTCGTTGCACACATCACCCTGACGGATAAACTCACTGTCTTGTCGGCATTCGACCGGAGTAGCTATACGAAGCAGGCCCTTAGCTTCGGCTTCATTTAAATTAACCAGAACATCTAAACCGGATAAGGGATCACCAACATGCTGTGTAACGAAATCCCATCGTGCCTGGTCACTGGTAAAAAGGTTAACAGGAAAGCGGGAGGCCTCAGGGAAGTTAGTTAGATACCAGTCTCTGGCCGCAGTTGAATTAGTGTACTTTTTGGCGATGCGTAAATAGGGTGAGCGAATAGCAATTAGATGTTCGATATCTTCAGGCATAAGTAAAATGGGAACAACAAATCCGTACCCTGGATCTTGAAAGCCAGCTGCAAAAGATTGATATCCCAATTGCTCATACATGGGGAGAAGGTATGGATTGCAGCCACTCAAATTAAACTGAATATTATGCTCTCTTAGAAATTCATAGCATCTTGCTAACAGGCGAAAAAATACAGGGGTCTTTCGATATAAGGGATCAACCATCATTTTGGTGCCAAAGCAGATATTTTTACTATTCGGATTGAAATTCTGGAAGCGATTGAGTTGAAAGGTACGTGCTAATTCGGTCGGAAAGTCACTAGCTTTACCAAAGGTTGCCCTGACTGTACCGATAATACGTCCATCTGATAATTTGGCGTAGGCTAGTTGACTCCATGAGTCTAGTTCATCAATTATAACTTTCCGGAAGTGATCGGTACTGGGAATAATACGATTCATTTCTTTAATATGAATTTGGTAACGAAAATGATAGATAGCCTGTTTTTCTTCTTCAGTATAAGCGTCAAGGATTTTAATATTTTCCCATTTCAAGTCAGATTCTAGTTTCAGTTGTTTGTTTAACATTGTTTGTCACTCCTTCACTTTTTTAATCGACGTGTAATAACGGGCAAGATTAATAGCAAGTTCACATAAAAATCACCTCCATAACGTTGTTAACCTTCCCGCCCCATCACTCATGTCAGATGAGTGTGAGGCGAAAAAAAAAAGGCCTTTCGGCCTCTTTCTTACGGTGTACTAGGTGCTTGGAAACCTTATATGAATTGTCGTCCCGGCCGATCCAGTGTCAATTTCAAGTTTAGCATTATGTCTATGAGCAATACGATAGCAGATGGCCATACCCAGGCCAGTACCGGTTTCTTTGGTTGTGAGAAATGGCTTGCCCAGGTTATCCAGAACCTGTTGGGGAATGCCTGTACCCTGGTCAGAGACGCTCAGTGTAATTTCATTACCGTTGACAGCGGTTTTAATGGTTAGTCTTCCTCCAGACGGCATAGCTTCGACAGCGTTACGGGTAAAATTGAGTATAAGCTGTTTTATTTCTTTGGCATCAAGATACAGGTTCGGAATTTCGCCAAGCTCAAGGATTGTTTCAATATTAGAGGAAACAGCATCAGCCTGAACCAAAGGATAGATCGTTAATATAATCTCATTAAGTTTACATTTTTTCATATCAATACTTTTATTTTTACTTAACGCGAGATATTCGGTAATAATATGGTTGGTTCGGTCAAGTTCGTCAAGTAACAAGGTAAACTGCTCTTTATAATGCTGAAACTCACGTTTGTTACCAAACATCTGCAAGTAGCCGCGCACAGTGGTCAGGGGATTGCGAATCTCATGCGCGAGATTCGCAGCCATTTGGCCAACAATGTTCAACCGGTCAAGACGCGATACATCCTGTTCCAACAAGACTCGCTTAGTAATATCACGCATAATTCCTTCAACTGCAAGAAGTTGACCATCTGAGCCAGTGACAATGTTCTGCTTTGGTTCTACCCATAGAATGTCACCGTTTTTATGTACCACCCGTAGTGTGGCAAACTCATTAAGAACGATTGGTGACTTAATCAGTTTCTTAAAATTTCCGTGGTCTGCTGGATGAATGATGCGTATAACATCGCGCAGCGTTTTTATAGAAATAGGATCATAGCCAATCAGCTTTTTCACAGAAGGACTAATGTATTCGAATCCAACAGGACTAGTCAATTGATACCGGTAAATAACATCAGTAGCGTTTTCTGCTAACAGACGATAGTACTTTTCTTTTTCTGCAAGTTCAACTCTGACTTTTTCAAAATAAATAAATACGATACCGATTGCAACTGTTGAACGAAGTAATGCATCTATCAGATAGCCCCAGGGAGCAAACCACCTAATTTGGAATAAAAACGGCATGTCAAATGCGTGGACGCCAAGCAGAAAAAAGCCTCCTGCAGTAAGCCAAATTCCCAGACCACTAATGTTCATTTGACTGACAACTTTCCCGGTACTGACATATGCAAATGCAATATAAATTGCGCCAGGCAGCAAATAGACCTCAGCCGGTAAACCAATTAATCTTCCAATTACAGAAAAGATCAGGACGAATACGCATCCTGACAACCAAACAATAGAGAATCTTCTTCCTGCCAACTCCATTGTACCAGCCGTTAGAAGCAGGCAATGTGCGAAAACAAAAACTCCATATAAAACTCCTAGTATCAGTGAGGACTGTTCGATAAAAGCAATTTCAAAAAAAATGATCCGGATTTCATGTATAACCCATGCAGCCATCCATTTTGCCAGGTAGCTATGCTTGTATTGGATGTAAAGATAGGTGTAGGTCAAAACCATTAATGTACTCGCGATGATATTCGTGGTTAAAGCGGCGTCCATAGACATGGAAGGACCTCCCGTAACCTTACTCTATATTGTGTAGAAGAGCTCTTACAGCATAGTACCAATTTATTTGGAGTATAAATCTATTTTTCTAGATAGGTACTGAATCTCCTTCTACATATTCCCATAATTTCCAATACTAACCGACAAGTTTTGTGAAATAATAGAAAGTAAATTATAGGGATGAACTCCTATAGTTCCAGCGTTGACTTTCACCATTATGTGAAATACAATTTACCTAACAACTGGTCGTTATGGAGGTTAATGGTGAGCAGTCAAACCAAAGTCAAGATTAAAAACATTGCTCTTAGCCTATTTGCTAACAATGGCTATGATGCAACAAGTATGGAGAAGATTGCGGCTGGAGTGGGAATTAAAAAATCATCACTTTATGCATTTATTACCAGTAAAGAAGCACTCTTTTGGGAGATATACGAAGATCTTGAGAGTCAATATCATAATTACATGGAGCAGGTTTTGTCAGAATCAGAAAACATGTTGCCACCAGAGCGACTGTATTATCTCTTTAAGAAGTATCTGATGGGCACTCAGAACACTTCTAATCAAGAAGGGCCGGCCGCGAGAACCTTTTGGATTCGCGTAATGTTTTTCCCGCCGGTTGCCTTAAAGGATAGACTGTTGACGCGGGCGCTAAACCATGAAATGGGACTTGGTGAGAGATACAAAGAGATAATCCAGGATGGCATTAGGCAAGGATTAATCCAGAAAGACCCGCCGGAAGAAATTTTGCTTTCTTACTATAGCTTAAGACAGGGTCTATATTCACTCATGAATGTATTCATGTCTGATCTGACGGAAGATCAGAAGCTTGACAAGATTGATAAGGTTTGGCGTAAGTATTGGCAAGGAATAAAAGGGAGATAGTATTAAGGATTCCGGTGTTTACCGGCATCCTTAATTTTTTTATTTTTGCTTATGGTATTAACTCGATGATCTTTTGTCTGTTGACTTATCCCATAATATAGGATAAAATCTACCTAACGAACGGTCGTTTAATATATAAAACCTTTTCCTTACAGGAGGCTATCATGAGT
>NZ_DATMXX010000149.1:0-41821 GCF_035561255.1 Sporomusa sp. | reverse complement strand
ATACATATATATGCTTTAGCAAAGACGCTTTTGTACAGTGACAGCAATGCTGACTTAGAAGCGTTTTTTTTATATATGGATATTTCAGGCTGGGGGAGATGCACATGGTACTTAGAAAATTGCGAATAGGTGCTAAAATCAGTCTAGGGTTTGCTATCATGCTCGGCTTGATTATTATGTTGGGGGGCATAACTTATGTGTCCCTGAATTCATTCAGCAAGACCCTGGCTTCCATTGATGCTGCCAATAAAAGATTGCAGCTGGCGATGCAAATTGAAGGAAGTTTTGTTACCGGAGTAGCGGCTGCCCGCGGGTTTATCGCTTACGGGGACGAGAAGTTTGCCAAGCTGCAGGATCAGGCCATGAGCAACACCGTAGTGCTGGAGCATCAGCTTGTCGATGTTGTGGACGACAACTCCCGGCAGGATGTACAGAAGCTTATCCAGTTGACAAGCAAACATGCGGATGGTATTGTCAATGATTTGGCACCGGTTGTTCGCTCCTATCATAAACAGCTGGCTGCGGGAAATGCTGTAGAGGCGCAGCAGCTAAAGTCTGAGGCCTATGCCATTAATGCCCGGATTACTCCCTATTCTGAACAGATTGCCGATATTTTAACAAAAGTGGTTAAAGATAATAAAGAAATTGTCGATGAACATGCCAATAGTGCTTACATAAGTATGGATAGAATCCTGGGCATCACTGCCCTGGTCGCGCTGGTTGCCATCGTTGTTGGTGGTGTGCTCAGCGTACTGCTCACCCGGATGGTGTGCCGGCCGATTGAAAGTATGCTTACAGTTGCCAATAGTTTAGCCGACGGGGATTTAAGTACTCCGGTCAGACAGGTAGCTGATGGTGATGAATTGAGCAAGCTGGCGGCGGCGCTCAACACCATGCAGCACCGTTTTAAAACAACTATCAGGGAGATCCTGGGTTCTGCCGGTCAGGTGGCTGCCGCGTCAGATACCCTGGCGGCTGTTGTGGAGAACTCGGCCCGTGCCGCCAGTCAGGTGGATGAATCAATTGCCCATGTGGCCTCTGATGCCGAGACTCAATTAGCAGCAGCTAATGATGCGCTGGCTGTTGCCGGCCAGATGGCAGCAGGCATTCAGCAGATTGCTGCCAATGCCGGCGCCGTAGTGGCGGCATCGCAGGATACTGCTGCAGCCGCTCAGTCAGGCAGCCAGACCGTGGGTAAGGCCGTAACCCAAATGGAAAACATTGAATCAACAGTGAACAGCTTAGCTGATGTGGTAGGCAAACTGAGTGGCTATTCGCACCAGATTGGTGAAATCGTTAACGCTATATCCGGGATTGCCAGTCAGACTAATCTATTAGCCCTGAATGCTGCGATTGAGGCGGCCCGGGCCGGCGAGCAGGGGCGGGGTTTTGCTGTTGTTGCCGAGGAAGTGCGCAGGCTTTCTGAACAAGCCAGCCTGTCAGCAAAACAGATTGCCGGATTGATTGGTGAGATCCAGGCTGAGACCGGTTTAGCGGTTAAGGCGATGGAATCAGGAACACGCGAGGTCCGGCTGGGGGCTGAGGTCGTTAGTACGGCCGGTGGCGTATTTACTGAGATTGCCACCCATATCGATTCGATGTCGGCAGAGATACGGGAAATATCAGCCGCTATCTCGGAGATGGCTGGTGGCAGCCAGCGAATCGTCACTGCCGTCGAGTCTTTTTCGGCCAGCAGTAAAGATATTGCCAGCCAGACCCAGACGGTAGCCTCAGCCAGCCAGGAGCAGTCCGCCTCCATGCAGGAAATCGCGGCATCAGGTCAGGGGCTCCAACAGATGTCACAGGAGTTGCACGCATCTGTAAGTAAGTTCAAGTTATAATAATTGGCATTTACAGTTCCCCGTGATGAATGCGGGAACTGTTTTTGCTTTTTTTCCTATACTATCCTATAATTAAATATAGGCATTTTTAGCATTTTGTCCTAAACAGCAGGGTTTTACAGCCTGTTAGCGAAGATAAGGGGAGGAAAAGTTGAGGTGTTCACGATGACGATAGATAACTTCCGTCTGGTAATCATCACTGGCATGTCGGGGGCCGGCAAGTCTCAGGTGGTACGGGCCATGGAGGATTTGGGCTACTTTTGTGTTGATAACCTGCCGCCGATGTTGATCCCCAAGTTTGCTGAGCTATGCGCTCAATCAGGGGGGAAGGTTTCAAAGATTGCCCTTGTGGTTGATATCCGTGGCGGGGAGTTTTTCGACACGCTGGCCCAGGTGCTTGAAGGCATGGAAAAACAGGGCCACCTCTATGAGATTTTGTTTCTGGAAGCCTCTGACGCGACTATTATCCGTCGTTATAAGGAGACACGCCGGCGTCATCCCATGGCACCGCATGGCCGTATCAGCGAGGGAATCAGCCGGGAACGTGATCGTCTGGAGCAAATCAGGGGGCGGGCTACTCATATCATTGATACCTCCGGCCTGGCAACACCTGAGCTTAAAGGTAAAATAACGGCATTATTTGCTGAAGAACGCGAGCTTGAGCGCATGACAGTGACTGTCGTGTCTTTTGGGTTTAAATATGGCATGCCGCTTGACGCTGACATGGTGATGGATGTCCGCTTTCTCCCCAATCCATTTTATGTGGAGTCGCTCCGGCGTAAGAGCGGCCAGGAAGCTGTGGTGGGCGAGTATATCTGGAAATGGCCTGTGACCCAGCAGTTTATGGAAAAGCTGTCCGGTCTGATTGATTTTCTTGTTCCCCATTATGTTAAAGAAGGAAAAAGTCAGCTCATCATTGCCATCGGCTGTACCGGCGGTCTTCACCGCTCAGTATTTATTGCGGAGAAGATGTTTGAATATCTGAAGGCAAAAGGCTTTAAAGTCAATGTCGAACACAGGGATATTAAACACAACGTCATTGAATGATAGGGGCTTAGGTGTACCAAATGATTGAATTGATGCAGGTGATTACATGCACTTTTTGAAATGGTTATATCCGGGTATGAAGTTCAAGCGATGGCTGCTGCTGTTTTCGGCAGGTGTAATTTTAGTCAGCTTAGGCTTGGCTATTGTTTTTAACTATAAATACATCGGTGTAGTGGAAGAAGCTATATTCCGGCTGTTTTATCTAACGACAGGCAACTATTATTATGCCGTCACTACTGTCGCCGGAATTACCATTGTTGTCCTGGGGATCGGTATTATGCTGGCGGCCACGCAACAAATCATAAAATCGGTCATCAGTGTGCTGGTACCGGAAGGCTCAGACAAACTTGTTGAAATTATTTTTGAAAAACGTAAGCTTAATCGTGGGCCGGCCATCGCTGTCATCGGCGGCGGCACCGGCTTGTCGGTACTGCTAAGAGGGATCAAGAGCATCACCAGCAATATTACTGCCATCGTAACCGTCGGGGACGACGGTGGGTCATCCGGGCGATTGCGCAAAGATTTTGGCATAATCCCGCCTGGCGATTTGCGCAATTGTTTGGTGGCGCTGGCCGATACCGAGCCACTGATGGAGAAGTTGTTCCAGCACCGCTTTGGCGGCAGTGGCGAGTTGGCCGGGCACAGTTTTGGCAACCTGTTTATTGCGGCCATGACCGAGATTGTTGGTGATGTTGAACTGGCGCTCAAAGAATCCAGCAAGGTATTGGCCGTGCGGGGGCAGGTGCTGCCCTCCTCCACTGAGCCGATACTGCTGGTAGCTGAAATGACAGACGGCACCCTGGTGCATGGCGAGTCACAGATTCCGCTGTCAGGTAAGAAAATAAAAAAGGTATCGATCAGCCCTGAGAATGTAATGCCTGTTAAGGGCGCCATTGAAGCCATCCGTGAGGCTGATGCCTGTATCCTGGGTCCTGGCAGTTTGTATACCAGTGTAATCCCTAACCTATTGGTAAACGGTGTTGGCGATATGCTGCGCGAGAGTGACGCTGTTAAGATTTATATCTGCAATGTAATGACCCAGCCGGGTGAAACCGACGGTTACAGTGCCTCTGATCACATTAAGGCCATTATCGACCATGCCGGACCAGGCTGTATTGATATGGTTGTTGTCAATGTGCAGGAAGTAGCGCCCGAACTCCGGGAGTTCTATGCTCAGCGGGGTGCCCACCCGGTTGTGCCTGATATTGATATCATCGAAGCGCTGGGGGTCAAGGTCGTTAAGGCCAACCTTATCAGCGAAACTAACCTGGTTCGTCATGATCCGGCGCGGTTGTCGCGAACAATTATGTCAATGGTATATGACCTTAAGATCAATTCTGATCGCATGCGGCTGTTAGACTACTATATTATGGCCGAAAGCATCAAAAAATTAAAAGACTAACCAAAGGACTGAAGGCCTTGTCGTTTTCTGCTGAAGTAAAAAATGAAATTGCTCGTATTATCGGCGAGCAAAGCTGCTGCTTAGCCGCTGAACTGGCGGCTTTAATCCGGATGGGTGGCGCTATGTCGATTGGCGGCAATGCCAATCTGGGAATTAATTTCAGCAGTGAAAATGCTGCTGTTACCCGGAAGGTACTTAGCCTCATCAAACGCTACTCGAATGTAAAAACCGAAGTGGTGGTCACCCGCGGCCGGCGGCTTAAAAAAAGTAATACATATCATGTGCGGGTTGTACCCTCGCCGGGTGTTAACGAACTGCTGGCCGCACTGGGCATTATGCGTGGAGATGCTCTTAATGTCCAGTCAGACAGTGGCATTCTCCGGAAAGTGTGCTGTCGCCGGGCGTATCTGCGTGGCGCGTTTTTAGGCGGCGGTTCAGTCAACCGTCCCGAGGGCTCTTATCACCTGGAATTAGTCACAGGCAATGTTGAACTGGCCAAGTCGCTGGTTAGAATCATGAAATCGCTCAGCCTGCCAGGCCGGATGACTGACCGGAAGGACGATTACATTGTATACCTGAAAGACGGTAATGCTATTACCGCTTTTCTTCAGATTATCGGTGCTCATAATGCGTTGCTGATGTTTGAAAATGTCCGGGTGGTCAAAGACATGCGCAACCAGGTTAACCGCCTTGTTAACTGTGAGACCGCCAACCTGCAGAAAACCGTTAATGCCGCCGTGCGGCAGGTCGACAGTATCAGGCTGATTGCCCAGCATCTGGGGCTCGACAAGCTGCCGCCGCCACTGCGGGAGGTAGCCGAGGCGCGGTTGGCGTACCAGGAAGCGACCTTGTCAGAACTGGTAGAGGCTTTGGAAGGGCGGGTTGGCAAATCAGGCATTAACCACCGTCTGCGTAAGCTGGGAGAGATTGCCGACTCGTTGCGGAGCCGCCTGCCACAAGCCGAGCTGGATCGTGATGACTAGACTGTTAAAAATAGCTGCCATTGTGGCGCTTGTAATTATGGTGTGGCTGATGACGCCTGGTGGCGGTGTTCCAATACTGGCTTACCATCAAGTCAGCAGCGTGCCTGAAGTATATAGTATTGACTCCGGACAATTTGAAGAACAGATGCGGTATCTGGCCATTCAGGGCTATACCGCCATCTCTTTTGCCGACTTGTTTGCCGCCAGGGCTGGTACACAGTCGCTGCCACCCAAACCGGTTATTATTACGTTTGATGATGGTTATGACGATAATTACCTGACAGCCTTGCCGGTTATGGCGAGGTATGGCCTGAAAAGTACTGTTTTTGTCATCGCCGGTCAGGTCGGTCAGCCGGGGTATTTAACATGGGATCAGATTAAAAATATGCAGTCTGCCGGGACCGAGTTCGGGTCCCATACTTTCAGCCATGTTGCCTTAAATGAGATCAGCCAGCCTCAGCTTATGGACGAGCTGACGCGTTCCAAGCAGCTGCTGGAGCAAAACCTGGCAAGGCCTGTTGACTTTTTTGCCTATCCCTATGGGCAATACAACTTAGATACGATAGCGGCCTTAAAACAGGCCGGCTATACCGGTGCCTGTACCGGCTTACCGGGTTTAGGCACAACCACAGATGATGCCTATCAGCTCAAAAGGGTTAATATACCCCGGCCTAAATACGGCCTGTGGGAGTTTCGGCTCCGGCTGGTCCGGGCACACCTCTATGCAAAACTGTCGCTGCTCCGGGACCGGGTGATTTGGTAAAATACCCCTGACGGTTGATGGACAGGCCATAGTTTGTTATAATTGCCTGGAAGGCGATTGGCCTGTTAGGAGGTATGCTATTTGTTTAATTGGTTTCGTCAGGCAGGTATTGCAGTCGCTGTCACGATTGCCGTCAGTGTTGTGTCAGATCCCCAGGTTGTCCTGGCTAATCCCGGTCTGCCGGTAAACATGGATGTTCATAATATCACCGAACTTCCGGTTACCATGAGCGAGCAGGGCGGAAAGTTAATGCTTTCAGACAGCCCGGAGATGGTTCCGGCAGATGGTATTATGTACCAGGACACAGTAATGGGTGATGTTCGCCTTTTTTTCCATCATGTCAATGCGACTAAGGAGCTAAAAAAGGTTGTTGTGCTGCTTGTTAATGAATCACGCACTGCGATTGACGTTGTTGTTAATCAGTATGGTTTGGGTGGACCCAGTCTTGACTATTTAGCCGTTGGCAAGCTTGCTCAGCTCAACTATCTGAATCAACAAGAGGTAGAGCTGATTGAAGTACCGGCTAAAGGTACGGCGCTGCTGGAACCTGTGCTTAATGAAACGGTTGTTGCCCCAGATGCGCTGGTCAACGGCATTTATGATTTCCAGACCAAACAGCCGCTGAAAGTGGTTGTTATGATGCTGCCGGTTGATACCGATCCGGCTGAGTTTATTAAGAATGCCAAGGTATTGCCAGCCGATAGCCAGCGGCTGCGGGGAACTTTCCCCGGCCGGGACCGGCTGATTGTACCAAGCCAGGTGTATAACTCATCCCGTGATGGGGTAATGGGTATAACGCTGGCCGACCATAAGCTTGACACCTTCGTGGCCGGCATTGATGCAACTGACGGCTCCCCAACCCTTAATTATGGCAATTATGGTGTTTTGTACAGGGTGTTTCTGCCGACAGCGTTTGAGCAAAAATACGCGGTCTATCTAAATCCCCGGGGTGGGGAATATGCCGGCGGGCTAAAGGTTAAATACCGGCGGCAGGAAGAAGCGGCGGTCGGAACCCCGGCAGACAAGCTGTTTTTTGGCAGCAAAACTGTCACCGATATGGCCCATCTGGGTGATTTTGCCGGTGGTCAGTCGCTGTGGCTGACATTCTCGCCACCTGGTGCTTCCAATTTGCCGGTAAAGCTTATTCTGGCTCCGGTTACGAAGTAATATTAAGGGGGACGGCTCTGCTGACATTATGTCCGTAGAACCGTCCCCCTTGACAGCGCGTTTTTCTATTGCTTCCTGCCGGTAAAACAGCTAAAATAGTATAGTAGCACTTTAACCACATATTGCGTAGGCAAGGAGGGAATTAACTATGAAAAAGCATGTTGTAACAATCAATAAAGCATCACTGGCTCAAACTGTACATACAGGCGGGTGCGGGGAATGCCAGGCTTCCTGTCAGTCGGCTTGCAAGACTTCCTGCACTGTCGGCAATCAGGTCTGCCAGAAGTAGGCCGCAGCATAGCCCCTTGCCCCGAAAGGCCAAGGGGCTATATTTTTGGAGAAGCATTTTTAAGACGTTTCCGTTAGAAAGAGGAAGATAATGCAGGTTCACAAATTTTATTTAAACGGTCTTTATATTGTCCTTGATATTAATAGTGGCGCCGTACATCTTGTCGATAATCTGGCGTATGATATATTGGATATTTATGACGGTTCAAACGCCGATGAGGCCGTTGCCGCACTACAGCATAGATATGACCGGGCCGCAATCAGTGAAGCAGTAAACGAGCTGCAGGAACTGATGAAAGCCGGGCAGCTGTTTGCGCCTGAACTGACTGTACCCTTAACCTTTAGCGATAAACCACTGGTTAAATCACTATGCCTGCATGTGGCCCATGACTGCAATCTGCGCTGTGGCTACTGCTTTGCCGGCACCGGTGATTTTGGTCATACCCGTGGCCTCATGTCCAAGGAGATTGGCGAAAAAGCGGTTGATTTTATTATTGCCAACAGTGGCCGGCGCCGTAACTGCGAACTGGACTTTTTCGGCGGTGAGCCGCTGCTCAATATGGATACTGTCCGCCATGTTGTCAGTTATGTCCGGCAACGTGAGACTGAAACAGGCAAAGTGTTTAAGCTGACCCTGACGACAAATGCCTTGCTGTTAAGCGATCAGATTATTGAGTACTTAAATGCCAATCATATCAGCCTGGTCCTCAGCCTGGACGGACGGGCCGAAACGCATGACCGCATGCGGCCGTGTATCAACGGCAGTGGCAGCTATGACAAGGTTGTTAAGCGCTGTAAGCAGGTTGCTGACTCCCGCGGCGACCAGAACTATTACCTGCGGGGCACTTTTACAGCCTACAACCCTGATTTTGCCGCCGATGTGCTGTCAATGGCCGATCTGGGTTTTAGTCAGCTGTCTGTTGAACCGGTTGTGGCTAAAGAGGCTGATTATGAATTGACCGCAGCGCATTTGCCGGAGCTCTATCGTCAATATGAGCTATTGGCTGAGGAGTATCTGGCACGCAGGCTGGCCGGCAAAGGGTTTGATTTTTTCCATTTTAACCTGGATTTGAGTAATGGCCCCTGTGTAGCCAAGCGCCTGAGTGGCTGTGGTGCCGGGCATGAGTATTTTGCCGTAACCCCTGAAGGAGATCTGTACCCGTGTCACCAGTTCGTCGGACGGGATGAATACAGGCTGGGCAACATCGATGAGGGGGTCAGCAATACCGAACTGCCGGTAAAATTCCGTCAGGCGCATGTGCTGAATAAGCCGGCCTGCCGCGAATGCTGGGCCAGGTTTTACTGCAGTGGCGGCTGCCATGCCAATGCTGATTTATTCCATAATGACCTGCTTAAGCCGTATGAGCTGGGCTGTGAATTACAGAAAAAGCGGCTGGAGTGTGCGATCATGATCCAGGCCAAACTGGCTGTTGCCTACCAGGGATCGGCTGACTGAAGCTAACACTAAGGAGTTTTACCTATGAGTTGTGCAGCAGTTCGTATTCATATAACCGGGATCGTGCAAGGGGTGGGTTTCCGCCCCTTTGTTTATAATCTGGCCGGGCGGTATGGTGTAAACGGCTGGGTTTCTAATAATGCCAGTGGTGTTGATATTGCCGCTGAGGCCAGTTCAGCCCGGCTTACTGAGTTTGTCAGCGCTTTGCAGAACCAGGCACCCCCCCTGGCAGTCATCGAGACTGTTACGGTCAGTAACCAGGCACCCCAGGGGTATGCGGGCTTTACTATTAAAGCAAGTGTCGACGGTGTGCAGAAGACGGCACTGGTTTCACCTGATGTCGCCACCTGCGCCAACTGCCGCCAGGAGCTGCTTGACCCGGGGGACCGGCGGTATCGCTATCCCTTTATCAACTGTACTGACTGTGGTCCGCGCTATACCATTATTGAGGACATACCGTATGACCGGCAGGCGACTACGATGCGTGGGTTTGTCATGTGCCCGGCTTGCCAGGCCGAATATGACAACCCGGCCAACCGGCGATTTCATGCCCAGCCCAATGCCTGCCAGGTGTGCGGCCCCTTATATCGCCTGGTGGACCGGGATGGACAGCCGGTCACGTGTGAACAGGATGTATTTGTCGCAGCAAGAAGGCTGATCGCCACCGGTGCAATCCTGGCTATCAAGGGAATTGGTGGTTATCACCTGGCAGTCAATGCCTTTGATAGTGTGGCTGTGGAGCGGCTAAGGACGCGCAAGGTACGGGAAGATAAACCGTTTGCCGTTATGGCCGGCAGTCTCGGGGTCATCACCACTCAATGCCGGGTGTCTGATGCTGATGAACAGCTGCTGGTCAGCGGGGCCCGGCCGATTGTGCTGTTGGCCAAGGCTGCAGGGTATCACCTGGCAGACCAGATCGCTCCCGGCAATCCGTACATTGGCACGATGCTGCCATACACCCCGGCCCATACCCTCTTACTTGCTGATGACGATATCTGGGTTATGACCAGTGGCAATGTGAGTGATGAACCGATCGCCTATGAGGATGGCGATGCTGCTGAGAGACTGAAGAAAATTGCCGATTATTTTCTCATCCATAACCGGGAGATTCACTGTCCTGCCGATGATTCTGTAGTCAGAACCGTGTTGGACAAGCCCTATTTCATCCGCCGCAGCCGGGGTTATGTACCGGCGCCGGTTAACCTGGGGCGGGAGCTGCCACCGGTGCTGGCCGTGGGTGGAGAGCTCAAAAATACCTTTTGCCTGACAAGGGGCAAACAGGCTTTTTTGAGTGCCCACACCGGTGATCTGGAGAATCTGTCGACCTATCAGGCCTATGTTACTGCCATCGAACATTTCAAAAAACTGCTTAATGTTGCGCCGCAGGTGATCGCCCACGATCTGCACCCTGAATATCTGTCAACAAAGTATGCGGCGACGCTGGTTTTGCCCTGTGTGGCTGTACAGCATCACCATGCCCATATTGCTGCTGTCATGGCTGAGCACCGGTTGACCGGGCCGGTCATCGGCGTGGCTTTTGACGGTACAGGCTATGGGCCGGACGGCACCCTGTGGGGTGGCGAGTTTCTGGTGGCTGACTTAACCGGCTACCGCCGGCTGGGGCAGCTGGCCTGCCTGCCATTGCCAGGTGGGGCCAAAGCAATCAGGGAGCCATGGCGGCTGGCCGGCTGGCTGTTACAAGATCTGTATGGGCAGGATTTTGTAAATCTGGATATACCGTTTGTGCATAACCTGCCGCCAGGCTGGCAGCTTGTCCTGGCAGCTGCCGGCAAGGGGCTTAATACACCGATGTCCTCAGGGGCCGGCCGGCTGTTTGACGCCGCCGCCGCGCTGCTTGGCATCAGGCAAAGTATCAATTATGAAGGTCAGGCCGCGGTAGAGCTGGAGCTTGCGGCCCAGGGCGCCACAGGACGGATACGGCCATATGCCCTTAGTGAGACCGGGGATTCATGGGTACTTGACTTTAAACCGGTGTTTGCCGACCTGTGCCAGTCGTTGCAGCAAGGCCTGCCAATACCGCAGCTTGCCGCTGATTTTCATACCACCCTGGCTGCTGCCACAAGCAAGCTGGTATTAAAGATCAGCAAAACCACCGGCCTTAAGCAGGTCGCTCTCAGTGGTGGTGTTTTCCAAAACGTTACCCTGTTAACTGAAGTTATCGGAATGCTCGCACAATATGATCTTAAAATATATCTTCACCGGCAAACGCCGCCTAATGACGGCGGTCTGGCCCTTGGCCAGGCGATCATTGCCGGGGAAAGGAGCCGGTAGTTATGTGTCTGGCTGTTCCTGCCAAAATCATGGAAAGAACAGAGTATATGGCCACTGTTGAGATTAGTGGCGTAACCCGCCAGGTCAGCATTATGCTGCTGCCTGACGCGGTGGTGGGCGATTATGTGCTGGTCCATGCCGGTTTTGCCATTCAGGCCATTGATGAAGAAGAGGCCCGGCGGACGCTGGAACTATTTAAGGAGCTTGAGCAATATGAAGCTGACAGCTGAAGAGACAGCCCGCGCTGCCCGCTTTTTCACCGACGGGATAAAATGCCTGGCCAGCCGTCCGGTGCGGCTTATGGAGGTCTGCGGCACCCATACTGTATCAATCTTCCGGGCCGGTATCCGTCAATTGCTGCCTGCTACGGTTGAACTGGTCAGCGGACCCGGCTGCCCGGTGTGCGTGACACCAAATGAGTATCTGGATATGGCAATTGCTTATAGCCGCCGTCCTGACAGCATTATCGCGACCTTTGGCGATATGCTCAGGGTACCGGGCTCACAGTCCAGTTTAATGGCGGAAAAGGCGCGAGGCGCCGATATTCGCATTGTCTACTCGCCGCTGGACAGTTTGGTGATTGCCAGGGATAACCCCGGCAAAGCAGTTATCTTCCTGGCTGTCGGTTTTGAGACAACAGCGCCTACGGCGGCAGCTACTGTTCTCCAGGCTGCCCGGCAGGGTCTTACTAACTTTTTTGTCTTGTCAGCGCATAAACTGGTGCCGCCGGCACTTAAGGCCATCTTAGCCACACCGGGAACAAAGATTGATGGTTTTTTACTGCCAGGCCATACCGCAACCATCAGCGGGCTGGAACCCTACCGCTTTGTCGCAAAGGAACACGGGGTGCCTGCAGTTGTCACCGGGTTTGAGGCCCTCGACATCCTGCAGGGGGTCTATATGCTGCTGCAACAGCTGAATAAGGGCGAAGCTGAGCTCCTGAACCAATACCGGCGGGTGGTAAAAGCCGAAGGCAATCCGGCAGCCAGGCAGATTCTGGACCAGGTGTATCAGCCTGACGATGCTGCCTGGCGGGGGTTTGGTGTGATTGCCGGTTCCGGTCTGACACTAACGCCAGAGTTCCGGCACTTTGATGCCAAAGTGGCGCTGCCGCCGGGGACAATCGAATCCCGGGAAGCCGCCGGCTGTCGTTGTGGTGAGGTATTGCGCGGCCTGATTATTCCGGCTGAATGCCCTCACTTCGGCCAGAGCTGCACACCGGAGCAGCCTGTTGGCGCATGTATGGTTTCTGTCGAAGGGGCTTGTGCCGCCTGGTACAAATACGGGCAAGGACGGTGGAGTTATGAATAACCGGGAGGAATGCGTTCTGCTCGGTCATGGCAGCGGCGGCCGCCTTAGTCATGACCTGATTAAAAACATTATTCTGCCGGCGTTCACCAATCCGGCCCTGGCCGAGCTTCACGATGGTGCCCGGCTGGAACTGGGGGGCGCCCGGCTGGCGTTTACAACCGACAGCTATGTCGTTAAACCCCGGTTTTTCCCCGGCGGTGACATTGGCAAGCTGGCAGTATGTGGTACGGTAAACGACTTAGCTATGTGCGGGGCCCGGGCCTTATATCTGAGTGCGGGGTTTATCCTTGAAGAAGGGCTGCCGCTGGCTGAGCTCAGGCAAATTGTCGAGTCCATGCGCCAGACGGCTTTGGCTGCCAGGGTAGACATTGTTACCGGTGACACCAAAGTCGTGGAGAGAGGGGCTGTTGACGGCATCTATATCAACACTGCCGGGATTGGTGTAATGCTGCCTGATGTGCATATTGCCGCCGCCCGCGTTAAACCGGGCCAGGATATCATTGTCAGCGGTTATCTTGGCGATCATGCTGTTGCCGTCATGAGTGAGCGGCATGGTTTGACGCTGCCGGCACAGATTGTCAGCGATTGCGCCCCGCTTAATAGGCTGATTGAGGCGGTGCTGACAGAAGTGCCGCAGATCGCTATGCTGCGTGATCCTACCCGGGGCGGGCTGGCGACGACGTTGAATGAGATTGCCGCAGATGCCGGTGTGGGTATGATTCTGGAAGAAAATATGCTGCCGGTGCGGCCGGAAGTGCTGGCAGTCTGTGAATTACTGGGATTTGACCCTTTGTACCTTGCCAATGAAGGAAAAACCGTTATTATTGTCGAAAAAGAGTATAGTGGAAAAGTTCTGACGATAATGCGGCAACATGAGCTTGCGGCCGCGGCCCGGATCATCGGGACGGTGACCGCTCAGCCGGCAGGGCAGGTTGCGCTCAGGACTACTGTGGGGGGACTTCGCCTGTTGGATATGTTGTCAGGCGAACAATTACCGCGAATCTGCTGACATATTTTCTAACGCTTGTCATAGTATTATGGTATAAGGGCAGGCAAAAAGCCTGTCGGATGCCACAGGGGAGGGTTAACGGGTGTGCAGTTAGACTATGGACTTAAATTAGAAACAACACAGAAACTAATTATGACTCCTCAATTACGCCAGGCAATTGCCATTCTGCAACTTCCATCTATGGAATTGGCGGCTTTAGTGGGAAAAGAACTGTTGGAAAATCCGGTGCTTGAGGCTGATGTTGGCGAAAATGAGAGTGAAAACGAGAACGGTGACGAGTTACCGGCTGTGCCTGAGCCAACTGTCGCGGAATACGACAACCAGCCTGAGGCTGACGGCTGGATTGAATATCTGCTTGGCGGCACTCAGGTGTCTGGCGGTAATCAGACCGGGACAGCGGAGACGACTCAAGCACGGGAAGTGGCTGATGCCCAGACGGTATCATTGCAGGATTACCTTGAAATGCAGCTGCATTTTGCTGTATTTGAACCGGTTCACCTTACGGTCGGCAGATATCTGATTGGCTGTATTGACGATAATGGCTATTTATGCGGTACAACAGCCGAAGCAGCAGCCCGTTTGGGGGTAGCTGAGGCCTGTGTGACCGAGGTCCTCACTATTATTCAAACCTTTGACCCGCTCGGTGTGGGGGCGCGCAACCTGCAGGAATGCCTGTTGCTGCAACTGGCGCAACAGACGCCGTGTTGCCCGGAGATTAACCTGGTTACGGCAATTATCGCTGGGCACCTTGACCAAGTGGCGGGTGGCCGCTATAAACAGATTGCAGACAAGCTGCATTGCACAGCCCATGAAGTCCAGCAGGCTGTTGATATAATCCGCACACTTGACCCTAAGCCGGGCCGGGCCTTTGGCGGCGGTCAACCAGGGTATATTACACCAGATGTTACGATTGAACGCGTGAATAACGATTATGTCATTCATATTAATGACAATCATGTGCCGCAATTGTCGATCAATCCTTATTACCGGCAGATTGTCCGGGACGCCGACAGTGATGCCCGCAAATATGTGGAAGGACGGATTAATGCCGCTGTCTGGTTGATAAAAAGTATTGAGCAGCGTCGCCGCACCTTATATAATGTGACTGAGGCCATTATTGACCTCCAGCGCGGGTTCTTTGATCATGGTCCCAGGTTCCTGCGGCCCTTGACTATGAAAAAAGTGGCCGAGCAGGTTGGGGTTCACGAATCAACAGTGAGCAGGGCCACCGCCAATAAGTATGCCTGTACCCCCCATGGGGTATTTGGCATGAATACCTTTTTTACCGCAGGCCTGCAAAGCACCGGCGGTGAGGATGTTTCGGCCAGCAGGGTAAAGCAGGAGTTAAAAGAGCTTGTTATTGCGGAAAACCAGAGTCAGCCGTTAAGTGATCAGGCGCTGAGCGACCTGCTTAATGGCAAAGGGATTATGGTTTCACGCCGGACAGTCGCTAAATACCGGGAAGAGCTGGGCATTCCCGCATCAAGCCGGCGGAAAAGACATTGATAGTGTGAATAGCTTAGATCTCTAACTGTGCTTCGGCCCTTTGGAGATCTTTTTTATATGAAGTTGTAAATATACCATAAAATGGCAATATTTAAACAAATTCCGAAAGGTATATTGAAATTGTTGGCGAATAAGAACTTGAGATTACTTTAAGGTGGTGATTGTATGGCCCAAAACAGCATTATCATGTCATTAAGTGATGGTTATATTATCCCGGCACCTCGTAACTATGAGGACTTTAAATATGCTATTTCCCATTCTTCAAGCCCGAGTGTCAGCTTATTGTTTGGTGATATTAACATCCTGCCTGAGCTGCTGGCGCAAGCCCGGGAGCACAAAAAACGGGTATTGGTGCACCTTGACTTGTTAGGCGGTGTTGGCAAAGATAAGGCAGGTATTCTCTTCCTGGCCCGTATGGGTGTGTCGGCTATTATCACCACCAAGCCGCAGCTTGGCAAAATAGCCAGAGAGTCGGGTATGCTGGTGATCCACCGGCTGTTTTTGATGGATTCGGAGGCCATTAAAACAGGGGTGAATCTGCTTAAGGGCTACAAACCGGATGCGCTTGAACTACTGCCGGCATCGGTTCCATCCAGTGTAGTTGCTGAATTGGCAGGCTTGACAGGATTGCCTATTCTGGGCGGCGGGCTTATGCATACCAAGGAAGAGGTCCAACAGGCTATTGACAGCGGGCTTAGTGCGGTAAGTGCCAGTAAACGCGAGTTGTGGTAACACTAATTCACAGGAATTGTATGTGAAAATAATAATTTTCACGCAATTTAAAAAGTTGCAGGAATTATCTCCGCCAGGCAGAATATATAATAACAAAGAAGTTCATACAGGGACAGAGATAAAGAGAAGTCCAAATTTTTCGCCGGAGCTGCATTGCTATCCTGTAGGCGTTAATTTGGGCTTTTGTTTTGTTATGAGGAGGTGGAGACAGGGCTAATAGTGTGGGGAAATAACTGGAAATTTTTATCTGAAAATTCTAAGTTATCAAAAAAGAGGAGGGTATTATTTATGACTAATTTATTTGGTGAATTTTTTGGCACGATGGTGCTCTGTCTGTTTGGCTGTGGTGTTGTCGCGAACTGCCTGTTAAGTAAATCCAAGGCTGAGGGTTCCGGCTGGCTAACCATTGTTACCGGCTGGGCCATGGCTGTCATGCTGGGGGCATTTACTGCAATCTCCGCCGGTGCCCCTCAGGCTGATCTTAACCCGGCAGTAACCTTTGCCAAAACATTCCTGGGTGTATATGAGCCAGGTCATGCTATCATGACAATGCTGGCTGAAATAGCAGGCGGCGTTGCCGGTGCAGCCATCGTTTGGTTAGCCTTCCTGCCCCACTGGGAAGTTACTGAAGATAAAGGGATTAAACTGGGCGTTTTCTGTACAGCTCCGGCAATCCGCAATACATTTGCCAACCTGCTGTGCGAAATCATTGCTACTGCCGCTTTAGTTATTATGATTTTTGCAATCTTCTCTAAACCTGTTGGCAGCCTGGCTCCTGGCTTTGGACCCTACCTTGTTGGCATGCTGGTGTGGGCGCTGGGCCTTAGCCTTGGCGGTCCTACCGGGTATGCCCTTAACCCGGCCCGTGATCTTGGTCCCCGTATTGCCCATGCTATTTTGCCTATCGCCGGTAAAGGCGGTTCAGACTGGGGTTATGCCTGGATTCCTGTTGTTGGTCCGCTGGCTGGCGCAGGTGTGGCTGTTGTGGTGGCTAAAGCTGCCGGAATACTGTAAGCGGGCTTTTACCAACAAACACCGGTCTGCAAAATGTTTTAACGCGTTGTATATTGCCTGAAGATTTTAATAAAAAGAGGGAGTTGCTGTTATGACAAAAAAGTATGTACTTGCGCTTGATCAGGGAACTACCAGTTCACGGGCCATTTTGTTCGACCAGGAATCCAGCATTGTTGCTGTCGCGCAGAAGGAATTTACGCAGATTTTCCCGAAACCAGGCTGGGTAGAGCACAATGCCGACGAGATTTGGAGCTCACAGATTAGTGTTGTGGCAGAGGTTGTGGCTAAGGCAGGTATTACTGCTGCCGATATCGCCGCTATTGGTATCACCAATCAGCGCGAAACCACTGTGGTATGGGATAAGACAACTGGTAAACCGGTGTATAACGCAATTGTCTGGCAGTCCCGGCAAACGATGGAGATTTGCAATGACCTTAAAGCCAAAGGCCTGGAAGCCACTTTTCGCCAAAAAACAGGCCTGGTAGTAGACGCTTATTTCTCCGGGACCAAAGTAAAATGGATTCTTGACAATGTGGAAGGCGCCCGCGCCAAAGCTGAACAGGGCGACCTCTTATTCGGAACCATTGATACCTGGCTGATCTGGAAACTGACTGCCGGCAAGGTGCATGTGACCGACTACTCCAACGCTTCCCGGACCTTAATGTATAACATCCGTGAACTCAAATGGGATGAAGAGCTGTTGGCGGCGCTCACCGTTCCGGCCAGCATGCTGCCGCAGGTTCGCCCCTCCAGCGAGGTGTATGGCAATACTGATCCCAGTGTATTCTTAGGTGCTGCTGTGCCGATTGCCGGCGCTGCCGGTGACCAGCAGGCTGCTCTCTTCGGCCAGACCTGTTTCAAACCCGGTATGGCGAAAAACACCTATGGTACCGGTTGCTTTATGCTGATGAATACCGGTGACAAGGTGTTTGAATCCAAAAACGGTTTGTTAACAACAATCGCCTGGGGTCTTGACGGTAAAGTCGAATACGCCCTGGAAGGCAGTATCTTTGTGGCCGGTTCAGCGGTTCAATGGCTGCGTGACGGTCTCAAACTGATTGATGCCGCTCCTGACTCTGAATACTTTGCCAAAAAGGTCAGTGATGCTGAAGGCGTATATGTGGTGCCGGCCTTTGTTGGTCTCGGCGCTCCTTATTGGAACATGACAGCCCGCGGCGCGATCCTTGGTCTGACCCGCGGGACTACCAAGGCGCATGTTGTTCGTGCTACCTTAGACTCCATGGCTTACCAGACCAAAGATGTTTTGAGTGCTATGGAAGCCGATTCAGAGATTAAACTGCAGGCCCTCAAGGTTGATGGCGGGGCTGTAGTAAATAATATCCTGATGCAGTTCCAGGCTGATATCCTTGGCGTTCCGGTTGACCGTCCGCAGGTTACCGAGACGACTGCCCTTGGCGCAGCTTACCTTGCCGGCCTGGCGGTTGGTGTCTGGAATAACAAAGAGGATCTTGTGCAGAACTGGAAGCTTGACACCCGTTTCGAGCCTCAGATGGCTGATGAGCAAAGTGCCAAACTGTATAAAGGCTGGCAAAAAGCAGTCAAGCGCTCGATGGATTGGGAAGAGTAAACCACTGCTGTTAACGACTTAACAATATTGATAACCCGGACTTAGAGATAAAGAGAAGTCCTTCTTGCGCCAGTAATCGGCCCAGGGGGACTTCTCTATCCTTTTTTAACCTAAATTATGGAGGGCTGCCGGAATGGCCGGATACGGATTCCAGCCAGTCCTCCCAAAGGAGTATAAGCTATGCAAGCTACTGTAGTAGTCATTGGCGGCGGGGCAACCGGGGTTGGTATACTCCGGGATCTGTCCATGCGCGGCATAAAAACAATTTTAGTTGAACAAAAAGACTTAGCTTATGGCACAAGCTCGCGCTTTCACGGTCTATTGCACAGTGGTGGCCGGTATGCGGTAAAAGATGCGGAATCGGCCCAGGAATGTATTGAAGAGAACTATATTTTACGTAAAATTGCCCGGCATGCTGTTGAAGAAACCGAAGGCTTTTTTGTCAGGCTGCCGGAGGATGATGCCCAGTTTGAAGACGCGTGGCTGGCAGCCTGTGCTAAAGTAGGTATTCCTGCCATTCCGATAACACCGGCTGAAGCAAAACACCTGGAGCCACAACTTACCGGCAGGGTAGTTTCCGCCTATCGTGTGCCTGATTCAGCCGTTGATGGCTTTAGGCTGGTATGGCAGAATGTTATTTCTGCCCGGAAATACGGCGGTCAGGCGTTGACATATACGGAAGTAACATCCATTGAACATGTAAATAATCAGGTAGTAGGGGTCAGGGTTAGAAACACGCTAACCGGTGAGACCAGCTCGATTGCCTGCGATTATATTGTAAATGCCGCAGGCTCCTGGGTGGGGCAGGTGGCCGGATTAGCCGGAATTGAAGTTAATGTTCAGCCAGACCGGGGGGTACTCATTGCCTTTAATCATCGCTTTACCAGCCGGGTAGTCAACAGGCTGCGGCCACCGTCAGATGGCGATATCTTTGTACCACACGGGTCAATCACGATTCTGGGTACTACCTCATCGGCCGCAGACCGGCCTGACGATACGATTCCGCGGGCAGCCGAGGTAGCTGAACTGCTGCGGCTGGGTCAGCCCTTATTTGAAGATATCTATAACTACCGTATTCTCCGGACCTTTGCCGGCACGCGGCCGCTGTATAGCGCTGACCCCAGCGCAGCAGGACGGGCGGCATCCCGCAACTTTACGATCATTGATCATTCCCGGGACGGGCTCAACGGGTTGGCGACAATTGTTGGCGGCAAGCTGACAACCTATCGTCTCATGGCTGAGAAGATGGCAGATAAAGTCTGTGCACAACTGGGGGTTACCGCCCGGTGCCGTACTGCCGAAGAGGCGATGCTTGATGAAACGCCGGCAGCTGATCTTGAGCAGGCTAAACGTTACTTCCCCGCGTATAGCCTCAACCGGGCTGTAGCGCGGCTAGGTCCTAAACTAGCTGAGGTTGTTAAAGTGATGGAAACCAGTCCGGCGAAACGCCAATTGCTGTGCGAATGCGAGATGGTTACCCTGGCTGAGGTTGAGGTTATGGCTGCAGACCCCACCAGTTATAGCCTGGAGGATGTGCGGCGTAAGACACGTATGGGGATGGGGACCTGCCAGGGGGCGTTCTGTGGCTTTCGTGGTGTAGGTGTTGCAGCAAAAAATGATTTGATCACAGGTAAGGCGGCGCCACAACTGCTTGAGGATTTTCTGGAAGCGCGCTGGAATGGCATTCGCCCGGTGTTGTGGGGCCATCAGCTGCGAGAGGCTGAACTGATGCGCGGCATCTATGCAGCCGCATTAAATATAGATGGAGCGGTTAAACATGAGAACAAGTGATGTAATTGTTATTGGCGGCGGTTTGGCTGGTTTGATGGCAGCAATTGCTGCTGCCGGACAGGGTAAGCAGGTTACGCTGATGACCGCAGGTGCCGGTACGCTGGCCATTGGCGGCGGTACAATAGATATCCTGGGCTATCTTGAGGATAATACCCTGGTCGAGAACCCCCGCGCCGGTCTTGCCTGTTTGCCGGCAGACCACCCCTATAGCAAAGTGGGCAGTCAGGCGGTGGAGGATGCGGTGCAGTTCTTCCTGAATCTTTGCCGGCAGGAAGGCTTTGCTTATACCGGCAGTCTGGATAGCAATCAGTGGCTGCCTACCGCTGTGGGAACCCTGAAACCCAGCTGTTTGGTTCCCTTAGCTATGGATACGGCTCCGCTCAAGGCAGCAGGTCATGTGGTGGTAGTGGGGTTTGCCAGGCTGAAAGACTACTTTCCGGAACTAATCAGTGCCGGGTTAAGCAAAATACCAGGGTATCAAAAAGACTATGAACAGGTGGTTATTGACCCCGGCTTTGTAGGAGGACGGGATGTAACTACCCTTGATATTACCAGATGGCTGGACACACCGGCCGGCCAGCAGGCGTGTTATGAACAACTGGGTAAGTTTATCAGACCAGGCAGTGTTGTTGTCATTCCGCCTGTTCTGGGCTCCCGGCCTGATTATGATGTCAGGAATAAGCTGGAGCACGCGTTAGCCTGCAAGTTTGTC
The DNA here is from genome assembly GCF_035561255.1 of Sporomusa sp. Taxonomy (GTDB): domain Bacteria; phylum Bacillota; class Negativicutes; order Sporomusales; family Sporomusaceae; genus Sporomusa. Next base: position 20,919 of record NZ_DATMXX010000149.1, on the reverse strand, counting down.
GAAACAGTCATTATGCCGACGGCAATTACCGGGCTCAGGCTGCGGGCCATGCTCTTAAACCACGCCCGGAAACTTGGGGTTAGGATTATGGAACAGGCGCATGCTGCCTGGGCAGTGCAGGACGGCACCCGGGTTACCGCTATTGTTACCAGCAATGTTGACCGGGAGCGGGCCTATCACACCCAGGCGGTAGTTTTAGCGACAGGCGGATTCTTTGGCGGCGGGATCACCGCCGATCCTGACAAGGTGCAGGAAGCGGTTTTACAACTGCCGGTAGCAGCCCCGCCTGACCGGGAAGGCTGGGGAACCTTGAAGCTGTTTAGTGGTGCAGCCCAGCCCTTTGCCAAGATTGGCCTCAGGGTGGATGCCAGCTTGCGGCCGGTTGACGCACAAGGCCGGGTATTGCTCAACAACGTATATATCGCCGGCCGTAATCTGGCTGGTTACGATTATTGCCTGGAGAAGTCAGGAAATGGGGTAGCGCTGGTGACCGGCTACACAGCCGGCTTACGCTGTTAATTTGTTAATTATTGTTATCAATATTCCGCTTTTGCCAGCACATCACCCGCCTGCAAAAGTTTAATGTGTTGTATATAGATAAGTTTACTTTATGTAGATGGAGAGAAGATATATGAAAAAACATCATTATAACCCGGATAGTTGTACCACCTGCACGGCCTGTGTTGTGCATTGTCCTGTCACTCATGCCATGCGCGAGTTTAGGGGGCCTAAGCTTGCCGGTCCGGCGGGTGAACGGTTCCGGCTGTCAGAGGATGATTTTGATGCCGCCCTTGAATACTGCTCTAACTGTAAAAACTGTGATATCAGCTGTCCATCACGGGTGCCTGTTTCTACGCTCAATATGAAGGCCAAAGCCCGGTATTATAAAACCCACAAGCCACCACTCCGGGATTGGCTATTGTCACATAGCGAACAAATGGCCAAGATGGCAAGTGTGGCGCCGGGGCTGGCTAATCTGGGGATGAATAATTTCCTGAGCCGGGCGCTGATGCAACAAATCGGGGTTTCCGATAAAGCACCATTGCCTGCCTATGCCCCCCAAACCTTTATCAAGCAGTTTCAAAAAATTAAACAACAGCCTTTTACCAATAAGGTGGTTTTTTATCCCGGTTGCTTTGTCAACTATAACCAACCCGAGGTTGGGCTTGACGTTGTTGCCGTCTTGCAGGCCAATCAGTTTCAGGTTATTGTGCCGGAGGATGCTGTGTGCTGTGGCTCGCCGCTGGTGGTTAGCGGTTATATGGAAGAGGCTGAAGCCAATGCCCGGAAAAATGTCGCTATCCTAAATAAGTATGTGGAGCAGGGGTATGCTGTCATCACTGCCTGTACCAGCTGTGGTCTGATGCTGAAGCAGGAGTACCAGGAGCTGTTTGAAATCAATGGGGTCGGGGGTGTTGCGGCCCGCATTTATGATATTTCGGAGTTCTTGCTGGAACTTTATGATGAAGGCCGGCTTAATACTAATTTTGTCAAACAGACAGGCCGGTATCTGTATCATGCACCTTGTCACCTCAGGGTTCAGGGGATTGGCAGACCGGGTTTGGAGCTTGTCAGCCTCCTGCCCGGCATTGAAGTGAGTGACGCCGATGCCGGCTGCTGCGGTATCTCAGGCAATTACGGTTTTAAAGCAGACAGGTATGATATTGCGATGGCGATTGGCAGCAATCTTTTTGAAACAATTAAAAGCAGTGGTGTGGCTTTCGTGCTGTCAGACTGCGGTACCTGCCGGCTGCAAATCACGCATGGAACCGGGGTCAGGACAGCTCACCCGATTGCCATAGTTCGCGCAGCGTACGGAATCTAAGCAAGAGGGAAGTTTGCAGAAGCAGCCAGATGGTGTGTTAACCGCACACCATCTGCTGTAGAGTACCCTGCCGGCAATAGGCGTAAATCCCGGTAGTTGCAACAGGGCCGGAAAAATTCCCGGAATCAGTTGATAAGCTGGCAGGAATTTCATCAATCCAGGCGAATACTTGGAAATGTTAAGAGCAATTTTTTTGCCTAAATGGGACACAATTTGTTAATGCGGGACGTTTTATGACCCGGAATGTATCAAATGTAACTATCGGGGTTTTCAAGCTCGCAAAGTAGTTAAAGATAGTAACTCTTAGGAGGAATTTTATGTTAAAAAAGACGAAGATTGTTTGTACTGTCGGCCCTAGTACCGATGCACCTGGTGTACTTGAGCGCATGATTGTTGCCGGCATGAATGTAGCCAGATTTAATTTTTCGCATGGTACACACGCAGACCATGCCCGTCGTATGGCCATGGTCAGGGAGGCTTCCCGGGCTGTGGGAATACCTGTGGCGCTGATGCTGGATAATAAGGGACCGGAAATGCGGTTAGGGCTGTTTGAGGGAGGCAAGGCGGTTTTAACAAAAGGCCAGACCTTCACGCTGACTACCCGGGAGACGCTTGGTAATTCTCAATTGGCCTCGGTTAACCATAAGCTGCTGCATACCGAAATAGCCCCCGGTAATGTGATTCTGCTATCAGACGGGCTCATTAGTCTGCTTGTTGAAAGCGTGTCAGGTCAGGATATCATAACAACCGTTCAGAACAGCGGCCCTATTTCTGACCGGAAACGGGTGGCTGCTCCTGGCGTGTATGTAAAACTGCCGCTGTTATCAGATCAGGATGTGGACGACATTCGGTTTGGTATCAAACAAGGGGTAGATTTTATTGCCGCCTCCTTTGTGCAGCGGGCCAGTGATATTCTGTCCATTCGTAAACTGCTGGAAGAAGCAGGTGTCCAGGGTGAGATTGAGATTATTGCTAAGATCGAGAATGCTGAAGGGGTCATGCGGCTTGATGAAATACTCAAGGTGACAGACGGGGTTATGGTGGCCAGAGGCGACCTTGGGGTAGAGATTCCGGTAGAGGATGTCCCTCTGGTGCAAAAGCAGATGATTGAAAAATGCAATCAGGTCGGTAAAACGGTCATTACAGCGACACAGATGCTGGAGTCAATGCTGACAAACCCACGTCCTACCCGGGCTGAGGCCAGTGACATTGCCAACGCTATTTTAGATGGATCTGATGCGATCATGTTAAGTGGCGAAACAGCGTCAGGCCAATATCCGCTTGAGGCTGTGCAAACAATGGCCAGGCTGGCGGCGCGCACCGAACAGGCGCTGCAATTTGATCAACTGCTGCGGGCTAAGGGGCTTGGGCAGGAGAAAACGACGACTGAGGCGATTAGTCACGCCAGTGTTCAGGTTGCGCATGTATTAGGCGCGTCGGCCATTCTTACCTCTACCCAAACCGGTTATGCTGCTAAAATGGTTTCGAAATACCGGCCGAAATCGGCGGTTGTGGCTGTCACTCCCAGTGAGAAAACACTGCGCCGGCTGTTGCTGAGCTGGGGCGTATACCCGGTGCTGGCGCCGGGTTCGCAGAATACGGATGAAATGGTGACAAATGCTGTGGGCGGGGCTTTATCTACCGGCATTGTCAAAGAAGGTGACCTGGTCGTGATTACTGCCGGGGTTCCATTAGGGGCTTCAGGGACAACCAACCTGATCAGGGTGCATGTCGTTGGTGACATCTTGCTGCGGGGGACAGGGATTGGACATACGGCGGCAACCGGCAGGGTTTGTATCGCCCGGTCATTGAAAGAGATAACAGCAAAGTTTCAGCCTGGCGATGTCTTGGTAGTAAAGGCTGTTGATGAGGAGACGGCTGTGTACGCGGCCAAGGCAGCCGCCATTGTCGCAGAGGAAGGCGGTCTGACTTCGCAGGCAGCGATTGTTGGTACCTGCTTTGGGATTCCTGTGATTGTCGGTGCCGATGGAGCAACCGAACGCCTGACAGATAAGGCGGTAGTTACGGTTGATGCAGCCCGCGGCATTGTCTATAGCGGCGAGATAAACGCCAGATAGATCTGCTAAAGATTTCTCCCGGCCTGCCGGCAGTATATTCCCCTGGGGTGAGTGACCCAGTTTGCAGGCGCAGGCGGGTGGGGCATTAACAACGCTCCGCCGCTGGCGCTTGACTCTCGCTTTTCCAACACACCATCCGCCTGCAAAACTTTAATGCGTTGTAGATAACGGCAGGTCTGTAAATCTTTATTTGATTCAATGTAAATAAAAATTACCTTATATTTGTTTAATAGGCAGGAATTTCATCAGCACAAGCGAATAATATTTAAGATGAAGTAGATATTTTGTTGCTACTACGGGACAAAATATGTTCAACTGGGACAGTTTACGACCCAAAGGGGATTGTTGTGGATAAGATTATTCAGTTACAGCGCAAGATCGCGCCAGAATTAACACAAATTATTGAAGCAAGATATAATCTCCTGCGGTATATTCAGCATGCCCAGCCGGTTGGCCGCCGGGCGGTGGCCACAATGCTGGATATGGGCGAACGCATCGTCAGGGCCCAGGTAGACTGGCTAAAGGCTGCCGGACTTGTCGAGTTTTCTCAACTAGGCATGAGTGTTACTGCTGAAGGCCAGGCGATGCTGGCCGATTTGGCTGAATATATCCGTCTGCTGCATGATTTGGTAGGGCTGGAGGCTGAACTTGCTGCGCGGTTAAATCTGCGGCAAGTGATCATTATTCCCGGTGACAGTGAGGCCGACAGCACGGTACGGCGTGAGCTTGGCCGTGCAGCAGCAGGTGTACTTAGCCAGCATCTGGGAGATAATATGGTTGTTGCTGTAAGCGGCGGCTCCACTATGGCCAAAGTAGCTGAAGCCATCAATTTCAGTGTGCCGACAACGGCTGTTGTCCCAGCCCGGGGCGGACTCGGTGAGGTTGTCGAGTATCAGGCCAACACCATCGCTGCGGTCCTTGCCGGCAAACTGGGCGGACGCTATCGCCTGCTGCACATTCCTGACGGGGTTAGTGAGGAGACACTGGAAGCGATTTTAACCGGTGATGCCAATCTGCGGACTGTAGCCGAAGTCATTAAAAAAGCCAATATATTGGTATATGGCATTGGTGAAGCGGTTGAAATGGCCCAGCGGCGTGGGATGACGACGGAAACGGTTGCGGAGATTGAACGCCGGGGCGCTGTTGGTGAAGCGCTTGGGCAATATTGCGCATTGCCAGGGGAGATCGTTTATGTTACCAGTAGCATTGGTTTACGACTGGATGACCTGGCCGGAATTGGCACAGTCATTGCCGTAGCCGGCGGCAGTGCCAAAGCTAAGGCCATTTTGGCAGTAGCCGGCACCGGCGGGCAGGATGTGCTTGTCACTGATGAAGCTGCGGCCAAGGCCATCCGGTTACTTATAAACACAAATTATATTTAGGGGGAATTTCATAATGACTATTAAAGTTGGTATTAACGGTTTTGGCCGTATCGGCAGGAATGTTTTCCGGGTAGCTGTGAGCAATCCCGATTTCGAAATCGTAGCTGTAAATGACCTGACTGATGCTAAAACACTGGCCCATCTTTTAAAATATGATTCTGTGCATGGCACGATGAACGCCACCGTAAAAGCAGTTGACGGCGGTATTGAGGTTAATGGCAAACTGGTTAAAGTACTTGCGGAAAAAGACCCTGCCAATCTTCCCTGGAAAGATCTGGGTGTTGACATTGTGGTTGAGTCTACCGGACGCTTTACCGAGAAAGACAAAGCTGCAGCCCATGTGAAAGCAGGCGCCAAGAAAGTAATTATCTCGTCGCCGGCCAAAAATGAGGATATTACCATCGTTATGGGTGTAAACCACGATAAATATGACGCTGCTAATCATCATATTATCTCCAACGCTTCCTGCACCACCAATTGCCTGGCCCCGTTTGCAAAAGTGCTGCATGAAAAGTTCGGGATTAAATCAGGCTTAATGACAACAGTTCACGCCTACACCAATGACCAAAACATCCTTGATCTGCCACATAAGGATCTTCGCCGCGCCCGTGCTGCCGGTATGTCCATCATCCCAACAACAACCGGTGCCGCCAAAGCGGTTGCCCTGGTGCTGCCTGAACTTAAAGGCAAACTGAATGGTTTTGCCCTGCGGGTACCTACCCCGAACGTGTCCATTACCGATCTTGTCGCCCAATTGGAAAAACCGGCTACTGCTGAAGCTGTCAACGCTGCACTTAAAGAAGCCGCCAATGGCGAGCTCAAAGGCATCCTGGCTTTTTCTGAAGAAGAGCTGGTTTCCAAAGATTACAACGGTGATGCCCATTCTTCTATTGTTGACGGTTTGTCGACGATGATGGTAGGAGATAATCTGGTCAAGGTTGTTTCCTGGTATGACAACGAGTGGGGCTACTCCAACCGTGTTGTCGACCTCATCAGCTTTATTATCGGCAAAGGCCTATAATCTTACCATACGAAGCAATCTCAGACAGTGTTTGGGGTTGCTTCCTCTCTCTCTAATCTCTAAGACTGGGGGAATAACGCATGAATAAAAAGAGTTTAAATGACATCTGGGTGTCGGGAAAAAAAGTTTTGGTACGGGTAGACTATAACGTACCTATGGATAAAGAGGGCAATATCACTGACGATACCCGCATCAGGGCAACGATTCCTACGCTGGAGTTTTTGCTGGCGAAGAACGCGGCTGTTATTTTGGCCAGTCATTTGGGACGTCCCAAAGGTAAGGTAGCACCCGAGTTTTCCCTAAAACCAGTGGCGCAAAGGCTGTCGCAGCTGCTGTTTGGCCGTGAGGTGCAGTTTGCTGCTGACTGCGTGGGACCGGAAGCCAGAAAACTGACGGCGGCACTTGGCGCCGGCCAGCTGCTCCTGTTGGAGAACCTGCGTTTTCATGCTGAAGAAGAAAAAAATGACCCGGAATTTGCCAAACAACTTGCCGGATTGGCCGACATCCTGGTTAATGATGCCTTTGGTGTCTCGCACCGGGCCCATGCCTCTGTTCATGGCATCACCAAATACATACCGGCCGTATCCGGTTTCCTGATGGATAAAGAGCTTTTGTTCCTAGGGCAGGCTGTTACCAACCCGGCCCGGCCATTTGTTGCCATTATCGGCGGCGCTAAGGTTTCCGACAAAATTGGTGTTATCGAGAACCTGTTAAATAAAGTGGATACCCTGATCATCGGTGGCGGTATGGCCAACACCTTTTTGGCCGCTCAGGGCTATCAAACAGGCAAGTCGCTGGTAGAAGCCGATAAGTTCGATTTGGCCAAAGAACTGATGGCAGCAGCTAAAACAAAGGGTGTCAGTCTGTTACTGCCGGAAGATGTGGTTGTAGCTGATAAGTTTGCTGCCGATGCTGACCGGAAAACGGTTGCGGCAGATCAAATCCCGGCTGAATGGATGGCCCTTGATATCGGTCCGGCCAGTGCCGCCAAGTTTGCCGCTGCCCTAAACGGTGCGAAAACGGTGGTGTGGAACGGCCCGATGGGTGTATTTGAGTTTGATGCGTTTGCTGTCGGCACTGAAGCGGTAGCTCAGGCTGTGGCTGCTTCAGGCGCCAAGAGTATTGTCGGTGGTGGCGACTCTGTTGCTGCGCTGGAAAAACTAAATCTTGCCGGTAAGATTACGCATATCTCGACAGGCGGCGGTGCATCACTGGAGTTCCTGGAAGGTAAAGAACTGCCGGGGATTGCGGCGCTGGCTGACAAGTAAAAAAGTTAAGGAGTGGAGACTATGCGCAAACCCATTATTGCCGGTAATTGGAAAATGCATAAAACCGCCGGGGAAGGCGTTACCCTTGTCGAGCAACTGAAGAAACTAACAAACACGGTTACCGGTGTTGAGATTGTTATCTGCCCGCCCTTTACAGCCTTAGCGGCCATTGCCGGGGCTGTGGCCGGAACGAATATTGGCCTGGGCGCTCAAAATATGCACTGGGAAGACAAAGGCGCGTTTACCGGCGAGGTTTCTCCCGGTATGGTGAAAGATATTGGCTGCACGCATGTCATTATCGGTCATTCGGAGCGTCGGCAGTATTTTGCTGAAACAGACCAAACCGTGAACAATAAAGTCAAAGCCGCCTTCAAAACCGGCCTGACTCCGATCCTGTGTGTGGGTGAAACCTTAGCTGAGCGCGAAGCCGGTACGACTGAACAGGTTGTTGGCACTCAGACAAGAGGCGGTTTAGCAGGTCTTACCGCTGAGCAAGTGGCTAATCTGGTTCTTGCCTATGAGCCGGTTTGGGCGATAGGTACAGGGCGTACGGCTTCGGCTGATGATGCCAACGCAGTATGCGGGTTTATTCGCAGCACGGTAGCCACGCTGTTTGGGCAAGCAGCTGCTGAAAAGGTCCGTATCCAGTATGGCGGCAGTGTCAAACCTGACAATGTTGCTGAACTAATGGCCAAACCTGACATCGACGGGGCGTTAGTGGGGGGAGCCAGCCTGGAGGCCGATTCCTTTAGCAAGCTGGTCAGGTTTTAGGGGCTGGCATAGAACGGCTAAGATAAAGGAGAAAAGAACGATGTCAAAATTAGCTTCGCCGATTGCACTGGTAATTCTGGATGGCTGGGGGATTGGCCGTGAAGACGACGAGTTCAATTCAATTGCCAGGGCCAGTACACCACATATCAATCTCCTGACTGAGCTATATCCTACAGCTAAACTTATTTGCTCCGGGGAGGCTGTTGGTCTGCCGGAAGGTCAAATGGGAAACTCGGAGGTTGGCCACCTGAATATGGGGGCAGGCCGGATTATCTACCAGGAGCTTACCCGGATCAGTAAATCGATTAAAGACGGCGACTTCTTTCAGAACCCGGTACTCTGCCAGGTATGCGAGCAAACGAAAGCCGCCGGCAGTGCGCTGCATCTTATGGGGTTATTGTCTGACGGCGGTGTACACAGTCATATTACCCATGTGTATGCCCTGCTGGAGTTAGCAAAACAGCAGGGTGTAGAGAAAGTATATGTCCACGCCTTTTTAGACGGGCGGGATGTTCCGCCGTCCAGTGCTACCATCTATATCAAGGAACTGGAAGCTAAAATGGCGGAAATCGGCGTCGGTGAAATTGCTACAATTGCCGGCCGTTATTATGCAATGGACCGGGATAAACGCTGGGAGCGGGTCAGCAAGCAGTATCAGGCCCTTGTTCATTGTCAGTGCACCCAGGCTAACAGTGCCGTTGCTGCGGTGGAAGCCTCATATCGTGCAGGCAAAACCGATGAATTTGTCGAGCCTACCGTAATTTCCGGCTGCGGTTATACCGGCATTAAACCTAATGATGGTGTTATTTTCTTTAACTTCCGCCCTGACCGGGCCCGGGAACTAACCTGGGCGCTTACCGACCCTGCCTTTACCGGCTTTGAACGTACCGGCGGCTGCTTTCCGCTCTATTTTGCGAGTATGACCCAATATGATGAAAGCTTAAGTGTGCCGGTGGCTTTTCCATCAAGCCATCCTGCCAATACCCTGGGTGAGGTATTCAGCAAGGCCGGCTATACCCAGCTGAGGATTGCTGAAACCGAAAAATATGCTCATGTTACCTACTTTTTTAATGGTGGTGAAGAACATCCTTTTGCTGGGGAAGACAGGTTGCTCATCCCCTCGCCTAAGGTTGCTACCTATGATTTACAGCCTGAGATGAGTGCGCCTGAGGTCACTGATAAGGTGATCGAGGCCATAAAATCAGGGAAATACGACCTGATTATCCTCAATTATGCCAATGGCGATATGGTTGGCCATACCGGTTTTCTGGACGCTGCCATCAGTGCGGTGACTACTGTTGATCAGTGCGTCGGCCGCTTGACTGAAGCGATGCGCGGCCGGGGCGGGGTTACACTGATTACAGCTGATCATGGCAACTGTGAGGCTATGAAAGATCCAGTGACCGGTGAACCGTTTACTGCTCATACCACCAACATGGTACCCTTTATTATGGTAGCAGAGGCCCGGCGCGGCAGTAAGCTGCGGGATGGTATTTTAGCCGATATTGCGCCCACCATTTTAGACCTGGCCGGTGTTGTCCAACCCCGGGAAATGACTGGGAAAAGCTTGATTGAAAAATAGGGAGGAAATAAAACATGTCTACAACAATTGTTGATATTCTCGCCAGAGAAATTATGGATTCCCGTGGCAATCCCACGGTAGAGGTTGACGTATTATTAGAAGACGGCACAATGGGCCGGGCGGCTGTTCCCTCCGGCGCATCCACCGGGGCTTATGAAGCAGTTGAACTTCGTGATGGTGACAATCAGCGTTACCTTGGCAAGGGTGTGCTTAAGGCTGTTGAAAATGTAAATGAGATCATCACCCCGGAAATTATCGGTATGGATGCCCTGGATCAAATCGGTGTTGATCAGGCCATGCTGGAACTTGACGGCACTCCTAACAAAGCGAAGTTAGGCGCTAATGCCATCCTGGGTGTGTCAATGGCTGTCGCCAAAGCGGCTGCCGCTGCGTCCGGCCTGACCTTGTACCAATATCTGGGCGGCGCTAATGCCAAAGAACTGCCTGTGCCGATGATGAACATCTTAAATGGTGGCAAACATGCGGACAATAATGTCGACGTGCAGGAATTTATGGTATTGCCGGTAGGTGCTGAGAGCTTTGCCGAAGCGCTGAGAATGGGCTCGGAAATTTATCACAGCCTCAAAAAAGTATTAACTGGCCGCAAGCTGGCTACTGCTGTTGGTGACGAAGGCGGATTTGCCCCTAATCTGGCCTCAAACGAGGAAGCCCTTAAAGTAATTATTGAGGCCATTGAAAAAGCAGGCTACAAACCAGGCGAGCAAGTTATGCTTGGTCTTGATGTCGCTGCGACTGAATTATTTAAAGAAGACGGAAATTACCATCTCGAAGGTGAAGGTGTTGTGAAAACTCCGGCCGAAATGGTGGAATACTATAGTCAGTTAGTTGATAAATACCCGATCATTTCAATTGAAGATGGCATGTCGGAAGATGACTGGGATGGCTGGAAACTTTTAACTGAACGCTTAGGCAGCAAGATTCAGCTGGTCGGTGACGACTTGTTTGTTACCAATGTCGAGCGTTTAAGCCAGGGGATTGCAACCAGAACAGCTAACTCAATTTTGGTTAAAGTAAACCAGATTGGAACACTTACTGAAACCTTTGATACAATTGAAATGGCAAAGCGTGCCGGCTACACCTGCGTTATCTCGCACCGTTCGGGTGAGACTGAGGATGCTACTATTGCCGATATTGCAGTAGCCGTTAATGCCGGCCAAATCAAAACCGGCGCTCCTGCCCGGACTGACCGTGTCGCCAAATACAATCAACTGCTCCGGATTGAAGAACAGCTGGGTGATTTGGCCCAATATCGCGGACGGAAAGTTTTCTACAACCTAAGATAAGTTCGCGCCGGAAGGAGGTGAACTAAATGCCGAAGGGATACTTGATTCGATGCAGTGGCTGTGGCTACCTGTACCAGTGTGAGAACGAATTAATGGAGTGCTTAAGTCATAATAAGGTCTGCGAGCATTGCGGCAGTCCGAATATGGAAGTAATCCAGCAGGATGAAGGCCGGTTTGGCTGTACCAGCCGCCTCAATACCCATGTCGTTAATACCGGATCATATGTTGACCATCCAAAACCAGTTCAAACCTCCCCCAAGGCGTAAAAAGCTTTTTATTAAACAGCCGGTTCATTCCGGCTGTTTAATTTTTGACAAAAAGGGGAAAATATGTATGATGAAAATAGTGAAAATATTTACTAAATAATTGTCAAGTATCAATTAAGTGTGTTAGAATATTGTCATGCCTTGGCAGCACATTGTAGCAAGGGATAACGGTATCAGTCATGAAGGGGGTTAATAAAGTGATTACAGGGCTGATGGTTTTAGAGGCAGTGCTTTCGATTGCATTAATTGCAGTGGTGGTATTGCAGTCAGGTAAGAGCGCCGGTTTATCGGGTTCAATTGCCGGAGGTGCCGAATCTATTTTTGGCGGCAAACGTAAGGGCCTTGACGAAATTCTGGCTAAGGCAACAATTATTATTGCTGCATTGTTTGGGATTGTCACAATGGTTTTAGTCAAATTAATGCAGTAGGGTCACTAACCTCAATTGCTGGAGTTTCTCCGGCATATTGAGGTATTTTATGGTGTAGCTCAAAGGGGGAACGTAAGGACATGGAATTATTGTACATTGCGCCGTTTGCAGGTCTTGTGGCGCTGGCATTTGCCGGTTACCTTATGGCTAGTGTTTTAAAGGAAAGCCCAGGTAACGCCAAAATGCAGGAAATTTCCCAGGCGATTTTTGAAGGTGCTATGGCCTTCCTCAATCGTCAGTACAAAACTCTTATCCCATTTACTATTGTCATTTTCTTTATACTATTTTATGTTGATGGGTACAAACTGGCAGTATCTTTCCTGGTCGGCGCCGTTTGTTCGGCAATTGCCGGTTATGTGGGGATGACTGCTACTACTAAATCTAACGCCCGTACTACTGAAGCTGCCCGAACCAGTCTTAACAAAGCACTCGGCGTTTCTTTCCGGGCCGGTGCGGTAATGGGTATGTCGGTTGCCGGTCTTGGTCTCCTGGGTGTATCAGGATTATACATAGTTTTTGGCGACCCTGTTGTTATTAATAGTTTTGCCTTTGGCGCAAGCGCCATTGCCTTTTTTGCCCGTGTTGGCGGCGGTATTTTTACCAAAGCTGCTGATGTCGGCGCTGACCTTGTCGGTAAAGTTGAGGCAGGCATCCCTGAGGATGACCCCCGCAACCCGGCAGTTATCGCTGATAATGTTGGTGACAATGTCGGTGATACCGCAGGTATGGGGGCCGACCTGTTCGAGTCCTATGCCGCTACCGCGATTGCTGCCATGCTTATCGGTCAAACCGTTTTCCCAGGTAATATCAATGGTGTGCTGTTCCCGCTTGTGATTGGCGCAGCCGGTATTTTTGCTTCTATTGTCAGCACCTTCCTGGTTAGAACCAGTGAAGACGGTGATCCGCTGGCTGCTCTAAATAGAGGTATTTGGGGAACTAATATTCTTGTTGCTATTTCTACCTATGCCATTGCCAGTGCTATGCTTCCAGGCAAAGCCATGGGTATTACGATTGCAGTTATCGCTGGTCTGGCTGTTAACGTACTTGTTGGTATGATTACAGAATACTACACGGCTAATAATAAGCCGCCTACCCAGCATATTGCTGATGCCTCGCAAACCGGTCCGGCTACCAATGTTATCGCCGGTATCGCCCTTGGCCTAAGAAGCACCGGCTTGCCGATGCTGGTATTTGCTGTTGCAATCTGGGTTGCTTATGGTCAGGCAGGTATTTATGGTATTGCTATGGCTGCGATGGGCATGCTCTGCACTGCAGGTATGGTTGTTGCGGTTGACTCGTTTGGCCCTGTTGCCGACAATGCCGGCGGTATTGCTGAAATGGCAGAACTTGGTCCGGAAATCCGTAAAACCACTGATAAACTGGATGCTGTCGGTAATACAACAGCTGCTATTGCCAAAGGTTTCGCCATTGGTTCTGCTGCTCTTACCGCCCTGGCTCTGTTCACTGCTTTCGGTGAAGAGATTGCCAAAAACCCAAAACTGTCCGGTCTGCTGGTGAATGGTCATCTGGTCATTAACCTGACCGAACCGGGTGTAATTATCGGTATTTTCCTGGGGGCAACCCTGCCGTTCCTGGTTTGTGCCTTCACTATGGAAGCTGTTGGTAAAGCCGCGTTCGAAATGATCGCCGAGGTTCGCCGTCAGTTCCGTGAGATCCCCGGCATTATGGAAGGTACCGGGCGTCCTGATTATGCTGCTTGTGTAGACATTAGCACCAAGGCTGCCATCCGCGAAATGATGCTGCCTGGCATCTTTGCTGTCGGTTCACCGATCCTGGTTGGTTTTATTCTTGGCGCAAAAGCTCTGGCTGGTTTCCTGGCCGGTGCAACTGCTGCCGGTGTATTGCTGGCACTCTTTATGTCCAATGCCGGTGGTGCCTGGGATAATGCGAAAAAATGGATTGAAACCGGTAAGTATGGCGGCAAAGGTACTCCGACCCATGCTGCCGCTGTTATCGGTGATACTGTTGGCGATCCGTTCAAGGATACCTCAGGTCCGGCTATGAATCCGCTGATCAAAGTTGCCGGCACTATTTCGCTGATCATTGCGCCATTACTCTTTTTCTAAACCAATTGTTAATAAACGCCAAGCTATTTTAGCTTGGCGTTTTGTTATTGTGTCAGATAATGGTATAATACTATTGGTATATATGCTTGCTCTTCAGAGCGTTTGTCAAGCCGGCTAAACGGAAATAATAAAAAGAAAGAATTACTTTAATGCGTATATAGACAAGTAATTAAATATTGGGGGAGTTATTTTTGGCCTTAATGCCAGGAGCTGAGCCCTTTTTTCTGCAAGGCGGTGAAAAAGGCGTATTATTGGTACATGGTTTCACCGGTGCGCCGTCAGAGATGCGCCTGGCAGGAGAATATTTAAATAAACTGGGTTATACCGTGTTTGCGCCGCGTCTGCCGGGACATGGAACCACACCGGAAGAAATGGCTAAAACCGCCTGGCCGCATTGGTATGACAGTGTCGAAGACGGTTATCATCTGTTAGCCGGTATTTGCACCAGTGTTGCGGCGGTAGGGTTATCAATGGGTGGTCTTCTAACACTTAAGCTGGCCAGTGAATATCCGCTGCGGCGGCTGGCTGTTATTAGCGCGCCGATCTATATTGCCAATAAGCGCCTAAAACTGCTGCCACTCTATCGTATGTTTACCAACTTCGTTCCCAAAAAACGCAAACGCCTGTTAGATGTTGGTGAGCAATATTCGATTACTTATGATGTAACACCGCTGAGCAGCCTGTCCAGTCTGCTTGAGCTAGTCAAGCATGTTATGGGGGTGCTGCCGTTAGTCACGGTACCGGCACTCATCGTGCAGTCAACCAAAGAACATACGGTTGAACCGGAAAGCGCCCAGTATATTTATGACAAGCTGGGCAGTGCCGAGAAGCAGCTGGTATGGCTTAACAAATCAGGCCATATTGTCACCCTTGATTTAGAACGTGATTATGTTTTTCAGCTGCTTGACCAGTTTTTGGCGTAAAAAATACAGCGAGGTGTATTATGGACGAGAGTAATCAATGGTGTTTTGCCTGCGGACCGCGTAATCCCATTGGATTGAAACTTGCTTTTCGCGAAGAGGATAATACATATTTGACAACCTTTATCCCCGGGCCTGAGCATCAGGGCTATGACGGTATTATGCATGGCGGGCTGGTAAGTACACTTTTGGATGAGGTTATGGCCCGTTATTTGCATGCAAAGGGTCTCAATGCGGTCACTGCCAGGCTGGATGTGCGATTTCGTCAGCCAACCCCAATCGGACAACAATTGACAGTCAGTGGATGGATTATCGGCCAACGGGGAAAAATGTATGAACTAGCCGGTAAAATTACATTGCCGGATGGAACAATAACAGCTGAGGGAAAGGCGATAATTGCTATAAAAGGAGATGAGTAAAATGGATTTAGCTGAAAGAATACTTGAGTTTATGCGGGAAGAAGTGTATAAACCGCTTACTGCCGAGGATTTGGCAGACGGGTTGAGCATTCGCGGCAAAGAACTGGAGGAGTTCTGGCAGATATTGGACAAGCTTGAAGCCACTGCTGCTATTATAAAAACCCGTTATGGTAAATATGGGATACCTGACCGCATGAACCTTGTTGTCGGTAAGTTTTCGGCAACAACCAAAGGCTTTGGCTTTATTCTGCCGGAAAACCATGACCTTGAGGATGTATTCATCCCGCCTGACGCCATTGGGGGCGCTATGCACGGTGACCGGGTTGTAGCGAGAATGCATAAGCGGCATATGTCCGGTAAGGCTGTGGAAGGCGAGATCATCCGGGTTGTTACCCGGGCAAACAGCAAAGTGGTGGGAACCTTCGAGGCCAGCCGTAACTTCGGTTTTGTTTTACCTGATGACCGGAAGATTGGCCGGGATATTTTCATACCCAAAGAAGAGTTTAAGGGAGCTAAAACCGGCTCAAAGGTTGTTGTTGAAATTACGGAGTGGCCCCAAAAACAAAAAAGTGCCGAGGGCCGGATTATTGAGGTATTGGGCCGTCAGGGAGACCCTGGCATTGAGATATTATCAATTATTAAGAAGCACAACCTGCCTACTGAGTTTCCCCCAGAGGTTGAACAGGCTGCCGACCGTGTTAAAACAACCATTAGTGAAGAGGATCTGGTAGGGCGGCGTGACCTGCGGGATCTCAATATGGTAACAATTGATGGCGACGATGCCAAGGACCTGGACGATGCGGTATATGTCGAACGCCTCAAAAACGGTCGTTACCTGCTAAACGTAAGTATTGCCGATGTTAGCCATTATGTGCGGGAGAATACGCCATTGGATAATGAGGCCAGAGCCAGAGGTACCAGCGTCTATTTGGTGGACCGGGTATTGCCGATGCTGCCACATCGCCTGTCAAACGGCATTTGCAGTCTAAACGCCGGTGAAGACAGGCTGGCCTTGTCGGCACAAATGGAGATTGATGGACGCGGTCAGGTAATAAACCATGAGATATTCCCCAGTGTAATCAGGGTGAAAACCAGACTGACCTATAATGTAGTACGGCAGATTGTTGCTGACCATGATGAGCCTCTGCGGGACAAGTATGCTGATCTGGTTGCACCACTGGAAGAAATGGAAAGACTGTGCCGGATTCTGCGGGACCGCCGGATGCGCCGGGGCGCCATTGATTTTGATTTCCCGGAAATAAAAGTGAAACTCGATGCAGAAGGTCACCCGATTGCCATTGAAAAAAGGATCCGGAGTATTGCCGAATCGATCATCGAAGAGTTTATGCTGGTTGCCAATGAAACAGTGGCCGAGCATATGCATTGGTTAGGTGTACCATCGATGTTCAGGGTACATGAAGAGCCTGATGAAGAGAAGATGAGCAGACTGAATGTCTTGCTCGGTAATTTTGGCCAGCATATCCCCAAAACCCAGGAAATCCAGCCGATGGCACTACAGCGCGTGCTCAGTAAGATTGCCGGCCGGCCGGAAGAGCGTATTATCAGTACCGTTATGCTGCGTTCGCTGAAGCAGGCGCGGTATGATGCCGAAAACCTGGGGCACTTTGGCCTGGCAGCAACCTATTATACGCATTTTACCTCGCCAATCAGGCGCTATCCGGATTTGATTGTTCATCGCATCATCCGTGAAACGTTTACTACCGGCGATATCTCTGCCAAACGCAGTCAGAAACTATCGGTTATGCTGCCGGAGATTGCTTTGCACTCCTCTGAGCGGGAGCGGGCAGCAGCTGAAGCCGAGCGGGCTACCGTGGATTTAAAGAAGGTAGAGTATATGGCCCAGTTTGTCGGCGAAGAATTCGACGGCATTATCAGTGGTGTTACTGCCTTTGGCTTTTTTGTTGAGATTACGAATGGTATTGAAGGATTGGTGCGTGTTTCCAGCCTGGAGGATGATTACTACCAGTATGTTGAAGAACAATATGCCTTGATTGGGGAGCGTACAAGCAATATCTATCGCATTGGCAGCAGTGTCAGGATTGTCGTCTCGAAGGTAAATCCAGCTGACCGTACCATTGACTACCTTGTTGCAACCGATGGCAAGTCTTTGCAGGCTGTTGGCAGTCAGGCCCCGGACCGGAGACGCAGTCGACCGGGCGAAGGACGCAGCGCCGGCAAAAGCCATGCTGTCACCGCCAAAAAGAAGCCGGTTACTACCGCCAAACCCAAGAAGCCACGGGCAAAAAATAAAGTAACTTAATTGACGTAAGGCAGCAAATCAGATACAATAGGTATGCGTATCTGAGGATTCTAAGAGGTGAGAAGCGGTGAGTAAGGAAGCAGGCATAAAAATAGCGACGGAAAACCGGAAGGCCCGTCACGATTATCATATTCATGAGACATATGAAGCTGGGATTGCCCTTACCGGCACCGAAGTGAAATCACTCCGGGCAGGCAAAGCGAATCTGAAAGATTCTTATGCAAGGATTGATAATGCTGAGCTGATGCTGCACAATATGCACATTAGCCCTTATGAGCAGGGGAACCGCTTTAATCATGAACCGCTGCGTACCCGCAAGCTCTTGATGCATCGCTATGAAATTAATAAATTGATTGGCAAGACCAAAGAAAAAGGCTATACACTGGTGCCGCTTAAATTATATTTTACTAAAGGCAAAGTCAAGGTAGAACTGGGGCTGGCCAGTGGTAAACATACATACGATAAACGTCAGGATCTTGCTGAGCGGGATGCCAAGCGAGATATGGAGCGGACACTGCGCGAGCGGCAGAAGGAATAACTATTGTTGCTCCACTGCCTGCGCGCGTTCGCAGTTTCCTGCCCAAAGCTGCAAAATCAATATGCCGCCCAGGATAAGAATGCCGCCGCCAATCTGCAGCGGCGTTATTTTTTCATTAAGCAGCATAACTGACAGCAATACGGTAATTACCGGTTCTGTGGTGCTGATAATAGAGGCATTTGTGGCGCCAATGCGGCTCATGCCGGCAAAAAAGCCCATAATACCGACAATGGTTGGTATTAATGCAATACCAATGATCGCCAGCCAGCCTGGTAATGGCAGACTCCAAATAATTGTATCACTTGCAATGCCGGTCAGAACGAAGATGACGGCAGCGGAAACGCAGACATAGGTGGTAGTAACCATAGCATCGACATTTTTCAAACGCCGGTTGCCAACAACAATGTATACTGAGTAGACTAACGCGGCTCCCAAACCAAAAGTAAAGCCAAGCATGCTGGCATTGTCAAAGGATACGCCAAGCACAAGAAACAAACCAGAGAAACAGACTGCCAGCGCCAACCCTTTGGGCCATGTGTATCGCTCATCGCCAATACCAAAAGACAGCACACTGACAATTGCCGGGTACGTATACAGCAGCATCGCCGCCAGCGAGGCCGGCAGGTGCTTTACCGCCAGGGCAAACAGCAGCGACATGGACCCATAGCCCAATCCGCCCATCAGTGCCAAATCACGCATCAGACTTTTATCAATATTCAGCGAGATGCCACGCCATTTTAGAATAAGTGCCAGGCAAATTGCGGCGAGTACAAATCGTCCGGCCAGGATTGTGATAATATTGGCCCCGGCAGCATAAGCAAACTTAATGAAGATTGCTAAAGTGGCAAATCCGGCTGCCGACGCTGCAACCAGCAGTGCACCGGTATGTTGTGATTTCAAGATATCACCTCCTTCAGCCCAATATATTCGTCATATTCGTCACAGGTGTAATTAATCCTGTATAGGAGTAGTCAACTGGTAAAAGTTTTATTTGGCTGGACACAAGGTTTGTGATATAATAAGTTAACAACGAAGTGTATATAGTAGTTTGCAAAAGATTCAGCAGTAACCCCAGATCCCCTTATAATACGGGGGCGTACTGGTTTCGACAGGGGTAGTTATGGTATAGGTAGCGAGCCGGGGTTCCATCAGCCCGTCAACACGGTGGACCTAAAGTAAAAGCAAACAACGAATACGCTTTAGCAGCTTAATGCTAACGTTCTACCTACGCACTCCCGCGGCCTAGGATAGGACGTCACTTAGTGGGATACCTGAGGCTCAATTCTCGGAGAGCCGACTGGAAAACTTTATCGAGATAGTGTTCAAGCAGCCTGTCTGTGGGCGGCAAGAACGCGAATTTTAAACCACCGACTGCGCTCGGAGAAGCTTATGCAGTAATATTCTTGGACAGGAGTTCGATTCTCCTCGCCTCCACCAATTGAATCTCCCCTCCACCTGAGGTATAATAGTAATATATTACCTTAGGTGGAGGTTTTGCTTTTATGAGAGTAGTTTGCCATCTATGCGGGGTAGAGTTTGATAAACCGGATAAAGAAGTACGCAGACAGCAAAAAGAAGGAAGAGATTATTTCTTTTGCAGCCGCAGCTGGCATGTAAAGACGAGGGGACGGTGGTTGTGTCTTGAAGAAAGATTTATTGAAAAAAACTGAGACAGTACCACCGGCCCCGTGTCTTTCCGTGTCTTTTCCTTGTGGCAAAGATATGCTTCAATTATCTGTAAGGGATATTACTGATAATTGAAGTATTTGCACGGATTTGCAGATATTCCTAACGGCAAACTTATGCTTGAAAAAACGGCAAAGTTATGGTTAAAGTCACAATAGGAAGTCTTGAGAACCGCGAATTGTCTGGCTTTGTGACGGACAGTGAGCGGTTTTTTGCTTTTTGGAGGTGATTTTCTCGCCTCCACCAATTAAATCTACTTTTTATAAGTAATAGGAAATGGCTATTTGCTGTTTAAGATTAGTTGAAGAGAGAAGTATCACTGGTAACAGCGAAACGAGGCCGCCCATAATCACCCATCTGCGGCGTTGGTGTTCCGGGAGCGCACTTGCCGTACTCCCGCGTACTGTCTGCGCGCGCTTCCTCACATTCGCCTAGCATCTGGACAATTTTGAGCGGTCTTTAAGAATAGTGGAAAATTGATAATGGGAACATTCCGTAGTGCCTTCCCTGGAGATAGCGAAAAAAAGCAGAACTCCTGTTTGGTAGGAGTTCTGTCGTGTTTAAGGAAATATAGTAAAAATATAAAATCCCTCTGGCATTTAGCAAGAGCATTCAAGTCAAGAACCGTCCCCGGGTCGTCCCCTGTGACATATTAGACATATTATATAAAGCGAGGTAATATTATATGAGCAATAAAAATATATTTGAAGGCAATCGAGCCGCTTGGAATCAAGCTTCGAAATATCATCAGAAGGCAAGAAAAAATTCATTGCTAAAGGGTTTTGAAAATCGAGATTTCACAACATTTAACAGCGATTATGATAATGTTGTGGTTAACAAATTGAAGCATATTAATTTTGATGGTAAAATCATAGCTCAAATGCAATGCCAAAACGGTAGGGAACTGTTGTCGCTCATGAAGTTTGGCGCAAAAGAAGCGATAGGGTTTGATATTTCTGATATCGCTATTTCCGAAGCCGAGCAGCTTGCCGAAACAGCAAAGCTAAGTGCAAAATTTGTAAGAACCAACATATTGGAGATTGACGATAAATACAATGATTAC